>NZ_JBIUVX010000025.1:49490-51166 GCF_044743175.1 Pseudomonas sp. NPDC087690
GCCCCGGGTCAGTTCCCTCTTCCGGAAGGAAAGGGGACTGACCGAGGTGTCTGGCGCTATACATCGACCTGCAAGCGCTTGGCGGTTATGGATTCAAAGCAGGACGTGCAGGTCGGTGTATTCCGGCAATATCCCCGGGTCAGTTCCCTCTCCCTCTGGGAGAGGGCTAGGGTGAGGGGCCCTTCAGTCACCCACAAAAAAGCCCGCAGACAATCGCTTGTCTGCGGGCTTCTTCACATCAGGCCTGGAACTTAAGCCCGACGCTCATGCATCCGCGCGAGCTGGCGTTCCAGCATCGACGGATAAGGCTCCATCAACCGCTCCACGCAGCAAGCACCCTCAGGGCTGGCAATCGGGCGGATTCGCGCACGTTGGCGAATCAGCGTGTCATCGCTGATCTTGCGCTCCACCAGCAGCAGGTTGCGGCTGTGTTGCGACAGGGCCAGTGCGTCCTGCGCCGAGTCGGTCAGCAGCAGATCAATCTGGCTCAGGCCAAACAGTTCGTCACCCAAAGTCAGACCCAACTGCAATTGCAGGGTGATGCCGCTGTCTGCGACTTCGATCTGCAATTGATGGCCCAGCGCCCGCAGCAGCTCGCCGCAGCAGATCGCATTGGTCAGGTAGTCGTCGCCGCTGTCTTCGGTGTGGAACAGCATCAGTGTGCTGCCATCGTTCAGGGTTTCGATTTCGCCCTGATACAACGACGCGGCCTGATCGAGGCAGTCGCGATAACGCTCCAGCAATTCTTCCAGGCGCGCGCGTGGCAGGCGACGCAATTGCTCTTGCGAACCCAGTTGCACCGCCAGCACCGCGCTGTGTTGTGGCACGCTTGGCGTGGCCTTGCGGGTTACCGGTTGCGGTGCGGTATCGAGTGACTCGTCGCGCAGATCGGCAAAGGCGTCGTCGTCGTCATCGTCTTCAACAGTGCTGACCACGTGGCGCGGCGCCGGTTTCTGTGCGGCCAGCGGACGGCTTTCGTCAAAGCTCGGATCACGCAGGTTGCGCACCTCGAACTCCGGTTCGTCGTCCTCTTCCTCTTCGAACTCGGGTTCCGGCTCAGGCTTGGGCGCGGGTTCCGGGGCGAAGTCGGCGTGCAACTGCCGCGCCAGATCGCCGATCTCGTCCTGACGATCAGTGCCCGGCGTATGTTCGTCGATATGGCGCAGCCAGACGCGCAATTGCAGCAGCGGCGTCGACAAGTAGCGGCCCATACGCAGGCTCAGGGCCAGCGACAGTGCCAGCAGAATGCCGCTGAGAATGCCCATGCTTTGCAGGCTGATGGTCATCGGCTGCTGGAACTGATCCATGTCCAGGCTGATGCGCAGTTGCCCGGCAGTCACGTCCTGGAAAGTGATCTTGCTCTCGTACATGCCTTCGGCTTCGCCCAGCAGGCTGTGCTTGGGGCGCTGACCGGACTCGGCGAGGATGCGGTTATCCACGCTGTAGATCGCCGCGTGGGCGACCAGTTTGTTCTTGGTCAGGTTGTTGAGCAGCACGTTGAGGCTGAGGATGTCGTTGGACACCAGCAGCTCCGTGGCCGAGGTCGCGGTCTGCGTGGTCAGGCTTTCGCCCAGCGCATCGGCCTGCTGGTGCATGGCCTGCTTGAATTGCTGGCCCATCACGCAGGAATAGATCACCAGGGCCAGAGCGACCAGGATCACGTTATGGCTGGCTAT
>NZ_JBIUVX010000025.1:51176-76102 GCF_044743175.1 Pseudomonas sp. NPDC087690
CCCTAGACCGGCAAAGCGCTCGCGGTGCCCGATGGTCACTGAAAGTGGGTAGAATGCGGTTTTTTTCCAGTTGCGGGGGTGCGCGTTGCGCGAAATCGTCCTGATTAACATCACGGGAGTCGACCGTCCGGGTCTGACGGCAGCCATTACCGGTGTTCTGGCACAAGGTGGTGTGAACATTCTCGACATCGGTCAGGCGGTGATCCACGACACCCTGTCGTTCGGCATCCTGGTTGAAATTCCCGATTCGGAGCAGGGTAAATCCGTGCTCAAGGACATCCTGTTCAAGGGCTACGAGCTCGACCAACAGGTGCGCTTCACTCCGGTGTCCGAAGAGGATTACCAGCAGTGGGTGGGCAATCAGGGCAAGAAACGCCATATCGTTACCCTGCTGACCCGCAAAGTGACCGCCGGCCAATTGCAGGCCGTCAGCTCGATCACCGCCAAATACGGTCTGAACATCGACCACATCGACCGTCTGTCGGGTCGCATGCCGCTGGACACCCCGGCCGACAAGGGCAAGGGCTGCATCGAGTTTTCCGTGCGTGGCGAAGCGGCCGATCCGCAGGCGCTGCGTGCCGAATTCCTCAGCGTTGCCCAGGAACTGAACGTCGACATCGCCTTCCAGGAAGATTCGCTGTTCCGTCGCAACCGTCGTCTGGCGGTGTTCGACATGGATTCGACCTTGATCGAAGCCGAAGTCATCGACGAACTGGCCAAGGCTGCCGGCGTGGGTGAGCAGGTGTCCGCAATCACTGAGCGGGCGATGGCCGGCGAACTGGACTTCCGCGCCAGCTTCAAAGAGCGTCTGGCCTTGCTCAAAGGCCTGGACGTCAGCGTGCTGGATTCGATTGGCGCCTCGCTGCGTCTGACCGAAGGCGCCGAAACGCTATTTGCCGAGCTCAAGCGTCTGGGCTACAAGACCGCGATTTTGTCTGGTGGCTTCACCTATTTCGCCAAGCAATTGCAGGCCAAACTCGGCATCGACTACGTGTTCGCCAACGAACTGGAAGTGGTCGATGGCAAGTGCACTGGCGTGGCAATCGAACCGATTGTCGATGCGCAGCGCAAGGCTGACCTGTTGAAAGAATTGGCGCACAAGGAAGGTTTGCGTCTGGAACAGACTATCGCGGTCGGCGACGGTGCGAATGATCTGCCGATGCTGGCGATTGCCGGTTTGGGTGTGGCGTTCCGTGCCAAGCCGCTGGTCAAGCAATCGGCGAAGCAGGCGATTTCGACGTTGGGTCTGGATGGCGTGCTGTATCTGCTGGGCTTTCGCGATCGTGATGGGCAGTTGTAATTAAAGAGCAAAAGATCGCAGCCTTCGGCAGCTCCTACGTAGGTTTCCTGTAGGAGCTGCCGCAGGCTGCGATCTTTTGCTTTAGAGTGATTTCCACAACGAATCAAAATCCTCCTCGCTCGCGCCATTCTGCGCGGCCTCCAGCGAGCGATAAGCAAACTGATTGAAACTGTGCGTACTCGCCACCCGACGATCCAGGCCGGCGCGGTGTTCTTCGCCCTGGGTGTTGATCAGTACTTTATTGCCTTCCTGAAACGGCAATCGCGGCGCCAGCAAGGTTGCCGGTAAGTCGATCGAACTGATCTCCGGTAACAAGAGTCCGCGCAGATACTGACTGTGATCGTCCCTCGAACGCACCAATTGCAAGCCGCACGGCTGCGCATGCGGTGCCACCAGTTCGATGCCCATTTGCGTACCACCGCCACGCACCTGACGAATCCAGCGGATCACCGCAATGCTCCAGCCCAGACTGACGCTGTCCTGAATGCCGAGCATTTCCCCGGCCTGCAGTTCGGCGGGCACCTCATTTGGCCACGCCAGGCAATAACCGCCGGGGCTGTGATTGATCACCGGCAGGGCATAGGTCGGATAGTGCGGCGCCGCGTCGGCACTGCTTTCGTCTTCGACGAGGTGGTCGTACTGGATTTCTTCGTAGGGCAAAAACTGCTCATTGTTTTGCGGTGCGGCATCGAACGCCTGGCTCCAGCTGTCTTTTTCGCCTTGGGCCACCGCTCGACTGAAATTCGCCGCACGGGCGCCGGGGTGTTTGAGCAGGTCGCTGAACGTGCGCTCGCCACCCAGATAAAAGTGCAGGGCGCTCATGCCGACGCACACGGTCAGATTGCCCTGGCCCACGGTGCGCTGAAAACTGCGCTCAGCGGCCTGGCCCCAAGTGGCATGCAAGTGTTGCAGGGTGTCGAAGCTGAGCCCGGTCGGGATCGCTAAGGGCGTCGACGTGTCCTGATGCAGCAAGTGCGCTTCGAGGGTGTTTACCAGCGGTTGCGGATCGAAACCGAGTAGTCCCGCTTGTTGCTCGCTGCGGAACATGCTGCGGTAACGCGGCCCGGCATCGATTTCGGCGCTGACCGCGAACAAGCCGGCGTCTGCGCGCGCAGGCTGCAGTTTGAGCAAGGCACTCCACGGTTCAAGCACTTCGGCGAGGCGGGCGATCTGATTTTGCCGCAGTTGATTGCAACGAGCGCTGCCCAGCAGCAGGGCGGCGATGTAGGCCTGTTCCAGGCTCAACTCTGTGGTCAGGCTGGCCAGGTCGTCATGCACCCGGTGCTGTTGCAGTTGCAACTCACACGCTGTGCGATATAGCTGATGCAGTTCGAACCACAGGTGTTCCGGCGGTGGACTGTACAGTTGCGTGGCGCGCACAAGTTGGCCCTTCAAAGCATGTGCCGCGCGTTGCAGGGCTGTGCTGACCAGTACTGCGCGATCTTTGCCGTATTTCGGCGTAATACGCAGGACGATCTGCTTGTAGCCGATGGCCAGTTGACTTTGCAGGGCCTGACACAGGTTGCTGATCTTGCGCGAGCGTTCGTCGAGCATGATCGCCTGATGCAGAAAATGCCGCTCCAGATGCTGGCAGACGAAATAAACTTCCGGTCGCAGCAATTCGAGCAATTGCAGGCGATTGCCGCTGGGGGTAAGCAATTGATTGAGTTCGCCCAGGCTTTGATACAGCAGGCGGGCGGTTTCGCCGATGTTGGCCTTGGGCAGGCCGGCGATCCAGCGCTTAAGGTCGCGCGGAGTGGCTTCGCAAAATGACAGGCGCGGCTGACTTGGGGTCGGGGCGCGCAACTGTGGGGAGGATATGGTCTGGCTCATGCCAAAAACCATAGCAGCAAATAAGCGAGCGGGTGTTCTGCCTCAACGCATCGTCATTGAAGATGCACAGATAACAACGTGTAGGAGCTGCTGAAGGCTGCGATCTTTTGATCTTAAAACCAGGATCAAAAGATCGCAGCCTTCGGCAGCTCCTACAGGGATTGTGTGTTTCTAGAATCAGGCTTTCGGCAGCGCCAGGCCTTGACCCATCTGTACCGGCGAGCCGGCAACCAGTTCTTCAGCCCATTTCACTTGATCCGGGCCAAACAGCACGATAGCGGTCGAACCCAGCTTGAAGCGACCCAGTTCGGCACCTTTTTCCAGATGGATTGGCGCACGCGCAGCTTCGTCGTAACGGAAGGTTTTCAGCTCGCGTTTCGGCGGTGTGACCAGACCGGCCCACACGGTTTCGATCGAAGCGACGATCATCGCGCCGACCAGCACAACCGCCATCGGGCCGCGCTCGGTGTCGAAAATGCACGCCACGCGCTCGTTGCGGGCGAACAGTTCTGGCACGTTTTCAGCGGTGGTCTGGTTGACCGAAAAGATCCGGCCCGGGATGTAGACCATTTCGCGCAAGGTGCCGGCCAGCGGCATGTGCACGCGGTGGTAGTCCTTCGGCGACAGGTAAATGGTGGCGAAGTCGCCACCCATGAACGGCGCGGCATTGGCCGCGTCACCGCCGAGTAATTCCAGCACGCTGAAGCTGTGGCCCTTGGCCTGGAACACGCGACCGTGTTCGATCGGGCCGAGCTGGCTGACAGCACCGTCGGCCGGGCTGAGGATCGCGCCCGGAGTCTGGTCCAGAGGACGTGCGCCGTCTTTCAGGGCGCGGGTGAAGAAGGCGTTGAAGTGTTCGTAAGCGGTCAGGTCTTCGACCAGCGCTTGCGACATGTCCACCTGATAGCGCTTGGCGAACCACTGGGTGAAGGCATTCTTGAACCAGCGCACGCGGCACTCGGCAACGCAGCCGGCCAAGCGCGACAGCAGGTGATGAGGTAGCAGGTACTGGCTGAGGATAAACAGACGCTCTTTCATTGGTTGTCCTTAAAAAACCTTAAATCTCGACAGGCGTGTCAGGGTGGTTGCCCCATTCGCCCCAGGAACCGGCGTAGCCCTTGACCCGCGGATAACCGAGGGACTTGGCCACCAGATAAGTGAAGCCCGACCGGTGATGGGTCTGGCAGTGGGTAATGATTTCTTTGTCCTTGGTGATCCCGAGGTCTTCGAGGATCTGCGGCATGTCCGTGCGGATGCGCAGCTGACGGGCCTTGTCCATGCCTGCGGTCCATTCGAAGTTGACCGCGCCGGGGATGTGCCCGGCCTTGGCGGCCAGCACTTTCTCGCCGGAATATTCCAGCGGCCCGCGCGCGTCCCAGATCGCCAGATCTTCGGCGCCGAGGCGGCTTTGCAGGTATTCGCGCGTGGCGGTCGGCTCTTCGTGCAGGGTCAATGCCAGCGGCCCACCGACAATTGGCGGAACCTGGATCGACATCGGCATGCCATCCGCCAGCCACGCTGGAAGACCACCGTCTATATAGTGGTACTTGTCGTGACCGATCACGTCGAGCAGCCAGATAAAGCGTCCGGCCCAGCCGCCGCCCTCATCATCGTAAACCACGTAGACCGCATCCTTGCGATGGCCCAATTCACCGAACAGCGCCTCCAGATCAGCTTTCGCCGGCAGCAGCCCCGGCGCTGGCGGCTGGCCGAGCTGGGTGCGTTTCGGATCGACAAAGCGTGCGCCGGGGATATGTCCCTCGGTGTAGCGGGCGGCACTGGTCAGGTCCACCAGAATCAGTTCGCCAGACTCCAGGCGCGGGAGCAGGTCGCTCGGCTCAATGACGAGCGGCAAGCCAGAGAAGTCAGACATGTGAGGTCTCCAGAGCACAAAGGGGAGGATTGTAGCGCAGCCTCATCGGCCACGGCTGCTAAAGCTGTGCAGGGCTTTTTCGATGCACTGCGCGGTTTTGCCAAAGGCTTGCACGCTGATGTCGGCGAACGGCCCGCCACCCTGATCGGCGACGACGATCATGATTACCCGGCCGTTATTGATCAGTGAGCGCAGGAACAGATGCTCACCGCGAAACAGCGTACGCAGGCTCGGCGGCAGCAGGGCGGAGAACTGGGCGTTGTTGTCCGGGTTGATGCGCACCTGTGCCTGTTGCGCGAGCAAGCGTTGCAGCACGCTGCTTTGGCTGACGGCGAACGTCAGCGCCGCAGCTTCTTTTGGCAAACCATAGGTTTGCTGCACGCGCAGGCTGGACTGCGTGCGGTCGGCCATCAGGATCATCACCCGGCGCATGCCGCTGGCGGCCAACGCATCGCGGGCGGCGACGGTCAGGCTCATCGCATTGGTGAAGCGGCTTGGCTCGGCGAGCAGCTCGGCGCACTGTTTGCGCCATTGACCGAGGTCTTCAGCGGTGGGCGCAGCGGCGGGCAACATCCCGGCCGGCAAGCGCCGCGAGCCCCAAGGCCACAGCAGCGAAACCGCCGGGTGCCACAGATCCGGCATCGCATGATAACGGGCGCTGTTGGCGGCCTGCTGGTGCAGTTGTTGCTGCACTTCATCCATCGAAATCTGCAAGTAAAGGCTGGTCAGGTACTGCCAGCGCTCGCTGTGCGGACTGTCCCAGGCCTGTTGCGCCGACAGCGCCAGACCGTTGGCCAGCAGCACGGTATTGGCCGGTTGATTGAGCCAGCGGCGCAGAGTCGGGTCGTCATCGAGGCGGTTTTGCTGGCGCAGGGGGTGTGCGCTGTCGCGAGCGATGCGCAGCACTTTCACCAGTTCGCGCTGTTCGCTGAGCAGCAGTTTGTAACCCTGTTGCACCCAGATCGGCAGGTGCCAGGCCTCGACCAGCGCTTCAGCGATTTTCAGCAGGCGTACGCCGAACAATTGCTTTTCGACCGTGCGCGCCGATTCGCCCTTGTGGATAACCCGCAACTCCCATTCTTCGAGCAATTGCGGATAGGTCAGCGCCAATGGCCACAGCGGCGAAAGAAACAACAGGCTGCCCCAATGAATGTCCTGCCACAGTCGCGCCAGGCGACTGGCGAAAAAGCCATTGGCCTGTTGTGTCGCGTGCTGGCTGATCATTTGGAGCTGGCGCAGGGCCTTGGGGATTTGCATCTGCGGTTCGGCCGGCAGTCGCGCGAGCAATTCTTCTGTGCGCGCCAGGCCGAGACGGTTGATCGCCACCTCAAGATTTTCCGCCGGCGCGGCCATCGTGCCGTGGGTGTGACGATTCGCCTCACGGATGATGCTCAGTGCCAGTGCCGGGCTGTCCTGCATCAGGTCGGCGATGTCACGCAGTGAGCTGCGATTGTCGCGAATCGCCCGACACACTTTGTCGTGAGCCTCCTGCGGTACGGGCAGTCGCACGCCATCGAGCAGCTTTACCCAGCCGTCGAGGGTGGTCGGGTTTGCGTGTGGGACGTTCGTTTCATTAGCCATGTCTGGACGGGATCTTCACTGACTGTAGACGCGCCCGGCATGGGCTAAATTGGCTTTTCGCCTGAACTGGCTATAGTCTGGCGCAGTTTTGCCGATAAGTAGAAGAAGAGATTTTTTAACTTCCGAATATGACCTTGAACCCGACTCAGTAAGTACTTTCCTACCTATGGCTAAAATTATCGGCATCATCGTCGTATTCGCGAGCGTGCTCGGCGGATACGTGCTTTCCCACGGCAAGATTGCCGCCCTGATCCAGCCTTTCGAGGTGTTGATTATCGGTGGCGCGGCACTCGGCGCGTTCCTGCAGGCCAACCCCGGCTACATGACCATGCACGTGCTCAAGAAATCTTTGAGCATGTTCAGTTCGCGCTTCAGCCACACCTTCTATCTGGAAGTGCTCGGGCTGATTTACGAGATCCTCAACAAGAGCCGCCGCGAAGGCATGATGGCCATCGAAGGCGACATTGAAGACGCCGCCGCGAGCCCGATCTTCGCCAAGTACCCGGCGGTGCTCAAAGACGAACGCATGACCGCGTTCATCTGTGATTACCTGCGCATCATGTCGTCCGGCAACATGGCCCCGCACGAGCTGGAAGGCTTGTTCGACATGGAACTGTACAGCCTCAAAGAAGACCTCGAGCATCCGTCCCACGCGGTGAACGGCATCGCCGACGCCATGCCCGGTTTCGGTATCGTCGCGGCGGTACTCGGCATCGTGGTGACCATGGCCTCCCTGGGTGAAGGCGATCAGAAGTCCATCGGCCTGCACGTGGGTGCGGCACTGGTAGGTACTTTCTTCGGTATTCTCGCGGCGTACGGTTTCTTCGGCCCGCTGGCGCACTCCCTGGCCCACGATGCCAAGGAAGAGCTGAACGTTTACGAAGCCATCAAGGCTTCGCTGGTCGCTTCGGCTTCCGGCATGCCGCCATCGCTGGCGGTCGAGTTCGGTCGCAAGGTGCTGTACCCGGCCCACCGTCCAAGCTTTGCCGAGCTGGAACAAGCCGTTCGCGGTCGCTAAGCCATGGAAAATAATCAGCCGATTATCATCAAGCGCGTCAAGCGCATAGCCGGTGGGCATCACGGTGGGGCGTGGAAAATCGCCTTCGCCGACTTCGCCACGGCGATGATGGCGTTCTTCCTGGTGTTGTGGCTGCTGTCCACCGCCACGCCTGAGCAGAAGATCGCCATCGCCGGCTACTTCAAAGACCCGGTCGGCTTTTCCGAAAGCGGCACGCCGTACATCATTGACCTGGGCGGTACGCCGACCCTGGCGCCGGAAAACACCCTCAACCCTGAGGTGAAATCCCAGCCGCAACCCGACAAGGTCACCGTCGATACTGAACAGGTCGAAGGCATGGCCGAGCAGGTCGAGAAGGAACGTCTGGAACTGCTTCTGCAAGAACTGCAGAACAAGGTCGACGAGAACCCGCAACTGCAGAAGTTCAAGGATCAGATCCTCTTCGAGATCACCCCGAACGGCTTGCGTATCCAGATCATGGACGCGGAAAACCGGCCGATGTTCGACTCCGGTTCCGCACGCCTGAAGCCGTACTTCGAAGACATCCTGCTGGCCATGGCCGACACCATCAAAGCGGTGCCGAACAAGATCAGCATCAGCGGCCACACCGACGCCAAGCCGTACACCGGCACCGGCGATTTCGGTAACTGGGAACTGTCGGCCAACCGTGCCAACGCCGCGCGTCGTGCACTGATCGCCGGTAGCTATCCGGATGCGCAAGTGGCGCGGGTGGTCGGTTACGCCTCGTCGGCGCTGTTCGACCGGGAAAACCCGTTCAACCCGGTCAACCGTCGTATCGACATCGTGGTGCTGACCAAAAAGGCCCAGGCCGCGATCGAAGGCGCGCAAGGTGCGGACGCAGCGAAACCGGCCGATGAAAGCCACAACGGCGCCGCTCCGGCAGCGCCGGTTGATCCGAACGCGTTGCCGGCGGATCAGCAACCGGTGCCAGCGCATGAGTTGCGTGAGCGGCTGAACTTGTTTGATGACGCCGCGCCGAAACCGGCGGAGCCGGGGAGTGCGGCGCCTGCGCCGTCTACTCCGCCAACCACTGCCCCGGCCCCCGCGCCGAAGCAGTGACCCACAAAAAAGCCGACAGCGATGTCGGCTTTTTTGTGTCTGGAATTTCACCTCGCCGCTCATTTGCGTGGCGCTACGAAATTGATCGGGAACCAGGCAAGTGAGGTCTTAGAACCCCCGCCGAATCCTGCTCTTCAACTGATCATGAAACTGCTCGGCATTCCTCTTGTAAGTCCCCTTCATCGACTCACTCATCGAATCCAGCATCACCGACCGCTTGTTCGTCACTTCCTCTCGATAAGCATCGATAAAGAAATCCAGATCTCTGTCCGTACTCAACTTCGGCCATTTATCCAGATACAACGGCAACTGCGCCGGTCCGGTCTTGAACGAGCAGATTCGCCGGTTGCTGATCGTCGCCTCACCAATCTCGAACGGCACCCACCACGACAAAGCAGTCCTCTCCGACACCACCGCGAGCAAGTGCGTGCATTCGGTGATGTTGCGGGTGATGACGCCGGTGATGTCATCGGTGGTCTGCGATTCCGGGTCGAGCACATCCAGGTAGGTTTTGATGTTGGCCTGTTTCAGGCGACTGTTGATTGCCATGGCCTGCATGCGATCCATATGGCGGTAGCTGATGAAGACAGGCATCAGAAATGTCCTTTGAGCGCGAGTTCGCGGTAGTAGGCGCCGAGCGCGGTGAGGCGGCAGCCGGTGGAGTGGAGGGCGGCGTAGTACATGTGCTCGGCGTCGACCGGCTCGATCAGGCTGTGGCGATTGCACTTCTGAAGTTGCGCGAAGATCTCGCCGTGTTCCGGATCGAAACTGGCCTCGGTTGGCTCGTAGCTGGGGTCGAGCGGGTAGGTCGATTCTGCCTCGGCAAACCACTCGGGCAGTTTGCGCAGGATCTCTTTGGGGATCAGCGGCGAGACTTCGCGCAGGGAAATGAACTGCGAGACGTTGGTCTTGAATACCGGGCGTTGTTCCCAGGCGTCGAGTGCGTTGTCGACGAAGGAATAGAGGCTGCCGGGAGTGATCTTGCCGAGAATGTTTGCCGCACCACCGTGCAGCGCTTGCAGCAGCAACCCGGTAAACACACCGTGTTGCGCACCTTCCATGGCCGGTTCTTCCTTTTTGCACGCGGTGAGAATGGTCATGCCTTCACCGACCACGCTGCTTTCACTGCGCAAAGCGCGCACCTCGCCGGCTGATCCGCTCTGGCAGCAGTCGAGAATGATGACTTTGTTTTTGATGCGGGTGGCTTTGGTGGCCCAATTGAGGATATCGCTGATGCGAATGCCATCCTTCGGGTTACGAAAGTCCTGCGGCAGCAGCATGCCTTCGTCATTGTCGTTATCGAAGCCGCCATGTCCGGCGAAATAAAGGAGGGCGACGTTACAGTCGCCGGAAAACAACTCGCGGATCTGGTCTTCAAGTTTCTCCCGGCTCAGATAATCCTCAGCGGACGTCAGCACGATGTTCTTGAAATTCGGATCGCCATTGGCGTCGGTTTTCAACACCGAAGCCATGGCCATGGCGTCATTGCTGCAACCGCTCAGGCGCGAAATATGGGTGTAGTCGTTGATGCCGATAAACAATCCCTTGCGCATGATCAGGCCGCCGTGTGCAGGCGGATCGCGCCGACGATGCTGTTGGTGTTCCACGCGCATTCGGCGTGTGCGGCGTTACGCACCACCGTGGAAATACGTTCGGCACCGAACGGTTTGATCGCGATGATCACCTTGCCCATGCGCTTGGCGATCTCGATTTCCTTGTTGATCCACTTGCTGTAGGTCGAATACATGCCGGCCATGATCAGCACCGCCGAGCAGGGGCGGATCTTGTTTTCGATGGCTTCTTCAAGCTGCTTGTCGGTCTGCGCGCCCATGATCGGGTTGTGCGTCGGCACCGAAAAATTCTTGTAAGTGAAGTCGGGGTGGGCACTGAGCAGGCGCACCAGATTGTCGTGGGCGTGGGAGTAGTTCCACGAGTGGCTGATGAACAAATGGTAGGTTTGCATGGGGGTTCCTCTGGGGCGCGAACGTGCGACGAGGAACTCAATGTAGGCCCATGAAATGAGCCTACAAGGCTTGGACGGAGAAAGAGAAAGGTCCTGCAAGCAGCCGTGCAGAAGTCCTACAGAAAGGTCTGATGTTTAAAAACGCGAGGGAGGTGTCAGGGGAAAACCGACATCCGGCAGCCCTTGGGCAAAGGGCTGCCGGTACGACTGTTTAATAGCCGTTTTCAGGCAGGCTGGCGATGATCGAGCGGTAGCTATTCATGCGCTGTTGCTGAACGCGGCCGTCTTCGAGTGCCTTGAGCAAGGCGCAACCCGGTTCACGGTCGTGTTTGCAGTCGCGGAAGCGGCAGGTGCCGAGCAAATCGTCGAACTCGATGAAACCGGCTTCAACATCGGCACGGCTGACGTGGCCCAGGCCGAATTCACGGATACCCGGGGAGTCGATCAGCTCACCGCCACCGGGGAAGTGGAATAGGCGCGCGGTGGTCGTCGTGTGCGTGCCCTGACCGGACAGCTCAGACAGCGGCCCGACGCGGGTTTCCACTTCCGGCAGCAGGCTGTTGACCAGCGACGATTTGCCGACGCCGGACTGACCGACGAACACGCTGATGCGGCCGTCGAGCTGCTTTTGCAGCTGTTCCATGCCGTCACCGTGGTGCGCCGACACTTCCAGCACCGGATAACCCAGCGTGCGGTACACCGCCAGCAGCGCGTTGAGCGCCGGGGCGTTCTGCTCGTCGATGAGGTCGAATTTGTTCAGCAGTAGCAACGGACGGATGCCGGCGTGTTCGGCCGCGACCAGATAGCGGTCGATCAGGTTGGCATGCGGCTCGGGCAGCGGGGCAAAAACGATGACGATCATGTCGACGTTGGCCGCCACCGGCTTCAGTTGGCCACGGCTGTCCGGGCGGCACAGTTCGGTGGTGCGCGGCAATTGCGCGACGATCACCCCGATGCCCTGATTGCCGGCGCGCCAGACGACCGTGTCGCCGGTCACCAGCGCCGGCAGGTTGGCGCGCAAGTGGCAACGGAATACCTGGCCGGCCTGATCGCCATCAGTGGCCTCGACCTCGACCTGCACACCGAAGTGAGCGATCACCAGGCCGGTCTGTTCCGGGCCCAGGTCGCCACCTTCCAGGGCTTCGACGGCCGAGGACTCGCGTTTGGCGGCGCGTGCTGCGCGCTCGCCCTGAATCTTTTCGATGCGCCAGTTTTGACGACGATTGAGTTGGCGTTTGGCCATGGGTGTTCCGTCTGAAGAATGCAGCGATTAGGTAAAACGGCCGCGAGTTTAGCACGCCCGGCCACCGGCCTAGGCTAAACTGCGCAGCATTGCCTAGGAGCCGAAATATGCAAAACCCGCAGAACCTGATCTGGATCGACCTGGAAATGACCGGTCTGGATCCGGATAACGACGTCATCATTGAGATGGCCACCATCGTCACCGACAGTGACCTCAACACGTTGGCCGAAGGTCCGGTGATCGCCATCCACCACAGCGATGCAGTGCTCGCGCGCATGGACGAGTGGAACACCCGCACCCACGGCAACTCCGGCCTGACCCAGCGCGTGCGCGACAGCCGCATCAGCATGGCCGAAGCCGAAGCTGAAACCATCGCCTTCCTGGAGAAATGGGTACCGAAAGGCAAGTCGCCGATCTGCGGCAACAGCATCTGCCAGGATCGTCGCTTCCTTTATACCCACATGAAAGGGCTGGAAAGCTACTTCCACTACCGCAACCTCGACGTCTCGACGCTCAAGGAACTGGCCGCGCGCTGGGCACCGGACGTGCGTGACAGCTTCAAGAAGGGCAGCACGCACCTGGCGCTGGACGACATTCGCGAATCCATCGCCGAGCTGCAGCATTACCGCAAGCACTTCATCAAATTCTGATGCGATCCCGGTAGGAGCTGCCGAAGGCTCCTGCACGGATTTGTGTTTGCTGTGGCGCCCTCTTTTGGTGCCGCCGCGAAATGGCTAGACTGCGCGCCTTCTTGCCTGGATCGCCACCATGTTGCTGATGCTCTATCTCGTCGCCATCACCGCTGAAGCCATGACTGGCGCGCTGTCTGCCGGGCGTCGCGGCATGGACTGGTTTGGCGTGGTGCTGATCGCCTGCGTCACGGCGTTGGGCGGTGGTTCGGTGCGTGACGTGTTGCTCGGGCACTACCCGCTGACATGGGTCAAACACCCGGAATACCTGGTGCTGACCTCGGTCGCAGCGATGTTCACTGTGTTCACTGCGCGCTGGATGCGTCACCTTCGCTCGCTGTTTCTGGTGCTCGACGCCGTCGGCCTGGTGGCCTTCACCCTGATCGGCTGCATGACTGCACTGGAGATGGGCCACGGCATGCTGGTGGCCTCGGTCAGCGGCGTCATCACCGGGGTCTTCGGCGGCATCCTCCGCGATATCTTCTGCAACGACATCCCGCTGATCTTCCGCCGAGAACTGTACGCCAGCGTCTCGTTCGCGGCGGCGTGGTGCTACATGCTCTGCCTGTACCTGAATGTGCCGAGCGAGCAGGCGATTTTGATCACGCTGTTTGGTGGCTTCCTGCTGCGCTTGCTGGCGATCCGTTTCCATTGGGAAATGCCCAAGTTCGTCTATAACGATCAGCCGTAACGCGATATCCCTTGTAGGAGCTGCCGAAGGCTGCGATCTTTTGACGTTCAAGATCAAAAGATCGCAGCCTGCGGCAGCTCCTACAGGGGGTTATGCGATTCCGTGTTGTTTCAGAGCCCATTCGACGTGTTCTTGTACCAGCTCTGACGGATAGTCTCGCCGTGCCTTCAACGCTTCCAGCACCGGAATGCTCGACGGCGCGTTACCGAGTCCCACCGCCAGATTGCGCAACCAACGCTCATAACCGGCACGGCGCAGCGGTGAGCCTTCAGTGCTGCTGAGAAACTTGTCTTCATCCCACAGAAATAGCTCGGCCAGTTCAGCGTTGTCGAGATTGTGCCGTGGCTTGAAGTCGCTTTCCCCGGACGGTTTGGCGAAACGGTTCCACGGGCAGACGATCTGGCAGTCGTCGCAGCCGAACACACGGTTGCCGATCAGCGGGCGCAGGTCTTCGGGGATCGCGTTTTTCAGTTCGATCGTCAGGTAGGAAATGCAGCGGCGCGCGTCCAGCACGTACGGACCGACGAAGGCGTTGGTCGGACAGATATCCAGGCACGCGGTGCAGCGCCCGCAATGTTCGGTGCTGTGCGGCTCATCGACCGGCAGCGGCAGATCGACGAACAACTCGCTCAAGAAGAAATAACTACCGGCCTTGCGGTTCAGCACCAAGGTGTTTTTGCCGATCCAGCCCAATCCAGCCTGCTCGGCGATGGCTTTTTCCAGCACGGGCGCGCTGTCGACAAACGCACGAAAACCGAATGGGCCGATCTCCGACTGGATCTTGTCGGCTAATTGTTGCACGCGTTTACGGATCAATTTGTGGTAATCGCGGCCCAACGCATAACGCGACACGTAAGCTTTTTCCGGTTGCGCCAGTCGCTTGGCCATTTCGGTATCGCCCGGCAGGTAGTCCATGCGCAGCGAGACCACGCGCAACGTACCCGGCACCAGCTCTTCGGGGTGCGAGCGTTTGCTGCCGTGGGCGCCCATGTAGTCCATTTCGCCGTGGTAGCCGGCCTCGAGCCAGCGCGCGAGGTGCTGCTCATGCTCGGCCAGATCCAGACCGCTGATGCCGACTTGCTGAAAGCCCAGCTCGCGGCCCCAATCCTTGATCGATTGGGCGAGGGCGGGCAGGTCTGTGGTGATGGCGGACATGAGACGAGAGAAACCGGAGCTGAGGTGCGTATAATTCTGCCAGACATCGGAGCCCGAAGACGCATGCCGCACACGAAAGATCAATTACCCGACGCGCTGTATGGTGCCGCACAGGTGCGCGAACTCGATTCACGGCTGATTGCCGCGGGCACGCCGGGCTTCGAATTGATGCAGCGCGCCGCTCACGCAACCTGGCGCGCACTGGTTCGGCAATGGCCTTCGGCGACCGAGCTGACGGTGCTGGCCGGGCATGGCAACAACGCCGGCGACGGTTATCTGGTCGCGGCGATGGCGCAGCGAGCGGGCTGGCAGGTGCGGGTGTTGGCCGTCGGCGATCCGCAACGTTTGCAGGGCGATGGCGCGCAGGCCCATGCCGAGGCGCTGGCTGAAAATGTTCTGGTGCAAGGCTGGCAGGCTCAAAGCGAACTGCGCGGCGTCCTTCTTGATGCCTTGCTCGGCACGGGGCTGAACGGTGAGGTGCGCGAGCCTTACCTTTCGGCGATCAACGCGATCAACGCCAGTGGTTTGCCGGTGACAGCCGTCGATATCCCTTCCGGGCTAAGCGCTGACACTGGGCAAGTGCTGGGCGCCGCGGTGCAGGCCGATCTGACGGTGAGCTTTATCGGGCTGAAAGTCGGCCTGTTTACCGGGGACGCGGCGGATCACGTCGGCCAACTGCTGTTTAACGATTTGCAGGCCGGCGCCGACATCTATCGTGACATTCCCGTTATCGCCCGACGGCTGAACACGGCTAATCTTCCGGGGCTGGCGGCGCGTGCCCCGGCTTCGCACAAGGGCCGCTTCGGCCACGTGCTGCTGATCGGGGGCGATCACGGTTTTGGCGGGGCGATCCTGCTCAGCACCGAAACCGCTTTGCGCAGCGGCGCGGGCATGGTCTCTCTGGCGACCCGCCCTGAACATGTCCCGGCAGCGTTGACGCGAGTCCCGGAAGCCATGGCGCTCGGTACATCGTCGGCCAATCAATTGATGGGGTTGCTGGAAAAAGTCTCGGTGCTGGTTGTCGGCCCGGGGTTGGGGCAGGCCGCTTGGGGGCGAGCGCTGTTGTCCGCTGCCGCCAACGCGGCATTGCCGCAAGTGTGGGACGCCGATGCACTGAACCTGCTGGCGAGCGGTTTCGTTGGGTTGCCCAAGGATTGCGTGATCACGCCGCATCCGGGGGAAGCGGCCCGGTTGCTCGGAATCAGCACTGCCCAGGTTCAGGCGGATCGCCCGGCAGCGGCGCTGGCATTGAGCAAAAAATACTCGGCGGTCGTCGTGCTCAAAGGTGCCGGCAGCCTGATCGCCCACCCCGATGGCCGATTGGCTGTATGTCATCAAGGTCATCCGGCCATGGCCACTGCCGGCCTCGGTGATGTGCTGGCCGGTTTGACCGGTGCACTGTTGGCGCAAGGCATGGACAGTTTCGAAGCCGCTTGCCTGGCGGTCTGGCTGCACGCCAATGCGGGAATGCAGCAAGGAAAATTGGGCCGTGGGCTGGCGGCCAGTGATCTGATTCCAGCCATTCGTCAGTTGTTGGAGGAGCAAGTACCGTGTCTGAAGTAACCCTGTACCTGGCCGATGAACAGGCCATGAGCGACTTTGGTGCACGGATCGCCCGCGTGACCCAGGGCCATGGCCTGATTTTTCTTGAAGGCAACCTGGGGATGGGCAAAACCACGCTGTCGCGCGGGATCATTCGCGGGCTGGGCCATGTCGGCGCAGTAAAAAGTCCGACCTTCACCTTGGTCGAACCCTACGAGATCGGTGACCTCCGCGCCTTCCACTTTGACCTGTATCGACTGGTCGATCCGGAAGAACTTGAGTTCCTCGGCATCCGCGACTACTTCGAAGACGATGCGATGTGCCTGATCGAGTGGCCCGATAAAGGTGCAGGCTTTTTGCCAAAGCCTGACCTGACCATTACCATTAGCCCGCAAGACAGCGGGCGTTCGCTGAAAATTTTATCCCAGGGCTCGCGTGGCGAGGCCTGGTGTGCCGCTTTGGCGTTGGAATCCAATTAAATGATGGGGTTAGGTATGCGCTTTCGCGCGATGGTGGCTGCCGCTGGACTGATGTTGATGGCAGTAACCGTCAACGCTGTGGCCGATTCAAAGGTCAACAGCGTGCGCCTGTGGCGGGCGCCGGACAACACGCGACTGGTCTTCGACCTGAGCGGCCCGGTGCAGCACAGCGTGTTCACCCTGACCGCGCCGGACCGGCTGGTGATCGACATCAACGGCGCGACCCTCGGTGCGCCGCTGAATGTGCAGACCGCTAACACGCCGATAACCGCAATGCGTTCGGCCCAACGCACGCCGACCGATCTGCGGGTAGTCATTGACCTGAAGAAAGCCGTCACGCCGAAAAGCTTCTCGCTGGCGCCGAACGCGCAGTACGGCAACCGCTTGGTGGTCGATCTGTTCGACAACCCGGCCGACGCCGCGCCGCCGCCCGCGCCAAGCCCGAAAGTCGCGACCGTGCCAGCGGTGCCGGTAACGCCAACTGAGCCTTCGATCAAATTGCCGCCCGCCCCGGCGGGCAAACGCGACATTATTGTGGTGATCGACGCCGGCCACGGTGGCGAAGACCCTGGTGCGTCCGGTTCGCGCGGCCAGCGTGAAAAAGACGTGGTGCTGCAGATCGCCCGCGAACTGCAGCGTCAGGTCAACGGCATGAAAGGCTTCCGTGCTGAACTGACCCGTACTGGCGACTACTTCATCCCGTTGCGTGGCCGTACCGAAATCGCTCGCAAGAAGGGCGCCGACCTGTTCGTCTCGATCCACGCCGATGCTGCGCCGTCTGCCGCCGCTTTCGGTGCCTCGGTGTTTGCCCTGTCTGATCGCGGTGCGACTTCGGAGACTGCCCGTTGGCTGGCCGACAGCGAAAACCGTTCCGACTTGATCGGTGGTGCCGGCAACGTCAGCCTCGACGACAAGGACCGCATGCTCGCGGGCGTTCTGCTCGACCTGTCGATGACCGCCTCGCTGACCTCCAGCCTCAACGTCGGCCAGAAAGTCCTGACCAACATCGGCCGCGTCACGCCGCTGCACAAACAACGCGTGGAGCAGGCCGGGTTCATGGTGCTGAAATCGCCGGACATCCCGTCGATCCTGGTCGAAACCGGCTTCATCTCCAACGCCAACGAGGCGAACAAGCTCTCTGCGTCGAGCCACCAGCAAGCGCTGGCGCGTTCGATCAGCAGCGGCGTGCGTCAGTTCTTCCAGCAAAACCCACCGCCGGGCACCTACATCGCCTGGCTGCGTGATTCCGGCAAGATCGCCCAAGGCCCGCGCGACCACCGTGTCGGCCCGGGTGAGACGCTGGCGATGATCGGCGTGCGCTATCAGGTGTCGCCGGCCACGTTGCGCAGCGCAAACAACCTGAAAAGCGATGAGCTGAAAGTCGGCCAGCATCTGACCATTCCTGGCACCGAACTGGCGTCCAAAGAATGAACGAAGTGCTGAACGCTGCCGCGCGCATCGAACTGCTCAGCCCTCGGCTGGCGAACCAGATTGCCGCCGGTGAGGTGGTTGAACGCCCGGCCTCGGTGATCAAGGAGTTGCTGGAGAACAGCCTCGATTCCGGCGCCAAACGCATCGATGTCGATGTCGAGCAGGGCGGCGTCAAGCTGCTGCGCGTACGCGACGATGGCAGTGGTATTTCCGCCGATGACCTGCCGCTGGCGCTAGCGCGTCACGCCACCAGCAAGATCCGTAACCTGGAAGACCTCGAACAAGTGATGAGCCTGGGCTTTCGGGGTGAGGCGCTGGCATCGATCAGCTCCGTGGCACGTCTGACCCTGACCTCGCGCACCCGTGGTGCCGAGCAGGCCTGGCAGGTCGAAACCGAAGGCCGTGACATGGCGCCTCGGGTGCAACCGGCGGCGCACCCGGTCGGCACCTCGGTGGAAGTTCGCGACCTGTTCTTCAACACCCCGGCACGACGTAAATTCCTCAAGACGGAAAAAACCGAATTCGATCACCTGCAAGAAGTGATCAAACGTCTGGCGCTGGCGCGTTTCGACGTGGCGTTCCACCTGCGTCACAACGGCAAGACCATCCTTAGCCTGCATGAGGCCCATGATGATGCGGCGCGTGCCCGGCGTGTGGCGGCGATTTGCGGTTCGGGGTTTCTTGAGCAAGCCTTGCCGATCGAGATCGAACGCAATGGCCTGCATTTGTGGGGTTGGGTTGGATTGCCGACCTTCAACCGCAGTCAGGCGGATTTGCAGTATTTCTTTGTGAATGGCCGGGCGGTGCGCGACAAACTGGTTGCCCATGCGGTGCGTCAGGCCTATCGCGACGTGCTGTTCAATGGCCGGCACCCGACGTTTGCGCTGTTTTTCGAGGTCGATCCGGCGGCGGTCGACGTCAACGTGCACCCGACCAAGCACGAAGTGCGCTTCCGTGACGGGCGCATGGTGCATGACTTCCTTTACGGTACGCTGCACCGCGCGTTGGGCGATGTGCGACCGGAAGATCAACTGGCCGGTTCGGTGACCACCGCCATCGTCCGCCCGACCGGCCTCGATGCTGGCGAATTCGGCCCGCAAGGCGAAATGCGTCTGGCTGCCAATGCGCTGCTGGAGCAACCGCAAGCGCAACCGGCGTTCAACACCTCGTCCGGTGCCAGTGCTGGCGGCGCTTACCAGTACCAATACACACCGCGTCCGCAATCGGCAGTGCCGCCGGCCGCTGAAGCTCAAGCGGCGTACCGCGAGTTCTTCGCGCCGCTGCCTGAGGCCAATGCCAACGCATTGCCGGCCGGGCAGGAAGACATTCCACCGCTCGGATATGCACTGGCGCAGCTCAAGGGCATCTACATTCTGTCCGAGAACGCCCAAGGCCTGGTGCTGGTGGACATGCACGCCGCCCACGAACGGATCATGTACGAACGTCTGAAAATCGCCATGGCCAGCGAAGGTCTCAGTGGCCAGCCTTTGCTGGTTCCAGAGTCGCTGGCGGTCAGTCAGCGCGAGGCCGATTGCGCCGAAGAACACGCAGCATGGTTTCAGCGCCTGGGCTTTGAATTGCAGCGGCTGGGCCCGGAAACCCTGGCGATCCGCCAGATTCCGGCCTTGTTGAAGCAGGCCGAAGCCAATCGTCTGGTCGGCGACGTGCTGTCGGACCTGATGGAGTACGGCACCAGCGACCGGATTCAGGCGCACCTCAACGAATTGCTCGGCACCATGGCCTGCCACGGCGCGATCCGCGCCAACCGGCGCCTGGCCCTGCCGGAAATGAACGGCCTGCTGCGTGACATGGAAAACACCGAACGCAGTGGTCAATGCAACCATGGCCGACCGACCTGGACCCAACTGGGCCTGGACGATCTGGACAAACTGTTCCTGCGCGGTCGTTGATGAGCCAGCTCCCTCCAGCGATTTTCCTGATGGGCCCGACCGCTGCGGGCAAGACCGATCTGGCCATCGAGCTGACCAAGGTGCTGCCGTGCGAGCTGATCAGTGTCGATTCGGCGCTGGTCTATCGCGGCATGGACATCGGCACTGCCAAGCCCTCGAAAGAGTTGCTGGCCGAATATCCGCACCGTTTGATCGATATTCTCGATCCGGCGCAGGCCTATTCAGCTGCGGATTTCCGTCGCGATGCCTTGCAAGCCATGGCCGAAATCACCGCGCGCGGAAAAATTCCGTTGCTGGTGGGCGGCACGATGCTCTACTACAAGGCGTTGGTCGACGGTCTGGCGGACATGCCGGCAGCTGATCCCGCCGTGCGTGCGCAGATCGAAGAAGAGGCTGCACGCCTTGGCTGGCAAGCCCTGCACGACCAATTGGCAGTCATCGACCCGGTGTCCGCTGCGCGGATTCACCCGAACGATCCGCAGCGCTTGAGTCGCGCGCTGGAAGTCTATCGCGTCAGCGGTCAGAGCATGACTGCCCTGCGCCAGCAACAATCTGCGCAAAGTACTGAAGCAGCCGCTTCGGGACTGCAACAATTGCCCTATACTGTCGCGAACTTGGCCATTGCTCCGGCAAATCGTCAGGTACTGCACGAGCGCATTAAACAAAGATTCACAAATATGCTGGAACAGGGGTTCATCGACGAGGTCGTAGCCCTGCGTAAAAGAAGTGACCTGCATTCGGGGTTGCCGTCTATACGTGCGGTAGGCTACCGCCAAGTCTGGGATTATCTGGATGGCACGCTGTCGTTGGCTGAAATGCAGGAGCGCGGCATCATTGCCACGCGTCAATTGGCCAAACGCCAGTTCACCTGGCTGCGCAGCTGGGAAGATATACACTGGCTGGACAGTCTTGATTGCGACAATCTGCCACGCGCCTTGAAATACCTTGGGACCATCTCCATATTGAGCTGAGTCCTTGCAATTGCCGTCTATCCTTGGGGGTGTGACGGCCAAAGCCATCTGAGTTACCTATTTTTTATTATTGAATCCTTAAAGGAGTGCGGCACATGTCAAAAGGGCATTCGCTACAAGACCCTTACTTGAATACTTTACGTAAAGAGAAAGTTGGGGTTTCCATCTACCTGGTCAACGGTATCAAACTGCAAGGCACGATCGAGTCGTTCGACCAGTTCGTGATCCTGCTGAAAAACACCGTGAGCCAAATGGTTTACAAACACGCTATCTCGACAGTCGTGCCGGTTCGTCCAATTCGTCTGCCTAGCGCAACCGAATCCGAAGCAGGTGACGCTGAGCCAGGTAACGCCTGATAGGAGTCTCCTTTGTTATTTGAGCGCCACGGTGGTGGTGAACGAGTCATCCTCGTTCACTTGGATGGACAGGACCCTGAGGCGCGCGAAGATCCGCAGGAGTTTCAGGAATTGGCTAATTCGGCGGGCGCCGAGACCGTTGCGTTTTTTAACGTGCCGCGTCATCGGCCAACCGCCAAATTCCTGATCGGCAGCGGCAAGGTCGAGGAACTGCGCGACCTGGTCAAGGCTGAAGAAGCCGATCTGGTGATTTTCAATCACATCCTCACGCCCAGTCAGGAACGTAACCTCGAACGTGTTTTCGAGTGTCGCGTGATCGACCGTACCGGTCTGATTCTCGATATTTTCGCCCAGCGCGCCCGTACCCATGAAGGTAAGCTCCAGGTCGAACTGGCCCAGCTTGATCACATGAGCACGCGGCTGGTTCGCGGCTGGACTCACCTTGAGCGTCAAGGTGGCGGTATCGGCATGCGCGGTCCGGGTGAAACCCAGCTCGAAACCGACCGCCGTTTGCTGCGGGTTCGCCTGCGCCAGATCAAGGGCCGGCTCGAGAAGGTGCGCAGCCAGCGCGAGCAATCGCGTCGCGGCCGCTCCCGTGCGGACATCCCTACCGTTTCTCTGGTGGGATACACCAACGCCGGCAAGTCCACACTCTTCAATAATGTGACGAAATCCGACGTCTACGCGGCCGACCAATTGTTCGCCACGCTGGACCCGACCCTGCGCCGTCTCGACATTGACGACCTGGGGCCGATCGTTCTGGCGGACACGGTGGGCTTCATTCGCCACTTGCCGCACAAGCTGGTCGAAGCATTTCGGTCTACCCTCGAAGAGTCGAGCAATTCCGATCTGCTGTTGCACGTGATCGATGCGGCCGAACCGGATCGCATGTTGCAGATCGAGCAGGTGATGGTGGTGCTGGGCGAGATTGGTGCCCAGGACTTGCCGATCCTCGAGGTCTATAACAAACTCGATTTGCTTGAAGGCGTTGAACCGCAAATCCAGCGCGACGAAAACGGCAAGCCCCAACGGGTCTGGCTTTCGGCGCGTGATGGCAGTGGTCTGGAATTGCTTGAACAAGCCATCGCCGAATTACTCGGCAGTGATTTGTTTGTCGGTACCCTGCGCTTGCCGCAACGATTCGCGCGACTGCGTGCGCAGTTTTTCGAACTCGGTGCGGTGCAGAAAGAAGAGCATGACGAAGAAGGCATCAGTCTGCTGGCCGTTCGTTTGCCCCGTGTCGAGCTGAATCGACTGGTAAGCCGCGAAGGATTGCAGCCGATGGAATTCATCGAGCAACACACTTTGCAATAAAAGCCTGAAGAAGCGGTTGTGCCGTGACGGCAGGCATTCTGTAGCATTGGTCGGCGCGCCGTGGGTGCGTCTTTGCTTTATCAGATGGAGAGCGCTATGGCTTGGAATGAGCCGGGTGGCAACTCGAATAATCAGGATCCTTGGGGTGGCAAGCGCCGCAATAACGGCGACCGCAAGGGGCCACCGGATCTCGACGAGGCCTTCCGAAAGCTGCAGGAAAGCCTGAACGGGTTGTTCGGTGGTGGTAAGAAACGTGGTGATGACGGCGGTGGTTCGGGCAAGAGCGGTGGCGGCTTCGGCGGTCTGCTCGGCATCGGCCTCGTCGTGCTGGCGGCTGTCTGGCTGTACAGCGCGGTTTACGTAGTGGACGAGCAGGAGCAAGCCGTGGTGCTGCGCTTCGGCAAGTACTACGAGACTGTCGGCCCGGGCCTGAACATCTACTTCCCGCCGATCGACAAGAAGTACATGGAAAACGTCACGCGTGAGCGTGCGTACACCAAGCAGGGCCAGATGCTGACCGAAGACGAGAACATCGTCGAAGTCCCACTGACCGTGCAGTACAAGATCAGCAACCTGCAGGATTTCGTGCTGAACGTTGATCAGCCGGAAATCAGCCTGCAGCACGCGACCGACAGTGCCCTGCGCCACGTGGTGGGTTCCACTGCCATGGATCAGGTGCTGACTGAAGGTCGTGAACTGATGGCCAGCGAAATCAAGGAGCGGCTGCAACGCTTCCTCGATACCTATCGCACCGGTATCACCGTCACTCAGGTCAACGTACAGAGCGCAGCGGCACCGCGTGAAGTGCAGGAAGCCTTCGATGACGTGATCCGCGCCCGTGAAGACGAGCAGCGTTCGCGCAACCAGGCGGAAACCTACGCCAACGGCGTCGTGCCGGAAGCCCGTGGTCAGGCCCAGCGCATCCTCGAAGATGCCAACGGTTACCGCGACGAAACGGTCTCGCGTGCCAAGGGTGAGGCTGACCGCTTTACCAAACTGGTCGCCGAGTATCGCAAGGCACCTGAAGTGACCCGCCAGCGTCTGTACCTGGACACCATGCAGGAAGTCTTCAGCAACACCAGCAAGGTTCTCGTGACCGGCAACAAGAACGGCCAGAGCAACCTGTTGTACCTGCCGTTGGACAAGATGATCCAGAACAATCCGGGCAGCAGCGGGCCGGTGACCGGTTCGGCCGCCGCCAGCAACAACACGGATGTCACGCCGCACGTCACTGACCTGCCGCAGTCGCGCACAAGGGAGACCCGCTGATGAGCAATAAATCGCTGATCGCCCTGATCGTTGGCGTCGTGGTGGTACTGGTTGGCTGGAACTGCTTCTACATCGTCGCTCAGACCGAGCGTGCGGTGCTGCTGCAATTCGGTCGCGTGGTTCAGGCTGATGTTCAGCCGGGTCTGCATGTGAAAGTGCCTTACGTTAACCAGGTGCGTAAATTCGACGCACGTCTGATGACGCTGGACGCACCGACACAACGCTTCCTGACCCTGGAAAAGAAAGCCGTGATGGTCGATGCCTACGCCAAGTGGCGCGTGAAAGATGCCGAGCGCTTCTACACCGCGACTTCCGGTCTCAAGCAAATCGCCGACGAGCGTCTGTCCCGTCGTCTGGAATCCGGTCTGCGTGACCAGTTCGGTAAGCGCACTCTGCACGAAGTGGTGTCGGGTGAGCGTGACGCGTTGATGGCTGACATCACCGCATCGCTGAACAAAATGGCGGAAAAAGAGCTGGGTATCGAAGTGGTCGATGTCCGGGTCAAGACCATCGATCTGCCGAAAGAAGTGAACCGCAGTGTGTTCGAGCGTATGAGCACCGAGCGTGAGCGTGAAGCTCGCGAGCACCGCGCCAAGGGTAACGAGCTGGCCGAAGGCATCCGTGCCGACGCCGATCGCCAACGCCGCGTGCTGCTGGCTGAAGCCTATCGTGAATCCGAAGAGGTTCGCGGTGACGGTGATGCCCAGGCCGCTGCGATCTACTCCAAGGCCTATGGTCAGGATCAGGAGTTCTACAGTTTCTACCGTAGCCTGCGTGCCTACCGTGAAAGCTTCGCGAACAAATCCGACGTATTGGTCCTCGACCCAAGCAGCGACTTTTTCCACTACCTGGAAAAGGCCAAGCCTTGATACGCCGTTGACCTGAATCATTCCGCCCGGCGGCTAAAACCTCGGGCGGGGTGATCCTTTGGGAAAACGTGTGTATGATGCGGCAGCCGGGAAATTCCCGGCTTTTTTGCGTCTGCACGTTTGATTGCTGTTTTTTGTTGCAGGCATCGGGTTGAATGGCCCGAGAGTATTTCGAGGAAAGTGATGGGCGAAGCCGGTAACAGGCCTTTCGCCGCGTCGTTCATGCGCGTGCGTTTTGAACGGACCGATCATTTTCTGCTTCACTCAAGGCTCGCCCGCAGGCTGGCCGCCCGGATCAAAGGGGAATGGCGTAATGGCAACGTTAGACCGCTGGCTGCTGCCAGATGGCATCGAAGAAG
>NZ_JBIUVX010000026.1:0-73593 GCF_044743175.1 Pseudomonas sp. NPDC087690
TCGAGGTCACCGGCAGCTTCGGCGTGGTCGGTCGCGAACACACCATAGACACCCTGGACGTTTATTATGATTGATGCGAATTCGCAGTTTTTCGCCATCCTCACGGACGTGGGGATGGCCAAGCAGGCGAACGCCGACGCGCTCGGCATTGCCTGGAAGCTCACGGAAATGGGCGTGGGTGATGCCAATGGCACCGACCCGATCCCGAGCGTTAAACAAACCAAACTGATCAATGAGTGGCGCCGCAAGCCGCTTAACCAACTGAAGATCGATCCGGTTAACCCGGCCGTGATCATCGCCGAGCAGATTATCCCGGCCGACGAGGGTGGTAAGTGGATCCGCGAAATCGGCCTGTACGACGCGGACGGGGATCTGGTGGCGGTGGCCAACTGCGCACCGAGTTTCAAGCCGTTGCTGTCGCAGGGTTCGGGCCGCACGCAGATTGTGCGCATGAATTTCATCGTCACCAGTACCGGCAACATTCAGCTCAAGATTGACCCGGCGATCGTGCTGGCTTCGCGGGCCTACGTCGACGTGGCCATTCTGGAGGTGTTACCGAAGAACAAGGCGCCGGGCCAGTACACGCGCGTCAAAGTCAACGATCGCGGGGTTTTTGTTTTCGGCGACAACCCGGAAACGCTCGCTGGCATGGGCATCAAGGACACTTACACCAAGACCGAGATCGAGGCGATGATTGCTCAGGCCTCGGCGTTGCCCGTGGGCACTGGCGTATGGTTTCCGGTAGACAAGATTCCGCCCGGGTTTTTGGAACTCGACGGCAGTGTCAAAAGCATTGCCGTCTATCCCGATCTGGCGACGTTTCTCGGCACGGCTTTCAACAAGGGTGACGAAGGTGCCGGCAATTTCCGCTTGCCGGAATCCCGCGCGGAGTTCCTGCGGGGCTGGGATCATGGTCGCGGGGTTGATGCTGGACGTGCGGTTGGCAGCTATCAAGTCGGCACTAAGATTCAAGGTGACGACGGTGTTGGCCCTACGATTCAAGGAATTGCCAACGTTTCGCAGATTGATGCTGATCCTGCGCCGGGCTTCGCGGCGGATATCAACTATACCTCGACAGGGATGCAATCCGGTTCGTTTGGCACGGCATATTGGCGAACTGTGCGCCCACGCAACTTGGCTGTCATCTGGTGCCTTAAGGCCTGGAACGCGCCGATCAATCAGGGAAATATCGACATTGCCGCGCTTGAGGCTTTGGCGACGCAGGCCACCGAAATCAAGCTCGGTACGGCCAAGATCGCCACGCAAACGCAGGCCGACGCGGGCACCGATGACGCCACGATCGTGACCCCGAAAAAAATGCGCTGGGGGTTTCAAATCCAGAAGGCCATTAATGGCTACATTGTGTTCCCGTCGTGGCTCGGCGGCTTGATCATCCAGTGGGGCAATAACACCGTCAACGCGGCTGACGCTTTGGTGTCCTTTCCAATCCAGTTTCCGAATGCTCCGTGTGCGCTGGTGTTTGGGCAAAACGAGGCGACTCTGTCCTTTCACAATAACTACTTGGTGGCCACGGGGTTTAAGTACCGCAACGCTGCTGCGACTTATCCTGATGCCTTCTCCTGGATCTGCATCGGTTACTGAGGTGAGCCATGAAGTACGCAGTATTTAACGAAGATTTGACGTTGCGGACGTGTCTGATTGATGGCGTCCATCAGATCCCCGCGTCAGCTATCAAGGTTGATGACAGCCTTTTTCTTCGGATCACTCAAGAAACTGACGGCATTTGGCGTCTGGTCGGCGGGAAGGTGGTTAAGGGCGAGCGCCCGGCGCCGGTGCCGGACTATGCGCAGTTAGTCGCTGTCGAGCGCTACAAGCGTGAGGCGACTGGCGTCACCGTCGACGGCCTGCAAATCGAGACGACGCGCGAAAGTCAGGGGCTGGTTTCCAGTACTGGGTTGTCCGCCGTCCTCGATCCCGAATATCGCTGCAACTTCAAGACGGTGACGGGCTTTGTCGAGATCGGCTCGGCTCAGATCATCGCCATTGCCAAGGCGGTGCGGGCGCACGTCCAAGCCTGTTTTGACCGTGAGCTGACGCTGTTGCGCGCGATCGAGGCCGGTGAGTTTCACGACGACATGCTGTCGCAGGGCTGGCCGGATTCCTCGCCGCCAGATCCTGCCGAGCTGCAATAGACGCCCCGCACTGACGGGGCGTTTTCTTTTCCGTTACGCGTAACACGAACACCCTCACAGCCTCGCTTATGCGGGGCTTTTTCGTTTCTGGAGATTGACCCTTATGAGTGGTTTTTTTCACGGCGTCACGACCACGCTGATTGATACCGGTGCGCGCACTATCTCGCTGCCGTCGTCCTCGATCATTGGTCTGTGCGACACCTTCACCCCCGGCGTTCTCGGCGGCGGCACGGCCAAGGCCGGCGAGCTGATGCTGATCACGACCGAGCGCGAGGCGATCGCCGCCTTCGGTGCTGACTCGGCTATCACCAAGGCCTGTCAGGCGATCTATGTGCGCACCAAGGCGGTGATCGTCGCCATCGGCGTGCCCAAGCTGGAAGACGCCGCGCTGCAAATCTCGGCGATCATCGGCGGCGTGCTGGCCTCGGGTCAGCGTACCGGCCTGCAAGCGCTGCTCGATGGCAAGAGCAAGCACAACGCGCAACCCAAGTTGCTGATCGCCCCGAAGCATTCGGCAACCCAAGCGATCGCGACGGCCATGGATGCATTGGCCGGCAAGCTGCGCGCTATCGCGATCATCGACGGGCCGAACACGACCGACGAAGCGGTGATTGAGTACGCCGAGAACTTCGGCAGCAAGCGCCTGTATCTGGTGGATCCAGGTGTGCAGTTCTGGGACACGGTCACCAGTGCGACGATCGACGCGCCGGGTTCGGCGTGGGTCGCGGGGCTGTTCGCCTGGACTGACGAGACTTACGGCTATTGGGCCTCGCCGTCGAACAAGGAGTTTGTCGGCATCACCGGCACCTCGCGCCCGGTCGAGTACCTGGACGGCGACGCCACTTGCCGGGCCAACCTGCTCAACAACGCCAATATCACCACGATCATTCGCGACGGCGGTTATCGCCTGTGGGGCAACCGCACGCTGTCGAGCGATTCGAAATGGGCGTTCGTCACCCGCGTGCGTACCTGCGACATCCTGATGGATGCGATTCAGGCCGGGCACAAGTGGGCGGTCGACCGCTCGATCACCAAGACCTACGTCAAGGACGTGACCGAAGGCCTGCAAGCGTTCATGCGCGACCAGAAGAACGCCGGCGCGATCATCAACTTTGAGGTCTACGCGGACACCGAGCTGAACACGGCCAGCCAGATCGAGCAGGGCAAAGTGTATTGGCGCATCCGTTTCACCGACGTGCCGCCGGCGGAAAACCCGAATTTTATGATCGAGGTCACGAACGAGTGGCTGACCGAAGTGCTTGAAGCCTAAGGGGGCTTATCAATGATTCCTCAAGTTCTGAAGAACATGAACCTGTTTGTCGACGGCGTCAGTTTCTCCGGCGACGTGCCGACCCTGACGCTGCCCAAGCTGACCCAAAAAGTCGAGGACTACCAAGGCGGCGGCATGTTCGCCCCGATCGAGTTCGCGGTAGGTCTGGAAAAAATCGAGTCGGCCTTTACCACCAACGGCGTGCGCCGCGAGGCGCTGAAGTTCTTCGGTCTGGCTGATCAGACCGCCGCCAATCTGGTGTTCCGTGGCGCCTTCGCAGATCTGAAAGGCCGCGTGACGCCGGTGATCGTCACCATGCGCGGCGGTGTGAAAGAGGTGGACATGGGCGACTGGAAGCCGTCGACCGTGGGTGAAATCAAGCACGGCGTGAAGATCACCTATTACAAGCTCGAAATCGACGGGCGCGTGATGTTCGAAGTTGACCCGCTCGCCATGATTTTTGTGGTGGATGGCGTTGACCAACTGGCTGCCGAACGTTCGGCCCTGGGCATGTAAGGAATTAGAAAATGACTCAAGTAAACGCGGAAAAGAAAGATCCTTCCTGGTTGGTCGTCAGTGACGACGGCGTGGTCATCACCCTGAAGGGGGCCGCCGAGTTCGGCGGCATCAAGGTCGACAAGTTGACCATGCGCGCCCCGACCGTGCGCGATCAGCGCGCTGCTTCGGCGGGCGCGAAAGGCGACTATGAACAGCTCGAAATCAATATGTTTTGCAGTCTGTTGCAGGCGCTGCCGGACGAGATTGCGGCACTGACTACGCGCAACTACAACCGCCTGCAGGCCGGCTATTTTCGCTTGGTCGAAGAGGATGAGCTTTAACGCCGAGACCCAACGGGTGGCGGCCAAGACCTTGGCGAGAGAGACGGGTTTCTCTGCCGCCGAGATCGAGGCCATGCCCTTTGACCGGATGCTGTGGTGGCTCAGGGATTGAGCCGCTTTCGACTGAGCAAGAAAGGGCACGCACATGAGCAATAAACTTGCGCTCGGGCTGGTCATTGGCGGGGCGGTCAGTTCCACGGTGGGAGCGGCGTTCAAGGACGTCACCGGCCGCATCAAGAAATTGGAGGAAACCGGCAAGCGCGCCCGGGTTCTTGAAAAGACCATTGGCGACACCATGCGCCTGCGCGATGAGTGGCGAAAGGCGCATTTGGCGGGTGAGAAGGGTGCCGACGCCCTGCGCAAGAAGCTGGAAGCCAACCTCGCCGCGCTGAAGAAGGAAGGCGTCGAAGTCCGCAATCTGGGCAAGGCTTACACTCAGATGGGCAGGACGGCGCGCGGGGCCGAGCTGAAGGCCAAGGGGCACACGCAGCTCGATGCCGGCAAGCAGCAGATGAAAAGCAGCATCGGGCAAGCCACCGCCGCCTCGGCTGCGATGGTGATTCCGGCCAAGATCAGCGCGGACTATGGCGCGATCATTCGTGACATCGCGATCAAGGCCAACATTGCCAACACGCCAGAAGAGGCGACGCTGTCCAAAACCGTGATCGATACGTCGCGCGATACCGGCATGGCGCGCAATCAGGTGGCCGAGGTGGTCAACGCCCTGGTGGGCGCCGGCATGGAGCTGGACAAGGCAATGGCTTATGCGCCGACGGCGGCCAAGTTCGCCGTGGGTCAGGGTTCGGACGGTACTGAAACCGCGCGGATGATCAACGCCTTGGGGCAGAACGCCAAGATCACCGACCCGGCGATGATGCAAAAGGCACTGGAAGCGATCGCCTATCAAGGGCAGGCGGGTAGCTTTGAGGCGGCCGACATGGCGCGCTGGTTCCCGGAACTGCTCGCAGGCATGGGCAAGCTGGGCATTACCGGCATGGACTCGGTGACGCAACTGGGGTCGATGCTGCAAGTGCAGATGAAGACTGCCGGCGGCTCGGACGAGGCGGCCAACAACCTCAAGAACTGGATGGAGAAAATCGGCTCAGGCGACACCGTCAAGGCGTACCAGAAAGCCGGCATCGACTATCAAGGCTCGATGAACACCGGGCTGCAGAATGGCAAGTCCACTCTGGAATCCAGCTTTGCACTGGCCCAAAAATACATTGAGGCGACCGACCCCAAGAAGGCCGCCGAGATGGCCAAGGCCACGGCTGCGATCAGCAAGGAGTCTGATCCCGAGAAAGCCAAGGCCATGATCGCCTCGTTGGAATCGGCGTTGCGAACGGGCGACCTGTTCGCCGATATGCAGGTCAAGGGCGCCTTGACTGCGTACATGCAGAACAAGGATCTGTACGACAGCCTGAAAAAGGAGTCGGCCAGCGCGACCGGGATTCTGGATAAGAACCTGGAAGAGCGTCGGCAGTCGTCGGCGCAAAAACAGTCGGAAATGGTGCAGAGCCTCGACGACTCGATGCGCGCGATCGGCGACGCCATGCGTCCGGTGACGGATGCCGTGACGGAGGGTATCGGCTCTGTGGCGGGCAAGTTGGCCAAGTTGGCCGACGAATCGCCGCGACTGGTGACGGGTATCGGTCTGGCCACTGCTGGCTTGATTGGTCTGTCGACGGCGATGAGCGCTCTCAAGATGGCTAAGGGGCTGATGAACATCGGCCGTGGCTCGCTGATGGGCAATCCGAACATTCCGCAAAAGGTGATCGTGACCAACATGGGCGCCGGTGGTGGCCTGGGTGACGGGCTGGACATCGGCGACGTGGATGGCGGCGAGGATAAAAAAGACAGGAAGGGCAAGAAGGGCAAGAAGGTCGGTCGCAAGGGTGTTGGTGGAAAGGGTGTTGGTGGCGGTGTCGAGATGGCACGCGGGGTCGGCAACGTCGTGAAGGGCACGGCCGTAGTGGCGGTGGCCGATGCCGGTTTCAAGGCCTATGACACCTACATGAGCGCCGAAACGCAGGACGAAAAGGCCGAGGGTTATGGTGCGGCTGCCGGTGGGTTGGCCGGTTCGCTCTCTGGTGCAGCAGCGGGGGCAGCCCTCGGCACGATGATTATGCCGGTGATCGGCACGGCGATCGGGGGGCTGATCGGTGGCTTGATTGGCAGTTACGGCGGCGATGCCTTGGGCGGGTACGTCGGCAAATCGATGTTCGGCACTGAAGACGCGCTGAAGAAAATCCCGGATGCCGGGCCGTTGATGATGGCCAATGCCGGCAAAGACATGGCGCCGAAGCTGGGCGACACCTCGTTGGGTGCTACGGCCAAGGCGTTCGCGCCGGCAACCACTGGCCCTCTGATGCTGACCAATCCCGGCAAGGGGCTGGATGTCGGCGCGACGATGGCCCCGGCCGTTCCGGAGGCGCCGCCGGTGTCGTATGACCCGCGCGACCTAAATTCGAAGGACGCCATGCTGTTGCCGCACTTTGCCAACAAGGTGCGCTTCCCGGGTTCCGAGCTGCGTCGACCAAAGGTGATTCGCTCCGGACTGGAAGATCCTGAGCCGCCGCAGATCGGCATGGCCGCCAAAGACATGATGATGCCACCGGCCAGCGCAGACGCGGCGGCGGGGGCATTGGTCAAGCCGATGGCAGCGGCGCCGGCGGCGCCAAAAGTCGAGTCCAACGTGGCGATTCAGGCGCCGTTTTCGCTGGTGGTCAACGGCGACGTGAAGGATGGCAATCAGCTTTTCGCGCAGATCAAGCCAATGCTCGATCAGCACTATCGCGACATGGCCAAGCAGATGGGGGGCAATCAGCTCTATGACACGCCACACGTTTGATAAGGGGGGCACATGGAAGCATTGGGGCAGTTGCAATCGGGGCTGAAGTACTTGGCCACGGCAGGCGAAACCGGCCGCCGCAGTCTGGACGGAATGCTGTCACCGGTGAATGGCGCGATCGGCGAAATCACCGGCGCCGCGTCCGAGTTGGAAAGCCTGCCCTTTGTCGGGTCGGCGATCGGAGAAAAGCTTCAGCGGGCGATGCGCGGTATCAACGCCGCGCAGGCGCAAGTCGGGCGGGTGGTGGCCATGTACGGCACGGCCACCCGCGCGGTCGCCCAGGTGGAGGAACGTTTGGGCGTGCTGAAGGAACAGGCCGGCAAGGCCGCCACGGCCATCAACAAGATCGCCGGCAAGATCAGTCCGGCATTGGCCAACATCGTGCCCACGGGCACCTTTGCCACGGATCAGACGCCGGCGCCGGAAGCGGTGAAGCCGTTCCCGCACCTGCTGATCATCCAGCCGCAAGACCCCAAGGCGCAGCCGTATTTCTTCAACCTGGACACAGCGGCGTTTGACGAGCTGCGGCGGTCGAGCAAATTCCGCTGGGCCTCGCAAGAGCGCCTCTCGCGGCGTCCGGCGCAGCAGGGTGTGGGAATTGGTGACGAGAAAATCACCCTCAAGGGTGTGATCCTGCCGGGGCTAAAAGGCGGGTTAAAGCAGCTCGACACCCTGCGCGCGATCGGCGGAAAGCTTCAGCCGCTGACCCTGACCACCGGTTATGGCGACGTGCTGGGAACGTGGTGCCTTGAAAACGTCGATGAAGAACAAAGCGCGCTGATGCAGGGCGGTATCCCGCGCAAGCAGGCCTTTACCTTGGAGTTTGTGCGCTATGGCGACGACATGCAGGACGTCTGACGGGGATCTGCTCGATACCATCTGTCACAACTATTACGGGCATCTGGATGGCTGTGTCGAGGCGGTGCTTGATGCCAATCAGGGGCTGGCCGATGAAGAGCAGCCCTACCGCGCTGGTGTGGTGATCGTGTTGCCGGATCTGCCGCAGCCGGTGACCGAGGCGATTACCTTGTGGAATTGACCCCCGTCCGGAGTCCTCACCGGCGGATCCTCGCGTTACGCGTAACGCTCTGTGGTTGTTTGCCCCGTCCTGTGCGGGGCTTTTTTTTGGGAAAAATTCATGACGCCGCGCTTTCGTATTGTGGTCGACGGGACCGACATCACGGCCCTGTTGAATGATCGGCTGATTCAATTGAGCGTCACCGACAAGACGGGCATGGAGTCCGACGAATTCGAACTGCGCATTGACGATCGGGATGGGTTGGTCACGTTGCCGCGCAAAGGCGTGGGCATCGAAATCTATCTGGGCTATCAGGAGACGTCGCTGGTCCGGCTAGGCCGCTATGTGGTCGACGGGGTCGTGGTGTCCGGCCCGCCCGATACGATCGTGATCAAGGGCAAGGCCAGCGACATGCGTGGCAGTGGCAAGACCGTGCGCAGCGGCAGTTGGGAAGACGTGCCGCTGTCGACGATCGTTGGCGATATCGCCGCGCGCAACGGCTGGTCGCCGGCGTGTCCGGTGGGCACGAAGGTCGCGCGGGCCGATCAGCTCAACGAATCCGACTTCAATTTTGTCACGCGCCTGGCTAAGCAATACGACTGCACGGCGAAGGTCGCCGACGGCAAGTTGTTGGTCATGCCGCGTCAGGGCGGGCAGAGCGCAAGCGGTAAGGTGCTGCCGCCGATCTTGATCAAAAAAAGTGACGTCAGCCGCTGGCAGTTCAACTTTGAGGATCGCGATTCGCACAAGGCGGTCGGGGCCAAGCATCAAGACAAAAAGACCGGTGAGCTGGCTGTGGTGTCGCTGGAAAACGACGACGCCCCGGCCGGGCTGCCGGCGGTGCATACCGATCGGCATATCTACCCGAACAAGACCGCCGCCCAGGCAGCGGCACGGGCGCGTTTGGCGGCCTTCAACCGCTCCACCGCCGGCGTGCGCCTCGAAATGGAAGGGCGTACTGATCTGTTTGCGGAATGCCTGATCATCGCCCAGGGCTTCAAGGTTGGGCTTGATGGCGAGTTTCTTGCCGAGTCGGTGCAGCAGACGTACACCCAATCCGGCTGGTCGACCACCGTTGAATGTAACGGCGGCAAGAAGGGCAAGGCCAACGCCAAGGGCAAGAAAGGGAAAAAGCCGGCCAAGCCGGTCAAAATCGTCAACCTCGCATAACGCCATCAGTCTCAATCATCCGCCGCCTTGAGCGGCTTTTTCATGTCTGGAGTTTGTATGTCCATCACTGAACAACAGCTGCAAAGCATCATGCCCAACGCCCGCCGCCAAGCGGGCGTTTTTGTATCTGCCCTCAACGCAGCCATGGCCCATCGACAGATCAACACGCCGAAACGCCAAGCCGCGTTCCTGGCGCAAGTCGGTCACGAATCAGGTCAGCTGCAGTACGTCCGGGAACTGGGCGGCGACCAGTACCTGAGCAAATACGACACGGGCAGCCTGGCTGCGAAACTGGGCAACACGCCAGCAGCGGATGGTGATGGCCAGCGCTATCGCGGTCGCGGCCTGATCCAGGTCACTGGCCACGACAACTACCTGCGCTGCAGCTTGGCGCTGTTCGGTAACGAGCGATTGCTGCGTACGCCTGAACTGCTGGAGCTGCCGCAGTGGGCCGCCGAGTCGGCCGCATGGTTTTGGTCTGTGAATGGGCTGAATGCGCTGGCCGATCAAAATGAATTCAACACGATCACCCGCAGGATCAACGGCGGCCTCAATGGCCTGCAGGATCGGCTGGAGTTGTGGGGGCGGGCGAGGGCGGTGCTATGCGCCTCGGCGAACTGATCCCGGCCCCGTATCGGCTGCTGGCAAAAGGAGTGCTGCTGGTCGTCTTGGTCGGTGGTTCCGCTGCCATTACTTGGCGAGTCCAGGATTGGCGCTACGGCAAACAGCTCGCAGAGCAGGCCCGACTCCACACCGAAACGCTCAATCAGATAACCCTTGCTTCGGTCGCTCAGCAGCGTGCCGAACAAGACAAGCGCCTCGCGCTCGAGCAGCGCCTGGCAACCAGTGAACAGATCCATTATCGAGCCTTGAGTGATGTCCAACGTGATCAAGGTCGCCTGCGCGACCGCCTTGCCACTGCTGATCTGCGCTTGTCAGTCCTACTCGACGCCACCACTGGCGCCGGTAATGGATCGGTGCCAGCCACCACCGCCACCGGCGGCGTGGTTCATGGCCCCACAAGAGCCGAACTTGACCCAGCGCATGCTCAACGAATTATCGGCGTCACCGATGACGGCGACCGGGGGCTGATTGCCCTCGCGGCCTGTCAGGCATACGCCAAAGAAGTCTCGACACCGAAGTGAAAAGAGCGGCCGGTCCAGATGCGTCAACATCCGGATCGACCGCCGTCCCTGCAGAATGTCCCTGCAAGTCCAGCCAAGGCTCTTGCTCCGTGCACAAAGCGCGGCGAGCCTAGCACCTGTTTATCCATACAGTAAAGGTCTTGCTCTCAATGTCTACACCCATCATCCCTTGGATGGGCGGCAAACGCCGCCTGGCCGACCGCCTCATTCCGCTTTTTCCGCCACACGAATGCTACGTTGAAGTCTTTGCCGGCGGTGCCGCGCTCTACTTCATGAAGCCCCAGCCATCGCCGGTCGAAGTCCTGAACGACATCAACGGCGACCTGGTCACGCTTTACCGCGTCGTGCAGAACCACCTTGAAGAATTTGTGCGCCAATTCAAATGGGCGCTCAGCTCGCGGCAAGTGTTCGAATGGCAGAAAATGACCCGCCCCGAAACTCTCACCGACATCCAGCGCGCCGCCCGATTCTTCTATCTGCAGCACCATGCCTTTGCCGGCAAGGTCTCCGGTCAGACGTTCGGCACGGCGACGACTGCCCCGGCCATCAACCTGCTGCGGATCGAGGAAAACCTCTCGGCCGCTTGGCAGCGCCTGTCCGGCACCTACGTCGAAAACCTTCCTTGGCTTGAATGCGCTGAACGTTACGACCGCGCCCATACCTTCCATTACATGGATCCCCCTTACTGGCAGACCGCCGGGTACGGCGTGGACTTTCCGTTCGAGAACTACGAACGGATGGCCGACTTCATGCGCCGCTGCAAAGGCAAGGTGATGGTCAGCATCAATGATCATCCGGACATCCGCCGTGTGTTCAAGGGCTTCCACTTCGAGACACTGGACATTCGCTACACCACTACCAACCAGCGGCAGGGGAAGGCCGAAATCAGTGGCGAGCTGGTGATCATGAATTGGGAGCCGGTAGCGTTGGGCGGATTGTTCTGATCACCATTGTGCGAACCCAGGACATCCGATGCCCCAAAGCTGCAACAGCTCGGTGAGTTTGATAAGAAACTCGACAGTCGCCATCAGAAGAATCAGCACATTCATTTTTATTCTCGCAAAGAAACATGCCGCGCTTATTGGCGCGGTAGCGGAAAGGAGGTAGGTCGAACTGTTTTTAAGCTAGTTGCTTATTGCGGTATTCGTCAATGGTTGATTGAAATTAATTTCGTCTGCTGTCGCAGTCCCCTTCGGGGAAGTTGTTGTAGGGCTGAGTGTGTATGCGCCCGCGTCACCTACTTTGTCCTAGGGCTAAGGGTGTATATGGGGCAGGGGACTAGGGCAATGGGTGTATAGGGACGAGATATCTTCAGGTTTGCACTAGGGCTTTTGCAAATCTGAGTAACCAAAGGATATCGGAAGGATATCGGAAGGATATCGGAAGGATATGTATTTAGTAGTGGATTGACGAATTAGCGTATTAACGAATTAACGAATTAACGAATTAGCGAATTAGCGAAATGACGAAATGACGAAATAAAGAAATAAAGAAATAAAAGGTGTTTTGATTCATCGCCATCGCTCGAAAATCAAGTATTAAGCACTAGTTCTCTTTAGGGGTTAGCAAGTCCCTCCCTTGATTGCGGACATTGCCAATGGCTCGGTCGACCTTGAACCATTCGAAAGCTTCTGTGGGTTCGCCTTGTTGTAACACCAGGAGCTCGGCACGGTCCTTAGGCGTGGCCGGGTCTAACCATTCCTTAGCGAATTCAGGCGAAAGCGTTACTGGACGTCGGTCGTGAATATCCACCATGCCCCCAGCACTGTCGGCGGTAATGATTACAAAGCCGTCGTGTTCGCCAGATGGATGTTCTGCAATGGGATACTGCCCAATCGCGGCGCAGAGGATCGGCGCCCGGTCTCGCCGGCGAATCAAGTAGGGCTGCTTCTTGGGTCCACCTTCATCCACCCATTCAAACCAATTGTTAATCGCAATGATCGCCCGGTGCGGCCAGATTGCCCGGAAGAAAGGGCCATGTGCGACTTTCTCTACCCGAGCGTTGATCGGCGCGGCGCGATCCTTCGCCCAGTGTGGACGCCATCCCCAACGAACCATGTCGGCGTTCAGGTACTGACCTTCCTGATGGAAAATCGCCAGCTGGGTGGTGGGAGCTGCGTTGTAGCGCTCGAAGGGTTGGTCGCCGGTGTGATTGACTAGCGCGTTGGGCATGCTCAGCGCCGCCACAAAGTCGTGTATGCCGTCGTATTGTGAAAGTCGTCCGCACATAGCTCGCCCGCCTATCAGATATCTCCTACAAAAATTGACCGCAAGCGCTTCTGAAAGTTAACTGTACATTCGTACAGTGTCGGAAGTCGTGCGTCATGAGCTATTCAATTTTAGGCCGTATTGCAGAAGTCGGCCGGGAACTGCCTCTATGTCTGTTCCAAGTACCGGCTGGGTTTCCTTCGCCCGCAGCGGATCACATTGAGGCACACATCTCCTTGGATGAGGTGCTGAACATTCGCGCCCCGCATGTCTACCTGGTGAAAATTACCGGGGAAAGCATGCAGGGTGCGGGCATCTTTGACGGGGACCTGGCGGTCGTCGATCGTTCGCTGGAGCCGGCCCATGGTCACATCGTCGTGGCGCTGCTGAACAACGATCCGCTGTGCAAACGACTATGCATCCGCGGAAAGGATGTGATCCTTTTGTCGGAGAACCCCAAGTATCCACCACGCTATGTGCTGGAAGGGGATGAGCTAGCCATCTGGGGTGTAATCATCGGCAGCGTGCGCAGCCATGTCTAAAGTAATGCCGGTGTTCGGCCTAATCGATTGCAACAGCTTCTACGCCAGTTGCGAACGCGTGTTTCGACCCGACCTTGCCAAGGTGCCCATCGTGGTGCTTTCGAACAACGACGGCTGCGTCATCGCCCGCAGCTACGATGCCAAGCCCTACGTTAAAATGGGCGAGCCGTACTTTCAGATCAAAAACAAGCTCAAGCAGCACGGCATCGTCCCGTTCTCCTCGAACTACGCGTTGTACGGCGACATGAGTGAACGCGTCATGACCCTGATTGAGTCGATGGTACCGGCGGTTGAGGTTTACAGCATTGACGAAGCCTTCGCCGACCTCACCGGCATCAATGACTTGGACAGCCTCGGCCGCAAGATCCGCAGCCAGGTACTGCGCTGCACGGGTATACCTGTTGGTGTCGGTATCGCGCACACCAAGACCTTGGCCAAGCTGGCCAACTACACCGCCAAACGCCTGCAGGGACAAACCGGTGGAGTCGTGAACATCTGCGACCCAATCAAGCGCGACTGGGTGCTGCGTAACACTGACGTAGCGGAGGTTTGGGGAGTAGGACGCCGCATGAAAGTGCACCTCGACGGCATGGGGATCAAGACCGCCATGGATCTGGCCAAGGCAGACCCGTGGACACTGCGAAAAAACTTCAGTGTAGTGATCGAAAAAACTGCCCGAGAATTGGCTGGCACATCGTGTCTGGAGCTGGATGAGCCGGATCCTCCCAAGCAGGAGATCTGCTGCAGCCGGATGTTCGGCAAAAGGCTGAAGGAGCTGCCGCCGATTAAGGAAGCAGTGGCAACCTACATGATGCGGGCATCGGAAAAGCTCCGAGCGCAAAAGTCGCTGTGCAAGAAGATCCGGGTCAGTATCCGCACCGGAATGTTCAATCCCGAAGAAGCTAAATATGCGAATGGTGTAGTGGTGGATTTACCTTACCCTACGGATGACGTTCGGCTACTGACCACGGCGGCCGTCGATGCTCTTGATCGCGTGTTCCGTCCTGGTTTCAGTTACAGCAAAGCGGAAGTCATGCTATTGAACCTGTGTCAGCCGGGTGAGTATACGGACGATCTTTTCGCGATTTCGCAGCCCACTGAGGCGACCAGGGTGATGGCAGTGCTGGATGAGATCAATGGGCGATGGGGGAGGGGCACGCTCCGGGCCGCGAGTGTGCCTATCAATCCAGATTGGGGCATGCGACGGGAGATGATGAGTCAAAGCTATACAACGCGCTTGGACCAATTGTGGACAGTACACTGTCGATAATGAGCGGCCGCTTTGGCGGCAGTCTACCGAATACGTGCATTATTGTTTACCATTGCGTACATGTAGTGAGTGTTCGAATCTCTCCTTCACCGCCACATTCAGTAAACGCAAGCCCCTGATTTTCCTAGAGAAAGTCGGGGGTTTGTGGTTTTTGGCATGCGAAAAATGGCCATATGGGACTGAGATGGGACTGGCGCGCTATTTTGGTGCGGAAATGGCGGCCGCCGAATGGGTGACTCACCACCGCCAGCAATTCGATGAACTAGGCTTATGCGAACCGAACTCCAGGGAAGGCTGCTATGCCAAACAACTCAGATTCGAATATTGCCACTGCAGATGCGCTGACATTGCTCCTGCACAACCAGCACGCGCTAGGGGCAGCCATAGAGGAGGTCACAAAATGGCTTTCAAAGAATGGCGATGAGACGGCAGCAGTGAACGCGACCGTGGCGATAGAAACCTTGGATACAAACGCAAAAGCGATTGCAGAAGCGATTTTGCGATTGCGTCTGGCTTAGTTCAATCGATGCGGGCTATAGGTAATTCACAACGAACGTTACGGAAGCGTTTGCGGTGCCGGCTTCAAGTTTGCTGTCAGGCAGGCGGTAGTAAGCCGCGGAGAGGGGTATTTTGAAGTCAGTGCTCGTTGAGTTGAAACTAGTAAAGGGATAGGTGGTTCCCAATGCGAGGGGTTGACCTGATTCGTTCATCAGTTTTAATCCGATTCCTTTCGCTGTTGAGTCGGAATTCAGTGCCACAACCCCCTGCTGCTGGTCAATTATTTGAGACGTGGCTTTCAAGGAATAAGTGACTTTTTTAATCCCGCTCTGACACTCGTTAAGGGCAATATTGAACTTTATCGGCCTTGGTGTATCTCCCGCGTTGCCAAACTCGTCAAGACGATAATCATCGCCCATTTGAACGGACACTGCTGGGGTTTGGCAAGCGGAGGCATTCACTATAATCGGTTTTGTTAAGTATAGGTTCATAGCCACCAGTTCATCTGCTATTTGTTGCCCCAAATAACCTGCTGGTACAATAGATTGAGGCGACAGCTCGCCTGTTTTTATAATTTCAAATCGCACAGTATCGCCTAAGAGATACCAAGGTCCACTAGGCATAGGGCGGACAGATTTATAGTAACTTTCATTTACTACGCCGCGCAGGCGAAATGAGAGCCCTGTATTACCTAGAGGGAATATAGTGCTGCCTTCGGGCACTACGCCTAATGATGGATTTAATTTAATCCCCATGCCTACTTGAGAATCACAACTGAATTCGAACTTTTGATATGTCGCTCCAGTCTCTTCATAAATGACAGTGCCGTTCGGTGTGTCTCGAGGAATATTCAAAGCAGAAGCCAAGTTTGCGCCAACATTAACTGTTTGAGTTTGGATTGAATTTGAATACATGGTGCATTTTGCAAACGCACCTTGAGAATAGAGTGACAGCGCCAAGATCACGGTTTTAAGTGTCGAATTTGTATTTTTCATCTGCAGCATACTAGTAGACGCTAAGAACCCACCGATATAGGACGTTTCTTAATTTCCTGCATTTAGTATGGCATTTTGCGCGGTTGATCCCCGGGAGTCATAGCTCCTACATCTACGGATCGATTGCTTCGAACGCTGTGCTTGACGAAGCAATGAGCGCGGCGGCCAAGCATTGACCGATAGTGGCTTCGAAGATGGGTACGTTGAGTTCCAGCCTATGTTCAATCGGCCCCCACACCTGGCCCAGGCGTGGGGGCCTTTTTTTGGCCACACGGAAACCAGTCCCCCCGGCTCTGGTCTACCATTGCCTGACTGTCTGGTCGATGCCGGCATCGCCTTTTACTCGAACAGGGAACACCCGTGCATGTCTGAAGTTTATGAGGGCCTGGCCACCGTTGTGGTGATCGCCCGTTATCTGGGGCAGGACCCGATCGAGCGGACCACGCTCGAATGTCCCGTGCGCTTGACCGATGCCGGCACTGGAAGCGCCCGTATTGAACTGCAGCAGTATTTACAAGGACCCAAGGCGGCCAACCTGCTGCGGGTAATTTTGCCTGATGGGCACATGCTGCAAGGGCAATTGATCGATGGCTTTAATGAGCCCGGCGGCGGTTGGCTGCTGATCAATATCGGGCAATTCGAGCTGACGCCTGAGCCGTCGGCCAATGCCAATGTTTGGAAATGGGAGTGAACATGGCCGATACATTGGCGGCACTGCACCTGCCGAACGCGGTGGAGGTGCAAACCCTGAAACTGCTGCACCAAATCGAGCTGGCGCACACGGCGGACGATCTGTTTCGCGCCAGTGATCGCGCCGAAGGTTTCGTGCTGGGCCTGGAGACGGTCAAGGTACTGAACGCGGCGAGTATCGAAGGCTTGTACAAGACCTTCGAGGCGGCGGCCACGGCGCGGCGGCTGGAGCACGCACAGTGATCGGCGAAGGCATTCACGAAGAGGTGTTGCGCGCCCTGGTCGAGCAACACGCCGTGCGTGACTGCCTGGTGGCCAGAATCGAGGGTGGCCCCGACTGGGGCCTGTCGATTCGCCTGGGCGGTAGCGGGGCGCGCTGGGTGCCGGTGCGCTCGCGGCGTGAGCGGCTGCGCACCTGGGCCAGTTTGACCGCCGTAGGACGTTTTGCCGAAGGCGTGGGCTTGAGCGGATTCAGCGTGGAGTTGTAAAGATTTTTAGAGTGAGCCGAAGCACCATATGCGAGTGTCTGCTTTCGGCCAAAAGCGGCCCTTCGTCGCATGCAGAAATCTGCCAACAATTGGCCATTCGCAAATGGCCGTTTTTCGGCTACAGGTGGACTTCACGGTGCGTAGCGTGGATCACTGCGAAGGTTGAAGCCATTGTTTTCAGCAGTCTTGTCTCTGAAAACGAGGGTATCCTCCATTTTTAAAGATACTGAGCAACTCGCCAATCTTATTAAGAGCATCCGCGGTTGATGTCAGATAATTCCATTCTGTGCTTACATATCGCAGCTCCTGTGTTTAGAGCATGGTGCATGCTAGAATCAGTGAAACCATTTATACGCAGCTTTTAGGGGTGGTCCAATACGATCTTGATCATAACTATTCGTTAGATCACTAGCCGTACTTGAAAGAAGTCAACTATCGATATGGTTCGGGGCGAGCTATGCAATACGAAATATTGGATATTTCTAACTTCAAGCATGAAGAGTTTGAGCCGCTGGGAACAAAAGCCAAATATTGGTGCTCTGATAGCTCCGGCAATGATTATCTTTTTAAATCCATAGAGACTCATGACTCTAAAAACAATACAGTTTCGCGTGACGGTGAAGATTGGTCGGAGAAAGTATCTTGCGAAATTGCGAAGTCGTTACTAATCCCCTGCGCGGACTATGAGTTAGCGTACGACAACGAAACGCGAGGTGTTATTACAAGAAATTTTATTACAAGCGATAATGCGTATCTTGTTACCGGCAATGAAATTCTTAAAAATTACAGCGCTCCGGTAAATATCGAAAACGCAAAAAAAACTGAAAAACAAAACATCATGCATGTTTATATTATTCTCAGAAGAATAATTAGAAACAAGCCTTTGGGTTTTAATAGTCGTCCTAATATCAAAACTGCAGCTGATTTTTTTACGGGCTATTTGATGCTCGACTCCCTTCTATCAAATCAAGACCGACATAGCGAAAACTGGGGCTTGATCGTAACGGGAAAAGGAAGATTTCATCTTGCTCCCTCTTTCGATCATGCAGCTGGTCTAGGAAGGAACGAATCGGACGAAACGAAATTAAATAGACTCACTTCAATTGATAAGGGCCAGCAGGTCGGAACCTATGTGCAAAGGGCGAGGTCTTATTTTTACCTGAAGGAAAAAAGGCTTAAAACTTTTAAAGCATTTGAGTATTTCGGAATACTTAATCCGAGAGCTGCGCTGAGTTGGCTAGAACAGCTCGATGGATTGACCGCTGAGAAAATGCAGGATATTATCGCGCCAGTGCCTGTGGAAATAATGAGCAATGTATCTAAAAAATTTGCCCTTGAAATGCTTGTTTGCAATAAATCGAATATGATGAAACTTATACCTTTTTTCAAGGATAACTTGGACTCATCATTTAGAAAGCGGCAGATTAAGACATATGAATAGTGTATTCGTCATTTGGCAAGACCCTGAAACAACGATGTGGGAGCCAGTTGCCAAACTGACAGAGTTACATGGTGTTTATATTTTTTCGTATACACACGGAGCTCTCCACAAAAACTTCATTCCTTTTCCACGCATGAGTATTCTGGAAAAAGAATATGTTTCTCATGAGCTGTTCCCTTTTTTCCAAAACCGTATCATTCCTGAACGGCGCCCCGAATATTACACCATGCTTTCATGGTTAGATATGATGCCTGGTGCTAATGATCCGCTAGATATTCTAAGTGCGTCTGGCGGCTCTAAAAAGACAGATAACTTCAGGATCGTAAAAATTCCTAAAAAATCGCTAAGCAACGAATATAGATTAAAGTTTTTTATTAGCGGTGTTGCTTATATTTCTGATGCGGCGAAGCGAGATTTAATCACCTTGGATTCTCGAGATTTGCTATCGTGTGTGATTGAAGACAAAAATCGAGCAGACTCTAACGCAATCGCTATTATTAATCCAGTATCTGGTCACCGGCTCGGATATTATCCCCGCTACTTAAATGAAGATTTAATTAGAGTCAATCGTCTGCTAGGAGTGGATGATAATAACTTAGTCACGCAAGTCCCTGTCCTAAAGGTTAACTTCAGTGCTCCTGAACAATACCGAGTGTTTTGCGAATCTGTTACTCCATGGCCAGATGGGTTTCTACCATTTCAGTCCGATAAGTATCAATTGTTAGCGCCTTCGTGCTAATACGCTACTTTTTTCAATTTAAAAGTTCCTTCGCGTTAATTGACGCGAAGGACTAAAAGAAGGAGCAGCGAAACTTTAAAAATCCAGATGCTTTCCGCAGTGGCCTATTACAATTTTGTTATCTTTTGCTACCCAGTCAAAATGAACCCTTAATGTCTCCGCCAAAGAATTTTTAACTCCATGTTTAAGATGTCTCTCCATCAATATATCATGGCCTCTATAGTTGAATATTCGACGTTTTTTTCCTTCGTTACTCATGCCTGCCTCGTTCGCAGTAAACGAAGATCCGAATACATTCTTCGCTTGTTGGTCTCCCTGTCCATCAGCCATAGATTGCCAATATGCTGTGACTAGGCGAGTAAGTAACTCATAAGCTTTGGAAGTATGATTAAATCCGGCTTTGTCGGATTCTGCGGCTGACGAAAAGGCCGTATCAAGAACAACTAGTCTGTCTGAATATAAAACGCTAACAAGCCTCAGAGCATCTTCAAGCTTCGCACATCCGGCTTTTAAAGCTGATAACGTGTTTCTGATATCAAAAAACACCTCACCTAGTTCATCTTCATCAAATTCATTTGATTGGCGGCCGGATATCTGATGCTTTAATGCGTCGATGGTTGCCTGAGATTTTCTTGATTCTGATTCCATTTCTTCCAGTTGTTGGTTCAATATTTCAATTTCTTGGCCCTTCGCATCTAGTTCTCTATCAGCCTCGTCAAGCAAGTCAGCGAAGTACTTGATTTCTTCTGAACTGTCTGTGCTTTTAGCTTGTGCTGCAGCGTGTCCTAGCTTAGACCTCAAAACCTCGAAGCGTACCGCTTCGATCGAAACATGCTTTCTAGAAAGAGGGACGTTACTTCTGTGAGTAATAGCAGCTAAAATCTCTGACTCAATTGTTATTGCTTCTCTACTTTTTTCGGGGAAATTATCCGGCATGAAGATGGCTGTTTCGCAAAACACTCCATGTGTAGTGGTTCGGCCAGGAAAAATCACCTTTGTAGCACCGGCGAAAGCTGTAAATCTTCGACCCACAATCTCTTCGAGCTTGAATGTGTCAACGTGGGATGGAATAACCACTACTTGAGCTAGTCCGAGTACTTGGCGTCTCAATATTTCGGGATCAGTAAAAAAGACACCTTCTTTAGAGCTTATTAGAATAATGGCATTTTTACGGGAGGTTTTTTCTATTTCCTGTAGAAAGGCATCAGCGGTTTCTTCCGTGAGGTTTTTTATAAATAGCCCAGGCGTGCCATTGATAGGCCTGCACTTCTCAACTAGCTCGGCAACAAGTTTGGGTCTAGTAACTTTTATAGGTGCAGTTACCTTTGCACTAACCTCATCAGTTTTCAGCAAAACTGAACAATCAACGACACCTCCGTATTCATCTTGGCGTACGCCAACCTCTGTTATCCACTGGCGGCCTTTAATGATCTCGTCTTGATGCACAAGCCGGAAGCTAAATAGGAAGGGAAACGTAGCCTGCTCATCTGCGCCAATTGTTGACCAGGAGCTAATAGCGAATTCCTTTATAGTTAGGCTGCTTATTCCTCGAATTAACCTCGCAGGATCTACATATCCTCTGGCTTTCCGTCCTGTCCAACTCGCGATGATTTTAATTAATTGTTCAACACCTTCTTCGGGTTCAAATTCGAATCTATTTGCATAAACAAGCATTTTTACATCTCCATATGTAGAATGAAGATGGCATTATGCCTTTATGATGATGTGTGGGTAAAGGTGGTACCTTCTTTTTAGGTAGCACGGTTCCCAACTAGTCGTACGCTCGATGATGGACGACAGCGCAATCGCTGCTATATACCGCCCCTAGATAAGCGTCAAGACTGACGATGGGTTTGGAGGAGACAATCAGAATGACTTTCCCCTCCTGAGGCTTCATCAATGTACGGGAGGTAGCCTTTTTGGCCGGTGGCGGTCGTTTCCCAAGATCCGCATTTGGCCGAATGGGTCATTCCTGAGTGGCAGCCATCGGCCAGAAACGGCTATTCGGATGCGTCAACGCGTTTACATGCCGCGCCGAACCGTGCGTGAAAGTGGGGTTAGGGTCCGGCTGCGGCCCGTCACTCAGAAGATAGTCTTGATGACTTTATCAACGCCACTAATGAGGTCGTTGACCTCTTCAGTCGTAGGGTCTGTGGTGTTCTTGTGTCCGCATTTGTTGCGGATGTCGCCAAGGAACTGGATGTGACGATGCTGAGAGAGCTCGATGACGTTAGCAGCTTTTAAAGCGTCATTGAGAACTGCGATCGTGCCAGATTTCTTAGGGATGCTGCGATTGTCACATACCTGCTTCAAGTGGCCTTCAAGCACAACACCTGCGATTGCTCCTGAAGCGCGGGCGAACCCAGCTTTGAGTAGTCCCCTAGCAGTATCAAGTTCGGAGTCGAACAGGTCCGCTTGGACCAACTGCTTAACGTCGAAAAGTGAGCTTTCGAAACGCCGCTTAATGGCTCCTACGATGGCAATCTGCTGCTCCAACAATGACGTAGCAGACTTCATGCTGGCCTTAACTTCTCCGTACTGCTTGGTCTGCAATCCCTGACAAGCATCTTCAATTCGATAGCTCTCGAAATCAATTGCTTTGCGTGTTTTTGGCTTTTCATAAAGTCGCACAAAATCCGAGAGTCGATCAGGAAGCAACTGCTTCACAAGCGGTAAGGCTTCTGAATACCACTGTTGGTAAGCTGTTCTGAAGGGCCTTATCTTGGCAATGATCGCTTCGGTTTTTTTCTTGTCACCCTCCAAACTGTCGAGGAGGCTCTGGTAGTACTCTTGGCCGTACGCCTGGTGAAGGAAGGCTTGCTGAACTTGTTTCGCCTCATCTAACAGCTTGTCGAGATCAAGCTGATATTTTGTAAAATTTGAAATCGCCATGTTCCTTCCCTTGTTAAATGTGCCCGTCCGATCCCCAAGTGCGTAAGGCAGGTGGCGGTTATTCGAGATTAATGGCAATTGGCCTCGCCAACAACACGATTAAGCGGGTGGAGAGCGACCGCTATTGGCATAGTTACGTTCATAAATGACCATGAGTGGGCTGCATTGATACGGATTTAGCCCGCACTCTTCCCCCTCAGCCTAGCTAAGTCCTGTTTGATGTTTCCTGCGTTCTCGCCACTCGCCCACAACGCGCCCCGCAGGTTGTCTCCAACTTCGGTGGAACCTTGCTGTTCAGCATGAAGCATCAGCTCCATCACGGCGGCCTCCAGCCCGAGCTCATTCTGGTACATCCTTTCCAGCACAACCGATTACGAATACTTGTTTAACACAGCATCGACTCCTTTCGAAAAAGAAGAAGCATAGTACTGGCAGTGACCTACCGCAGTGCCCGCTGCATGCTCAAAAATGCAGAGAAGCGCTAGTCTGGAGACTAATTCATCAGGCAGGGAAGCGCGGGGCGATCGGTGCATCGTCGTCACAACGGGAGTAGTTTTGACAGTGTCGATAGTGTTCGGATTGGAGCTGAAATTGACTGCTTAGAAATTGCTACAGGGACTAGAGCAAAAAGCGGAATTTTCAACAAGAAAAATCTTAATGGTACGTAACTGGTACAGAGATTTTTGAGGTGCTGAGAGGGCCTTTATTTGAAGGAATTTTGAAGATTATTCGTCCAATCCATCATCGGGGCGACGGAAAAGCGGCGGGAGAGTGGGGCGGGTGTGGCGGGAATAGGGGACATTAGGGGTACGGAATCGGTGTGGCTGGGAGGTTGGGGAGTTTATCAGGAATGGGAGGACGGGGCTTGGGGGCAGGAATGGCAGAGTGGGTTTACAGCGTCCTACTTCTGGACCTGCTGAGCTTGCTCAACCTGCATTGGATTGAGCGAGACAAATCCAATCGAGGATTGATAGCATGTGGCTATCAATATCCACATCCTTGCAGGAACGGAATCCATGTCGAAAAAAATCCATGCGTTAGTGCTTTGCCTGGGCGGCCTCGTTGGCGCTATACAGAGTGCCGTTGCAGCTGAAAATCTGTTCAAGAGCTACGGCTACGACACGCCGATCACGAAATACACCGAGGCTGGCGGTTACTATGATTGCTCGGAAGAGGTGGGCGCGCCCGCTCGGTGTATTGATGACGTCGATTTCATTGATCAGAAATTCACTGCTGGCCTGGTGTTCAGCAGTGACAAGCTGATTATGGTTTCACTGTTCGCGCCCTATGAGCGCGAGCTGTTCGGGCGTGCTATCGGTGCGCTGGCCAAGTCGTTCGGTCTGGTCGCACTGGCTGACGGCAAGTCGATGCTGGATCTTGTCGATCTGGCGGCTAAAGCTAAAAGCAAGGATGAGTACACCGCTAAACTCACCAACTACGAAAGTGTCGCTCTAAACGCCAATAATCTGACCTATTCGTTTATCGAGGGCGCCGCCTCGATCAAAGGGACACCTAGCGTTTCTGGTTTGATGGCAGCCGCGCCTGCGAATGTCAGGGGGGCTGACCTGATTGTCACGGGCGAGGGTGAGGAATCGGTCATCATGATCAAGTTTTCTTTCCCGAAGCTTGACGAGAACAAGCTTGTTGAGCAGACCAAAAAACCGGTCGAATCTTTCTGAGTTTGATACTTTGGCGTTTAACACGCCTCGCTAACAGTAGAAAGGGATAGATTTGTTTGCTCATTTTTAGACGATAAATAGATCTGTCCCCATTGTTCCCGAATCCACCAGAAAGCGATCCCGCATCCCCCTACCAATCCCTCAACTCCAAAAAACTCCACGAAGCCGCCGAACGCGCCCTCGATCACTACCTCCTTCCCGCCGACCACATCATGGCCAGCGTCAACGAGCCCGAGCGCATGTACCTCGCCAACCCGAAGTACGACTCGGAATCCCTGCTGGCCAATGCCAGTGAGACGCTGAGTTCAGCCTCCGAAATGCTCAACAACTTCGCCGCAGCACTCGACCCTGCGCACCGCAAAACCGCGCTGGGCATTGCACAGGTGGTGATGCTAGGTGAGTTGGCGGTGAATCAGGCGTTGGATAACGTCGAGTTGAAGGCGTAAATCCTGACCTTTGTGGCGACGGCGGTCAGTCCGTCGCCATGAGGGTCAGGCGCGGGAGTTACCCCATTTACCCAAATGGACAGAATGATGGCCATTCAGTAGCATTTCGCGCACTCCGCGTTTAAAAACGCCGCAATCCCACGGAAGCACTGATTGCTTTCAACCTCGTCGATGAGAGTTTATGAATACTCGTAAAAATCCGCTGCTAGCGTTCGTGATGTCGTGCCTGGTGGCCGGCTGGGGTCTGGTTTATGTCGGTCGCGTTAAATGGGCGGTGCGGGTTGCCGCGCTGCTCTATGTCGGTGTGGTTTTGCTTGGCGTGTGCGGAGTAACGACGACGCCAATCGGTTTGTATGTCTTCGGCATTTTTGTCGTGCTGGTCAAACTGGGATCGGCCACGGCGGCGGCGATGTTGGCGCGTAAAGAAGGCAGTTCGGTGGACAGTCCCAGCACCCGTTTCCATGTGTTTTACGTGGTGACGCTGATCATCGTTTCGCTTGTTCTGCTGGGGCCGTTGAGAGGGCCGATTCTGGGGTTCAAGACTTACTTCATTCCGTCTGGCTCGATGGTTCCGACCCTCTCGATCGGGGACTATATCGTCACCAAAATGCGTATCGACGCGCCGCAGGTTGGCGACATTGTGGTTTATCGCTACAACGGCACGGAGGCGGTCAAACGTGTCGCCGCAGTGGGTGGCGATACCTTGTCGATCGTTGACGGTAAGGTCATTCGCAATGGTGAAAACATGGGGTTGTTCTTTGCGCCGCCAGAGCGCGTGAAGGATCCTCGTTATCAGCAAACGCCGCAGACGGTGATCGAGAAAGACCACGTGTATTTGCTCGGCGATAACCGCGATAGCAGCAACGACAGCCGCTTCATGGGGCAGGTCGCCGTTGAGGACATTGTCGGTAAGGTCACCGGAATCTGGTTTTCAGAAGATCGATCGAGGATTGGCACAGTCTTTCACTGATGAGTCCCATCCTGAAGGGCGAGTTGCGGTGGCTGGTGACCTGTCCTTGAGCGCAAGTCCAAGCGTCCATCAAAAACGGTTTTTGGTATGGCCTTGAGGCTGCGGCGGTCGTCAACTATTGGCTAGCGATGGGGTCGGTCACTTTCGATAATGCCTGGAGATCTCTTTCCAGATGTATTTGTATCGAAACGTCAGCCAACGTATCAGCAGTTTGTCTATCTGCCGTCGAAAGCGGCTGTTTTCCCGGGCTTTCAAAGTCTCTGCTATGTCTGCCTTCAACTGCTCCGAGTTGAAGGCAGACCAGATCATTGGAATCACGGTTTCAAGATTCGTATGGCAAACAGGTGCGACCTCTTCGTAGAGGATTCGCTTTATCTCTTGTGGGTCGTAGTCTTCGGTTTCGCGCGCGATAAATGCGTAGTTGACCTCATTGTCGACAAACGCATCTGACAGCGCCCAATGAACGTCGAATCGCTGCTGTTCAGTTGCTGATGCCCATTCACGTTTGGCTGGGTCGATTGTTCGCGGCGCCGGCTCTACCATTTTCTGACTTTCATTCAGGTGCTGTGGGAGTGAGAAGATATCCGCCTGGTGTTTAAGGGCTGCCGACAGCGCTGCTCTCTAGTCGGGCAATCACGCTTTGTAAGGCAGGGCGCTTGTTCTGCCATTCGTCTTTGGTGATGCCCAGCAGAACAACGTCGATCCGAACCCCATCCTTCACCACGTTCTGCCGCCTAACCCCCTCAACCTCAAACCCGAACTTCTGATGCATCTTCACCACCGCCGCGTTCATCGCCAGCACTTCACAATTCAGCTTCTCCAGCCCCGCCACGCCAAACGCGTAATCAAGCATCCAGAATTCAATGACACTGCCCAGGCCCTTACCCTGCAACCCCACGTCCAGATAAAACGCCCAATCCGCGCTCTTGTGCAAATCATTGATCGCATTCAACGAAACAACCCCCACCGCCTGCTCATCCTTGATCACCACAAACACTTGCTGGCGTGGATTGCCCTTTAACGAGTTCAGCCAATTCGCATGTTCCTGCTCGGAGATTTCATGCGACGTGTACATGAATTTGCGTACGTCCGGCTGATTGCGCAGGGTGCGGACGTGGGCCTGGACAGCGGGGCTGGCGTCGGTGAGGGGCAAGAATTGCATTGGGATGTCCTTGTCGGCGGGTAAGCGATTCTGAACCGGCGCTGTCGATCAGCAAAGTTTCATCTTGCCGATTGCGGCGCGGGCCTAGGATGTTGGCACAAGACCGTCGCTGTTCATCCCGAGGGGAATCGTGCCATGCGCCTTAATGTCGTCAAAGTGCTGTTGATCGCTGCAACGGTATCGGTGTTGAGTGCCTGTTCGGGCGCGGGTGGGTTGACCACCACCCGTTGTTTCTCCAGCGACTGTCAGTCGCCGGAGGGGCGCAACGCCAATACGTTGAAGTTTGGTGGCAACAGTATCGGCAGCAGTCTCAATCAATATAGCTCCGGCATGTTGCATGACGATTGAGGATTACTGCGCGGCAGGCACGGCAATCCATTCGCTTAGCGTTTGCTGATACTTGCCGGTGACTTTGCTCAAGTGCAGCCACTGATCGACGTACAGTTTCCAGCTGATGTCATCGCGCGGCAGCAGATAAGCCTTCTCGCCATATTGCATGTACTGATGCGGATTGACCGCGCACAAACCCGGTTTGAGTTTCTGCTGGTACAGCGCTTCCGAGGCGTCGGTGATCATCACGTCGGCTTTGTTGTCGAGCAGTTGCTGGAAGATCGTCACGTTGTCGTGCAGGGCCAGTTGCGCTTTCGGCAGGAAGGCGTGGACGAAGGCTTCGTTGGTGCCGCCGGCGGGCTCGACCAGGCGCACGTTCGGCTGATTGATCTGCTCGATGGTTTGGTACTTGCTGACATCGGCGCAGCGTACCAGCGGGATCTTGCCGTCGGTGTCGAGGGTGTTGCTGAAGTAGGCTTTTTTCTGCCGTTCGAGCGTCACCGAAATGCCGCCCATGCCGATGTCGCACTTGCCGGCCTGCATGTCCGGCATCAGGGTTTTCCAGGTGGTTTGCACCCATTGCACTTTGACGCCGAGGCTGTCGGCCAGCGAGCGCGCCATGGCGATGTCGATGCCTTCGAAGTCGCCGTCGGGGCGTTTGAAGGTGTAGGGCTTGTAGTCGCCCGTGGTGCAGACGCGCAGTTCTCCCTGTTGCTGGATGCTGTCGAGGTGTGCAGGGTTTTGCTCTGCGTGAGCGCCGGCGGCGAGGGTCAGCAGGCCGCAGAAGATCATCGTGCTTTTTAGAATTGTCATTGCAAATGGGCTTCTGAAAAGGAAGGTGGCCCAGTGTAGTGAAAGGCTTTCCCGGGGGTCATCCCGCGTCCGGACTTAATGTGCCTAGCCACGCCACCAGTGCCACGATCAGCAACGCCATTGCCAGTTCAACGACAACGCTTCGTCTAAGCGCATTGACCGCGACGACATGCTGCCCATCGCGTAACGCTTGCGCCAATGCCGGCCCGAGATGAAAGCGGTTCAACGCCGCCAACACCAACATTGCGGCAAACAGTAAAACCTTGATCGCCAGCAGCATCCCGTACGTGCCGAGTAACACTTCATCCAGGCTCGGGCCGATGATGAACAAGTAATTCACCACGCCGGTGATCGACAGCGTCAGCACAATCGCTGCGCCGACCCACTCAAAGCGCCGAACCGCAAACGCCAGCGAACGAATGTGCGCTTCATCAACCAGCCCCCGCGCTATCAACACCAGCGCCAGCATCGCCCCCAGCCACGCACCCGCCGCCAGCAGGTGCAGAATGTCGCTGAGAAAATGCCAGAAGCGCAGCGCGCCCTCGTCCATCGCCCCATGCCCGCTCAAGGCCAGAGAGGCGAGGGCGATTGCGCCGGCAAACGATGCAAGCCACAAACCCGGCCGAATCACCACGACGATCAATGCAGTCATCCGCACGGCCCACGCCAGCCCGACATCCGTTTCCAACACCATCATTTGCACATGTGGCCACAGCGCCGCGAGCGCGGTTTCGCCGCTCATGGTACTGGTCATCAGCACCAATCCTGCCACTGACAGCAACGCCCCGATCAATGCCATCCCGCGCAGCATTGGCCGCAACCGCAGCAGCGTCTCAGCGCTGTACAGCGCAAACAACGCCAGCCCGAACACCAGCAGCAAATCCACATACAGCGCAAACCGCAGCACGATGTTGATCAGTTCAGCCATCGCTTACTTCACTTTGAACGTGACGTTGCCGGTGATCGGGTGCGTGTCGCTAGACACCGCGCGCCATTGGACTTGATAAGTACCGGCGGGCAGCGGCGCGAGCGGGGTGATCAGCATGCTTTTCGGGTCGCTGCCGGCGCTGACTTTGGCTTTCATTGGCATCGGCGAATGGGCCATGCCGGGCATTTCGGTCATGACCAGTTTGGCGCCGGAGAATTTTGTCAGCAGGTTCTCGGAAAAATGCAGTTCGATCTTGCCGGGTGCGGCGCCGTCGGCCCCTTCGGCCGGGGTCGACGAGAGCAGTTTCGGGTGGGCCTGGGCGAGGTTGCTCAGGAGCAAGGCGCTGGCGAGTACGAGGGTGATTTTCAAGGTGCGCATGCAAGACCTCTGGGGTGTTTTCTAAGGGAATTCAGAACCACAGCCGCACGCCGAGCACGACTCGCGCTTCGCTGCGATCCTCGCCTTCTTCGCGGGCGTAATCGGCGCTGTTGCCGTAGGTGCGGTTCCACGTCACGCCGATGTACGGCGCAAATTCGCGGCGCATTTCATAGCGCAAACGCAGGCCGGCTTCAGTGTTGGCAAGGCCGGAACCGATGCGGCGTTGTGGATCGTTTTTACCGTAGACATTGACTTCGGCGGTCGGCTGCAGGATCAGCCGATTGGTCAGGAGGATGTCGTAGTCACCCTCCAACCGGACGGCGCTCTGACCCCCTTCACCGATAAAAGCGGTGGCCTCGGCTTCGAAGTTGTACAGCGCCATGCCCTGCAAACCGAACGCGGCCCAGGTCTGCGGCGCGCCGGGTTTGAAGTCCTGACGCACGCCGCTGACCACGTCCCACCACGGCGAAATCGCATGGCCCCACAGCGCCTGAAGCTCGGCATCTTCGGTTTTGCCATTGCTGCGTTCGCCCTCGGAGCGCAGCCACAGCCGATCAATGTCGCCCCCGATCCAGCCGGACAGATCCCAGGCCAACGTGCTGCCGTCATCGGCGTCCTGCCATTCGAGTTTGTCGGCGAGGAAGTACGTGTGGATCGTGCTGTCGTGGACTTGATGGCCGCCGGGGCTGGTGAATACGGCGGCGCGGTCGGCGTCGGTCAACTTCGGGATCGGCGTGCGGCTTTCGGTCGGCGCGGCGGGCTGCATCATGCCGTCGTCCATTCTTTGCATGGCCGGGTGATCCATGCCGGACATCTGGCTGTGATCCATGCCCGGTATCTCGTCGGCAGCCATCGCCGAACTGCCGATCAGCAGCAAGGAAAACGCAGTGAATCGAGTCATCAACGGCCCCTTCATGCTTCCACCCGCACTTCACGGAACATGCCCATTTCCATGTGATAAAGCAGATGGCAGTGATAAGCCCAGCGGCCGAGTGCGTCGGCGGTCACGCGGTAACTGCGGCGCGTGCCGGGCGGCATGTCGATGGTGTGTTTGCGCACCTGGAAATTGCCGTTTTCGTCTTCCAGATCGCTCCACATGCCGTGCAGATGAATCGGGTGGGTCATCATCGTGTCGTTGACCAGCACCAGGCGGATGCGCTCACCGTACTTCAGGCGCAAAGGTTCGGCGTCGGAGAATTTGATGCCGTTGAACGACCAGGCGAATTTCTCCATGTGACCGGTCAGGTGCAGTTCGATGGTGCGGCTCGGGTCGCGGCCATCGGGGTCTTCGAAAGTGCTGCGCAGGTCGGCGTAGCTCAGCACGCGACGGCCGTTGTTGCGCAGACCGAGGCCCGGGTCGTCGAGTTTTGGCGCGGTGCTCATGGCTTGCATGTCCACCAGCGGATTGTCTTTTTCGCTGTCGGGATGGGCTTGCATCGGGCCCATCGCCGAGTGATCCATGGCGCTCATGTCCATCGAGCCGTGATCCATGCCACCCATGCCCATGTCGTCCATGGTCACCAGTGGGCGCGGGTCCAGACCCGGTACGGGCGCAGATAACCCGGCGCGAGTGGCGAGGGTGCCACGGGCATAACCGCTGCGATCCATGGCCTGCGCAAACAGGGTGTACGCCTCGGCGTCCGGCTCGACGATGACGTCGTAAGTCTCGGCCACGGCGATGCGCAGTTCATCGATGCTGACCGGTTTGACGTGCAAGCCATCCGCCGCGACCACGGTCATTTTCAGTCCGGGAATGCGCACGTCGAAGTAGGTCATCGCCGAGCCGTTGATCAGGCGCAGGCGCAGCTTTTCACCGGGGCGAAACAGGCCGGTCCAGTTGTTATCCGGTGCGTGGCCATTCATGAGGAAGGTGTAGGTGGCGCCACTGACGTCGGCAATGTCGGTGGGGTTCATGTTCATTTCTGCCCACATCTTGCGATCGGCAATGGTGGCGCCCCAGCCTTTCTCGCTGACGTCACTGATGAAGTCGCCGACGGTGCGTTTGTCGAAGTTGTAGTAGTCGGACTGTTTTTTCAGGGTCTTCATCAGGCTGGTCGGGTCTTCGTCGCTCCAGTCGCTGAGCATCACCACGAACTCGCGGTCGTACTGGAACGGCTCAGGCTCCCGGGCGTCGATCACCAGCGGGCCGTAGACGCCGGCCTGTTCCTGCAAGCCGGAATGGCTGTGATACCAGTAGGTGCCGTTCTGCCGAAGCTTGAATTGGTAGACGTACACGCCGCCCGGTTCGATGCCGTGAAAGCTCAAGCCCGGCACGCCGTCCATGTTCGCCGGCAGCAGAATGCCGTGCCAGTGGATCGAGGTGCTGGCGCTGAGCCGGTTGCGCACCCGCAGCGTCACGGTGTCGCCTTCGCGCCAGCGCAGCAATGGGCCGGGCAGGCTGCCGTTGATGGTCATCGCCGTGCGAGGGCGGCCGGTGAAGTTGACCGGGGTTTCGCCGATGAACAGTTCGAAGTCGCTGCCGCTCAGTTCATTCACCTGGCCTGGTGCGTTGAGCGCCCAGACCGGCGTGCGCCAAAGGCCGAGGCCGCCGAGCAGACTGCCGGCGGCGAGGCCTTTGACGAAGGTGCGTCGTGATGGGTTGGAAGGCATGCGCTGGAAATCCCCGTTTGACTCATGACGGGGAGGCTAACCAGCGCCAGCTTTCAGTTGGCTGAGGCGGGGATTACAGTTTTGACAGTTTGATCATTTGCTCTACAGGCCGAGGCCTTCCTGCACCGCCAGCAACAGATTGTTTTCGGTCAGGGCGATGGCGTCCAACTGTTGGCCTGTTTCAATCGACTGCACCCACCAATGGCTTTCACCGTGTTCATCCACGGTACGCAGCAGGTAGGTGTCCGTGGCTGACGGGATGATCTGCACTCGCCCGGCGCCATCCTCGGTAAACCGCGCAATGGGATCGAATGTCAGGCTTTGATGATTGGCTTCGATCACCAGTTGGTCGATGGCGTAATCGTGGGATTCACCATCGGGAGACGTTTCGCAAACGTGGGTAGGATTGCGCCGAATCTTCAACCCGACCTCGGTGACTGGCTGTAACCAGGCTTCAATGCGGTGGTACAAGTCGTACACCTGCGCCGGCCAGCAATCGATCTCCAGCGCGGCATCCGCGTGGGTGTGCCGGGTTTGCTTGAGTTTGGCGGCGAGTTCGTCTGCTTTACTCATTTCGGATCCCTTGGTTTGATGTCTGCCTGTTAATCGTAGACCTTTCAACGGCGTACGGCCTTGCCTTGCGTCATGCGCTTGCAACACAAACATGGCGAAATCAGCGCTGGCCCAGTCTGGCCAGGATCGAAAACCACGGACGCAGGCGTCCCAAGGAGCGGGTAGATGAAAAAGCTGTTTACAATTTTCGCGGTGATCGCGCTGACGGCCGGTAGCATCGGCTTGAGTTCGGCGCGGCAATCACAGTCGAGCAAGGCGCAGACGGAATCGGTGGCGGGGGTGTTCGACTACTACCTGCTGGCGTTGTCCTGGTCGCCGACCTTTTGTTTGACGCACAAAGATGACTCGCAGTGCACGGGCAAAGGCTACGGCTTTGTGCTTCACGGTTTGTGGCCGCAATACGCCAAGGGCGGCTGGCCGGAATCCTGCCCACCGCTGACGACGTTGAATGCGGCGCAAACCAGCCAGGGCCTGACGCTGTTCCCGACCAAGAAACTGCTCGACCACGAATGGTCCAAACACGGCACGTGCAGCGGTCTCGGCGCGATGGGCTATCTGGATGAAGCGGACAAAGCCGTGGCGACGGTGAAAATCCCGGACGAACTGCAACCGTTCAGCAGTTCCTATTACTTCGAAGCCCAGGAAATCGCCGATCTGTTCCGCAAGGCCAACCCGGGAATTCCGGCCGATGGGATCGCGGTGATTTGCAGCGGCCCGGAACTGTCGGAAGTGCGCGTGTGCATGGGTAAGGATCTACAGTTCGGCGCGTGTGGCAAGGGCGTGAAAACCCAGTGCCGGGCGGGAGATATTCGGGTGCCGCCGTCGCGCTGATCGATTAATAACTCAAGACGATATGGTTTTTCAACGCGGTGGGCTATTGGTGCTCACCTCGTTCTTATCATTAGCAGGGCGTGATTTTTAGAATGCCGTCGCAGTTATTCAACTTCGATACATCGTTCAGTGGAAAGCTGACAGACTGTTTCTGATACGTGGAACTCGCCGGGCTGTTACCTGTTAGTGGGTCGGTTTTTTTAATCTTTTGGCAGGTCTGTTTCAAATTGCAAACACCTTCAGGACTTTGAGTGGTCCAGTCATCGCCGGTGCAGCTTCTATAGGCTTTTGACTGGGCCCAAGCCCCTTGGCATTCCTGGTCGTGTGCCGCAAGAATTTGTCGGCTATCGAGTGTAAATAGCAGGGCGAGTGCGCAGTAGGCAAGTCTTGTCGTTTGCATGGTTATTCCCTCGAAACCGATTCTGACCCGTGTCAGAGATTGCTGTGCTTTAAGCGAATTCTGAGCGGGTCTTGAGCGTCCTAGGGTCGGCGTATTTTTCGTAAGCCTCTACTGTAAGAAGTAACAGGTTCGCGGGTTCATTTAGTTTTTTTACTCATGAGTCCACTATTTCCAACAGCTATATCGAATAATAACCAGGCTGCAATTTCTCCAAAGTTGGCAGTGAAGCCAGACGCGCCATCAGACTTGCCCATTTGAATCCACACCCAACTCCCCACGCAAAAACTCCACCAAGCCGTGCTGTAACCCATCCAAGACCCCCCTCACGGCTGATCAACGCCAGCCGCCACGGCCTTTGCGCAACATTGAGCTCACGAATCGCCCGCTGCCGATACAGGCAGCCTTGAGGAAACAGCGTCAGCTGCAGCACGCCACTGGACGAATCGAAATCCACGCCTTTGACCCACACCAGCCGTTCCGGCCAGGTTGCCCATGCCGGGCCGCTGTCCGGTTCGCGTTTGATCACGGCGATGTCGATGTCGCCAGCATCGCGCCGCTGGCGCAGCTCCAGGCTCATGCCGCTGATGGTTTCCAGACGCGTGCAGGTGTGTGCGGGTGACGCCGGCAAGGATCAGCGCCATGCGGCGGGCATCGAAGTCTTCCGGCATGCCGATGCGCAGGATTTCCAGATCGAGGTCGCTAGCCCGCGCTTCACTGCACGGTGCACTGCGCCGCCTGGCACTTCACAACGGACTAACCGTAAAGAACAATCGAAAATAAATCGGCGAACAGCGATCATCCAAACTCGCTGCGCGCCGATACTACTGGGCGGGATCAGGGCGTTTGCCCGGTATGTCCCGGTGGGCTACGCTCATCAACACAAGGGTTTCGGGCGTTTGCCCCTGTCGTACCTGCCCAGGACACGTTTTTGCCTATCCCCATTCACGATCCGCAACAAGCCTCCGGCACGCTCAAGCGTCTGCCGCTGCGCAAAGCGGCGGCGCTGTTTATCGTTGCGGTATGTCTGTGCCTGTTCGGTTTGCTGTACCTGCAGCTCGAGCAGTCGCGCCGGCAGGATCTGGAAATGGCTGAAATGGTTTCGGGCAATCTGACCCGGGCCATGGCGCAACAGGCCGAGGACACCTTTCTGGCCGCTGATCTGGTGCTGACCAGCCTGGCCGACTGGATCGAGGACGATGGGTACGGTTCCGGCCAGAAGGCGCGTTTGCAGAAAACCTTTGCCCGGCGCGTGCAGCAACTGGATCAGTTGCATGGCATATTCCTGTTCGATCGCGAGGGGCAGTGGGCGATCACCTCGTTTACCGATCTGCCGCGCGACGCTGGTGTTGCGGATCGCGAGTACTTCAAATTTCATCAGCAGAATACCTCGACGCTTGCGCACATTGGCCCGGCGATTCGCAGCCGCGAGAACGGCGAATGGATCATCCCGATTTCGAAACGCATCAACGACCGCGCCGGCAACTTCCAGGGCGTGTTGCTGGCCGGGATCAAAATGTCCTACTTCGACCGGTTCTTCGAAAGCTTCAGCCTGGATAACAACGGCATCATGTTTCTCGGTCTGACTGACGGCACACTGTTGGCGCGTCGACCTTTCGATGAGGGTTTGATCGGTTCTTCGCTGGCGCAGGGCAGGATTTATCAGTCGTTGTTGCCCGAGGCTTCGGCCGGTACGGCGATGATCAACTCGGTGGTCGACGGCGTCGTGCGTTTATATGGTTACCGGCAACTGGCGTCGTATCCGTTGGTGGTGGCGGCGGCGACGTCGCGCGACACGATTCTCAAGGGTTGGCACGCGCGCGCGTTCCAGTCCAGTGTGATCATCGCGTTGGTGATTCTGGGGGTCGGTCTGTTCGGCTGGGTGTTCATCCACCAGGTGCGTGACGGCGAACGAATCGAGAAAAACCTGCGCAAGGCACAACGTACGCTGGAACAGATTGCCACCCATGACAGCCTCACCGGGTTGGCCAACCGGCGGCTGTTCGAGCGTTCGCTGGACATCGAATTTGCCCGCGGCGCACGGCAGTCCAGCCCGGTCAGTCTGATCATGCTCGATATTGATTTTTTCAAGCGCTACAACGACGCCTATGGCCACGTCGCAGGGGATCATTGCCTGACCCAGGTGGCGCAGGTGGTGAAGAGTTGCTGTCAGCGCAAGGCTGATCTGGCCGTACGTTATGGCGGTGAGGAGTTTGCCGTGTTGCTACCGGACACCGACATCAATGGCGCACTGGCCATTGCCGGGCAGATCCGGCGTAGTGTGATGGACAAACGCATCACTCACAGCGGCTCGCCTTCGGGGTATCTCACGGTGAGCCTCGGTTGCTACTCCTTTATCCCTCTGGGCAATGACAGCCCCGAGGTGTTTATCCAGCGCGCCGATGCTGCACTGTACCAAGCGAAAAATGCCGGACGAAATCGCGCCGCCGTGTTGTCGATGGAAACCGTGATCGGGGAGCTGATGCGCTCGGATCGTTGATCGGCGCGCAATCAGACAAGCCATGGCGCTCACCATGGCCTGCTCTTGTTCGTTCAGCTGCCAGTACCACCCCCCGCGCCGCCGGTGCCGCCGCCCGCTGCACCGGTGCCACCCCCGGCACCTGAACCCGAGCCGCTGGCGCCACCGTTGGTGCCGGTGCCAGTCCTGGCCCCGTCATTGCCATTGCCAGTGCTGCTTGAAGGGGCGCCAGGCGTGCTGTTGGGGGGCATGTTCGAGCCGCTGGTGGCACCGGATTTGGTGCCGGTGGCATCCGCGCCATCGTTGGCGGCGAAGACTGCGGCGGAAGTGCTTGCCAGCAGGCCGGCAAGCACGAGTGACGTCAGTGTGCGGGTAGTCATGGTGGGTCTCCAGAATAGGGCCGGTTACCTGACATTGGTCTGAGGCGCGTCGCACTTGGTGCCTGTCGGGTGACGAGCGGTCGCCTCAGTCGAACGCCGCCAACTTCTGCTCAAGGCGCTGGCGAACCTGTAGCCACTCGTCATCGATGATGCTGAACCGCACGGAGTTGCGCTTGCGTCCATCCGGCATGATCCGTTCATGGCGGACGATACCTTCCTGTTGTGCGCCCAGACGCAGGATCGCCTGACGTGATTTCTGATTGTTTTCATCGGTGGTGAACTGCACGCGCACGCAGTCGAGCACTTCGAAGGCGTGACGCAGCATCAGGTATTTGGCTTCGGTATTGACGAAGGATTTCTGCCAGCGTTCGGCGATCCAGCTGCTGCCGATTTCCAGCTTGCGATTGAGCGGGTCGATCTTCCAGAACCGCGTTGAGCCGATGACTTCGCCGCTGTCCTTCAAGACAATGACAAACGGCATGACCGTGCCGGCGTCGCGGCCATCCAGGGCTTTTTTCAGGTAGCTGTCGACGGTGCCCGGCGACGGCACGACGGTGACGGTGAGGTTCCACAACTCGCCGTCAGCGGCGGCGTGGAGCAGGGCGTCGGCGTCGGCATACTGAAGCGGGCGCAGAACGATGCGCTGGCCTTGCAGCGTAGTTTGCATGGATTCGATTCTCGGCGGTGCAGGTGGATGGCCTATTACGCCGCAACGTGCCGATCCGATGCAACCGGCGCGAGTGACGCGGAGTCAGATTTTCTACAGACCATGGGCAGGAGCCTCAGCCAATGAAAAATCTGCGGATCGCCACTTACAACGTCAACGGCCTGCGCGCTCGATTGCCGAACCTGCTGGAGTGGCTAAAGCGCGAGCAGCCCGACATTGCTTGTCTGCAAGAGCTCAAGTCGCTCGACAGTGCGTTTCCCGCCGCTGAACTGGAAGCGGCCGGTTACGGCGCGATCTGGCAAGGGCAGGCGGCGTGGAACGGGGTGGCGATTCTCGCCCGCGATGCGCAACCGCTGGAGAGTCGGCGCGGGCTGCCCGGCGACCCTGATGACAAGCACAGCCGGTACCTGGAAGCGGCGGTGCACGGGGTATTGGTTGGCTGCCTTTATTTGCCCAATGGCAATCCGCAACCGGGACCGAAATTCGATTACAAACTGGCCTGGTTCGAACGACTGATCAGCTACGCGAAAGACCTGCAAGGCAGCGATCATCCGGTGGTGCTGGCCGGTGACTACAATGTTGTACCCACCGACATGGACATCTACAACACCCGTTCCTGGCTCAAGGATGCGTTGCTGCAACCCGAGAGCCGTGCGTGTTATCAGCGGTTGCTGGATCAGGGCTGGACCGATTCGCTACGCCATCTGTATCCCGAGGATCGGCTTTATACATTCTGGGATTACTTCCGCCAACACTGGCAAACCAACTCCGGTTTGCGCATTGATCACCTGCTGCTCAACCCGGCGCTCAGTCCGTATTTGCATGAGGCCGGGGTAGACGCCTGGGTACGCAACGAGCCGCATGCCAGCGACCATGCGCCGACGTGGATTCGTATCGGTTCGCGCAAAAGGCGCTAGCGGACGATTGGCGAAATCAATTATCGAAACAGCTGCCCGATCCCGTATACATGGCGACCATCAACGCAGTGACCTGCGGCCCCATGCATAAGGATCGAGCAATGAGTGAGCCACGCCTGAACGATGTGAAACTGTATCTGCAACGCCTGGGTTTCGCTGCGCCGCCGGCGCCGACACTGGCGACGCTGCGTGAATTGCAATGGCGTCATACCGGCGCCTTTACCTTCGAAAACCTCTCGACCATTACTGGCGCGCCGGTACTGATTGATTTGCCGTCCATTGAACAGAAGGTCCTGCATCAGGGGCGTGGCGGTTACTGCTACGAACTCAATCACCTGTTTTATGCCCTGTTGCTCGAATTGGGTTTCGATGCTCGTGCGATCAGTGGTCGAGTGGTCATGAACCAGCCTGAAGGCACCTGGACTGCGCGCACCCACCGATTGAGTCTGGTGACCATCGATGATGTGCGTTACATCACCGACGTCGGGTTTGGCGGCATGGTGCCGACCGCACCGCTGTTGCTGGATTCCGAAGCTGAGCAGGTCACCCCTCACGAACCTTATCGCATCGAAAAACAGGCCGATGGCTACATGCTGCGCGCCAAGGTCGCCGGCGAGTGGCGGTCGATGTACCTGTTCGATCTGCAGCGCCAGGAAGACATTGATTACACCATCGGCAACTGGTACGTCTCGACCCACCCGCAATCTCCTTTCGCCACGCGCCTGATGGCTGCGCGTACTGGCGACGGCTGGCGTAAAACCTTGAACAACGGCAGTTTCGCCCTGCATCGCATGGGCGCTGACAGTGAGCGGCGCGAAATATCCGACGTCGATGAACTCATCGACGTGCTGCAACAGGCGTTCGGTCTGCGCGTGCCGGATCAGCCGCATGTACGCCAGTCGCTGGCGCGAATGCTCGTGCCTGTCTGACAATCAGGGTTTTGTATCCGGCTCCAGTACGCGACGGATTTCCCCGACGGCTGCCGACAGCTTTTTCTCGAGACTCTTGAGGTCGGCGGCGGTAATGCCCTGTTTGAACTGCCCGGAAAGGGCCGGATCATCGGCCGGCTGTGTGGCACCCTCGAGCAACGCCTGGCGCAGCGTGTTGTTGATCACCGTCTGATAACCGAAACCCTCGTTTTCCGCGACGTTGCGCGCCGCCTCGATGACAGCATCGTCGAGCATGATGGTGATACGGGTTTTGCCCTTGGCGGGCGCCAGTGCGCCGCGTTTGCCCTGGGAGAAGTCATATTCATCTTTCATCGGTCAAGCCTCCTGAAAATATGCGCTACGTTCGCTCGGTGTGGCGAGACGGGCAGAAATGATTCGTACGACATTCGCGTCTCGGTAACTGTACGCAACGACCAACAAGCGCCCTTTGCCGTTGAGGCCAATAGTGATCCAGCGCTGTTCGTCATGGTCGTTGTCCTCGATCGTCAGTGCTCGTTCGTCGTGAAAGACCGGTTCGGTCTCGGCGAGGCTGACGCCTTTGTGCTTGAGTTTGTTGGCCGCGTTCTTGCTTTTGTCGTACTGAATGTCCAATGACTTCATTATGCATACTTTATATGTATAAAAAACGATGCGACCGTACCGTCGGTCGCCATGAACAGTTCAGCCTAGTGGGGGTTGGCGCAGACGCCGGTAGGGATGTGTTGCCGGATTTGTGGGGGATGCAAGCGCCGGGATAGAAGGTTGGGTGGCTACCTATCCATTATGTGACTGACAAGTTGTATACAACTCTATGGACATTTGTCACGAGTATTGAATACAGTGTGCGCATAACAAAAACCAGGGAACCCCCCACCATGAAAACGCCCCATGTTTCACACCAACGGCCCGAGGACGAGAATCTCGGGGTCGGCGCGAATATGGCTTACGGCCTGCAACATGTTCTGACCATGTACGGCGGTATCGTTGCGGTGCCACTGATCATCGGCCAGGCGGCCGGCCTGTCGCCGGCGGACATTGGTTTGCTGATTGCTGCTTCATTGTTTGCGGGGGGGCTGGCGACGCTGCTGCAAACCCTGGGTCTACCGTTTTTTGGCTGTCAGTTGCCGCTGGTTCAGGGCGTATCGTTCTCTGGCGTGGCGACCATGGTCGCGATCGTCAGCAGCGGCGGGGAGGGCGGTTTTCAGTCGGTGCTGGGCGCGGTGATTGCCGCGTCCTTGATCGGGCTGCTGATAACGCCGGTGTTCTCGCGCATTACCAAGTTCTTCCCGCCATTGGTTACCGGTATCGTAATCACCACCATCGGCCTGACGCTGATGCCGGTGGCTGCACGCTGGGCCATGGGCGGCAACAGCCACGCGCCGGACTTCGGCAGTATGCAGAACATCGGACTGGCGGCGGTCACGCTGGTGCTGGTGTTGCTGCTGAGCAAGGTCGGCAGCTCGACCATCTCGCGTCTGTCGATCCTGTTGGCCATGGTGATCGGTACGGTGCTGGCGGTGTTCCTCGGTATGGCGGACTTCTCCAGCGTCACCACCGGGCCGATGTTCGGCTTCCCGACACCATTCCACTTCGGTATGCCGACCTTCCACTTCGCCGCAATCCTGTCGATGTGCATTGTGGTCATGGTGACCTTGGTGGAAACGTCGGCGGACATTCTGGCGGTCGGTGAAATCATCGGCACCAAGGTCGATTCCAAGCGTCTGGGTAACGGCCTGCGGGCGGACATGCTGTCGAGCATGTTTGCGCCGATCTTCGGTTCGTTCACCCAGAGCGCCTTCGCCCAGAACGTCGGGCTGGTGGCGGTGACCGGGATCAAGAGCCGTTTCGTGGTCGCCACTGGCGGTGTGTTCCTGGTGGTTCTTGGCCTGCTGCCGTTCATGGGCCGGGTCATTGCCGCAGTGCCGACGTCAGTTCTCGGCGGCGCGGGTATCGTGCTGTTCGGCACGGTGGCGGCGAGTGGCATTCGTACGCTGTCGAAGGTTGATTATCGCAACAACGTCAACCTGATCATCGTTGCCACCTCGATCGGTTTCGGCATGATCCCGATTGCTGCGCCGAACTTCTACGATCACTTCCCAAGCTGGTTCGCGACCATTTTCCACTCGGGCATCAGCTCGTCGGCGATCATGGCGATCCTGCTCAACCTGGCGTTCAACCACTTCACCACCGGTAATTCGGATCAGCAGTCGGTGTTTGCGGCGGCGGAGGAGCGCACCTTGCGTTATCGCGATCTGGATGCGCTGCGCGAAGGCGACTACTTCAGCGACGGCAAACTGCATGACTGCGATGGCAAGGAAGTGCCAGTGATCGAGCCGGATGATCACGACCATGGGCACGGCGCGCCGAAGGTGCAGGTGAAAAGCAGTGAGCATGTCTGACCGCTGTAGCTGAATGGAAAAGGGCCGATCTGTTAATCAGATCGGCCCTTTTTGTTTGAAGATCAAAAGATCGCAGCCTTCGGCAGCTCCTACAGGTTCAGCGCTCATCCGCAAAATGGGCGGAATACGAGACCTGTGTAGGAGCTGCCGAAGGCTGCGATCTTTTGATCTTTTCGAGCGCCCACAAAAAAGCCCCTGAATCTTTCGATTCAGGGGCTTTGCTATTTGGCTCCACAACCTGGACTCGAACCAGGGACCCAATGATTAACAGTCATTTGCTCTACCAACTGAGCTATTGCGGAATTGGTGCGTATGTTACTGATTCAAAAAGAGAAGTCAAGCGCCGGTTGCAAAAACGAGTGAATTCCCGGGACGGACGGTGGTTTGTCAGCGATTGGCGGTTACCAGAACCGTAGTAGAGGTCTACCATGACCGCCCGGAAGTGGTCACACGCGCTGCCGGCCATTCGCCGAAAAAGGTCCGCGTCATGAACCATTTGTCCCGCAACAGCGAGGTGTTCGCATGAGCATCGCGCAAATCAGCCTGCCCAAGGGTGTCGGTCCACATGCCGAAAAACTCTTCGACGCGATTACTCAGGCCAGCACCGCTGAAGAACTGAATCGTGCCGGCGGCAAGGCTGAAGGTTTTGTGCTCGGTCTGGAAAGCACCAAAGCGATCAAAAGCCAGATCGCCGAATCGCTGTACGTCGCCTATGACGATGCCGCGACTCAGCGTGCGACTGAACTGGCTTAACTGCCAAAGGTAATTGTGCCCAGCATCAGTTTGGCGTAGGCCGCAGTAGCTGCGAGTTGCACCAGCCACAGGGCCAGGCCGCCAAGAAACACCCCGGCTGCGACTTGCAGCACCAGGCTTTTTTCGCGCTTGGCCGAGGCGCGCGGGATGAAATCATCCAGATCGTCACGGTCGGCGCGCAGGTTGTCGTTTTTCATTTGGCTTCTCACAGAATTCCAAGGTGTACTCAAATCCCTGTAGGAGTGAGCCTGCTCGCGATAGCGGTGCGTCAGACAGTGATGCTTCGGGCGACAAGACGCTATCGCGAGCAGGCTCGCTCCTACAGTTTTGATTTGTGTGCAGTTTAGAGGGAATGTGGCATTCCTTCGGACAAATAAAAACGGGAAGCCCCAAGGCTTCCCGTTTTTCATCACGCAGCGTTATCAGATGACCTGAACGATCGCATCTGTCACAGCCTTGATGTTGTTCTGGTTCAGCGCAGCCACGCAGATGCGGCCGGTGTCCAGTGCGTAGATGCCGAACTCGTTACGCAGGCGATGCACTTGTTCAGTGGTCAGGCCCGAGTAGGAGAACATGCCGCGCTGACGACCGACGAAGCTAAAGTCGTGGCCCGGCGCTTTTTCCGCCAGCAGGGCAACCATCTGCTCGCGCATGCCGCGAATGCGCAGACGCATTTCGGCCAGCTCGGCTTCCCACTGCGCGCGCAGTTCCGGGCTGTTCAACACCGCAGCAACGATGCTTGCACCGTGGGTTGGCGGGTTGGAGTAGTTGGTGCGGATCACGCGTTTGACTTGCGACAGCACGCGCGCGCTTTCTTCTTTCGATTCGCTGATGATCGACAGGGCGCCAACGCGCTCGCCGTACAGCGAGAACGACTTGGAGAACGAGCTCGATACAAAGAAAGTCAGACCGGATTCAGCGAACAGCCGCACGGCTGCGGCGTCTTCGTCGATACCGTCACCGAAACCCTGGTAAGCCATGTCGAGGAACGGCACGTGACCTTTGGCTTTGACCACTTCCAGGACGTTGTTCCAGTCCGCCGGGGTCAGGTCGACGCCGGTCGGGTTGTGGCAGCAAGCGTGGAGGATAACGATCGAGCCGTTTGGCAGGGCGTTGAGGTCTTCGAGCATGCCGGCACGGTTGACGTCGTGGGTGGCTGCGTCGTAGTAGCGGTAGTTCTGCACCGGGAAACCAGCGGTTTCGAACAGCGCGCGGTGGTTTTCCCAGCTCGGGTCGCTGATCGCCACAACGGCGTTCGGCAGCAATTGCTTGAGGAAGTCGGCACCGATTTTCAGTGCGCCGGTCCCGCCGACGGCCTGAGTGGTGATGACGCGACCGGCGCTGATCAGCGGCGAGTCGTTGCCGAACAGCAGCTTTTGCACGGCCTGGTCGTAGGCAGCGATGCCATCGATCGGCAGGTAACCGCGCGAAGCGTGTTGAGCGACGCGAATCGTCTCGGCTTCGATTACAGCGCGCAGCAGTGGAATTCGCCCCTCTTCGTTGCAGTACACGCCAACGCCCAGGTTGACCTTGGTGGTCCGGGTATCGGCGTTGAATGCTTCGTTGAGGCCCAGGATTGGATCGCGGGGTGCCATTTCGACAGCGGAGAACAGGCTCATTATTACGGCGGCTCTGAATGGATAGTGGAGGGACGTGTGGCGCTCCAGCCGAATGCACTAGAGCGGTGCACAAACGGGGAGCTAGTATAGAGGCCATTACTGAGCAATGGCGACAGGCGATTCGGCTTTTAGGGTAAGTTTTTCCGATTATTTCTTGACCGTTAGTCGACTGCTCTTGTCAGAGTCTTTAGCGGATGTAGGACGTTTGCCTTGAAAGAGCGGGCAATCGCCACCACATTGAGCACAATCCAGGTTTTTTCTTGCGCGACACCGGTCGTTTGCGGTTGTCCCCGTAGTGCTCCGCTTTGCGCGGAACACCGCGATCCCAGAGGTGTATATGTCCGAATTCCAGCTCGTCACCCGCTTTGAGCCCGCCGGCGATCAGCCGGAAGCCATCCGCCAATTGGTGGAGGGCATCGAAGCCGGGCTGGCGCACCAGACGCTGCTCGGTGTGACCGGCTCGGGCAAGACCTTCAGCATCGCCAATGTCATCTCGCAGATTCAGCGCCCGACGCTGGTGCTGGCGCCGAACAAAACCCTGGCTGCGCAGTTGTATGGGGAGTTCAAGGCGTTTTTCCCCAACAACGCCGTTGAATATTTCGTTTCTTACTACGACTACTACCAACCCGAAGCCTACGTGCCGTCGTCCGACACCTTCATCGAGAAGGATGCGTCGATCAACGACCACATCGAGCAGATGCGTCTGTCCGCGACCAAAGCGTTGCTGGAGCGCAAGGACGCGATCATCGTCACCACGGTGTCGTGCATCTACGGTCTCGGTAGCCCGGAAACCTATTTGAAGATGGTGCTGCACGTCGATCGCGGCGACAAACTCGATCAGCGCGCACTGCTGCGCCGTCTGGCCGACCTGCAATACACCCGCAACGACATGGATTTTGCCCGCGCGACCTTCCGCGTGCGCGGCGATGTGATCGACATTTACCCGGCAGAATCCGATCTGGAAGCGATCCGCATCGAGCTGTTCGATGACGAGGTCGAAAGCATTTCCGCATTCGATCCGCTGACCGGCGAAGTCATCCGCAAGATGCCGCGTTTCACGTTCTATCCGAAGAGTCACTATGTGACGCCACGGGAAACCCTGCTCGACGCCATCGAACACATCAAAGTCGAATTGCAGGAGCGGCTGGAATACCTGCGCAGCAACAACAAATTGGTGGAAGCGCAGCGCCTTGAGCAGCGCACCCGTTTCGACCTGGAAATGATCCTCGAACTGGGCTACTGCAACGGCATCGAAAACTACTCGCGCTACCTGTCCGGACGTCCGGCCGGGGCAGCGCCGCCAACGCTTTACGATTACCTGCCGGCCGATGCCTTGCTGGTGATCGACGAATCCCACGTCAGCGTGCCGCAGGTCGGCGCGATGTATAAGGGCGACCGTTCGCGCAAAGAAACCCTGGTCGAATACGGCTTCCGTTTGCCTTCTGCGCTGGATAACCGGCCAATGCGTTTCGACGAGTGGGAAGGGGTCAGCCCGCAGACCATTTTCGTCTCGGCGACACCGGGCAACTACGAAGCCGAACATGCCGGGCGCGTGGTCGAGCAAGTGGTGCGGCCGACCGGTCTGGTCGACCCGCAGGTTGAAGTGCGTCCGGCGTTGACGCAGGTCGACGATCTGCTCTCGGAAATCAGCAAACGCGTGGCGGTCGAAGAGCGGGTGCTGGTCACCACGCTGACCAAACGCATGGCCGAAGACCTTACCGATTACCTCGCCGATCACGGCGTGCGCGTGCGTTATCTGCACTCGGACATCGATACGGTCGAGCGCGTCGAGATCATTCGCGACCTGCGCCTTGGCACTTTTGACGTGCTGGTCGGGATCAACTTGCTGCGTGAAGGCCTGGACATGCCGGAAGTGTCGCTGGTGGCGATTCTCGACGCCGACAAGGAAGGCTTCCTGCGTTCCGAGCGCTCGCTGATCCAGACCATCGGCCGTGCGGCGCGCAACCTCAATGGCCGGGCGATTCTTTACGCCGATCGCATGACCGGTTCGATGGAGCGGGCGATTGGCGAGACCGAGCGTCGTCGCGACAAGCAGATTGCCTTCAACCTGGAAAACGGCATCACCCCGCGCGGTGTGATCAAGGACGTCGCCGATATCATGGAAGGCGCCACCGTGCCGGGTTCGCGCAGCAAGAAACGCAAAGGCATGGCCAAGGCCGCCGAAGAGAACGCCAAGTACGAAGCCGAATTGCGCTCGCCGAGCGAGATCACCAAGCGCATTCGCGCGCTGGAAGAGAAGATGTACCAGTTGGCGCGGGATCTGGAGTTTGAAGCGGCGGCGCAGATGCGTGATGAGATTGCCAAACTGCGTGAGCGGCTTTTGGCTGTTTGATTTGTGTTGTCTGGTCGGGCCTCATCGCGAGCAGGCTCACTCCTACAGGGTTCTGTGGCGCTCACAAGACCTGTAGGAGCGAGCCTGCTCGCGATTGAGGCGACGCGGTCTTAATGAGACTCCCCGGCCTTCAACCCCTCCGGCAATTTTTTGGTCAGTAGAATCGCCAGCATGCTGATCCCCAACGCAATCCCGACAAAATGAAACGCATCGTTGTAAGCCATGATCGCCGCCTGTTGATGGACGATCTCACTCAGCTTGCCCAACGCTGCCGTGTCATTGCCAAACCGATCGGTCATCGACGCCAATCGCTCCGCCACCTGTGGATTGGTCGGCACCACCGCCTCGCGCAAATAATCGAAGTAAGTCTTGGTGCGTGCATCCAGCAATGTCGCCAGCAAGGCAATGCCAATCGCACCGCCAAGGTTGCGCAGGATATTGAACAGACTCGACGCCGACCCCGCGTCCTGCGGCAGGATGTACGCGGTGGCGATCAGCGAAATCGTCACCATGATCAATGGCTGCCCCAGCGCCCGAATGATCTGGATCTGATTGAATTGCGGTCCGGCAAAGTCCGGGTTGAGCACTCCGGAAGAAAAACTCGCCAAGCCGAACAACCCGAAGCCAAGCGTGCACAGCCATTTCGGCGAGACAATCTTCATCAGCTTCGGCACCAGCGGAATCAGAAACAGCTGCGGCACGCCCATCCACATGATCACTTCGCCGATCTGCAGGGCGTTGTAGTTCTGGATCTGCGCCAGATACAGCGGCAACAAATAGATCGAACCGTACAACCCGACGCCCATGCCCAGGCTGGAAATACTCGACAACCCAAAATTGCGATTGCGCAGAATGCCAAGGTTGATCAGCGGATTCGGTTTGGAGATCTGCACGATCACAAAAGTTATCAAGCTCACCAGCGCAATGCTGCCCAGCGTCACGATCAGGCTCGATTCCAGCCAGTCCTTGCGATGGCCTTCTTCGAGAAAAACCTGCAAGCACCCGAGGCCGATGCCCAGCGTGAGGATGCCCGTGTAGTCAGTGCTTTTCAGCAATTCCCAGTGCGCTTCTTTCTTCTCCAGTCCGTACATCAGGCCGGCGATCATGATCAGGCCCGGCGGGATGTTGATGTAGAAGATGTATTCCCAGCCCCAGTTTTCCGTGAGCCAGCCGCCCAGCGTCGGGCCGATCGACGGCGCGAACGTGGCGGTCATGGCGAACATCGCCATGCCTTTGGCACGGTGGTGTTCGGGGAGTTTGATCAGCGTCAGGGTGAACGCCAGCGGGATCAGCGCGCCACCGGTGAAACCCTGCATGGCGCGAAAAACGATCATGCTCTCCAGGCTCCAGGCCATTGAGCACAGCAGCGAGGACACCAGAAACCCCAGCGACACCCACACCGCCAGACGTCGCGCCGAGAGCAGCTGCACCAGCCACGCGGTCAGCGGAATCATGATGATTTCCGCGACCAGATAGGAGGTGGAAATCCACGAACCTTCTTCCAGGGTCGCCGACAGCGCGCCCTGAATATCTTTCAGCGACGAGTTGGTGATCTGGATGTCCAGCACCGCCATAAAGGCGCCGAGCATTACGCTCATCACTGCAATCCAGTCGCGCCGGGTCGGTTCGCCGACCGGTCGGATCAATGAATCACCGGCCATCTTCTGGGGCGTCTTTGATATTCACGGTGGCGGTGACGGACATGCCCGGGCGGATCTTGCCGTGTAGCGCGTTATCGGCCTTGAAGGTCAGTTTCACCGGGATTCGTTGCACGACTTTGGTGAAGTTGCCGGTGGCGTTGTCCGGCGGCAGCAGGCTGAACTGCGCGCCGGACGCGGCGAACAGACTGTCGACCCGCGCTTCGATCGGCGTGTCGCCATACGCATCAAAGGTCAGCTCGGCTTTCTGGCCGGGCTGCATGTGGCCGATCTGGGTTTCCTTGAAGTTGGCCTGCACCCAGATGTCTTCGTCCGGAACGATCGATAGCAGATAAGCGCCGGCCTGCACCACTTGGCCGTTACGGGCGGCACGCTGGCCGACGAGGCCGCTGATCGGTGCGTGGATTTCGCTGCGGGTCAGGTTGAGTTCGGCTTGCGCGAGATCGGCGCGGGCGTTCGCAATCTGCGCGTCGAGGCGTTTGATTTCCGCGTTCAGGGCGTTGACCTGCTGGCGCTGGCCCTGTGCATCGGCCTGCGCCTTGGCCACTTGCGAGCGAGCAATGTGTGTGTCGGCGGAGAGGGTGGTCACCCGTTCTTCGGAAACATAACCGGGTTTGCGCAGGGTTTCTGCTCGCGACAAGTCCATCTGCGAGCGGCCGAGCGTCGCTTGGGTGGTCGCCACTTGAGCATCGCTGGCAGCGATCAGGCTCGACTGCTGGGTCAGTTTGCTTTGCGCCTGCAGGCGTTCGGCTTCGCGGGTGGCGAGGGCGGCGTTGGCACGATCAATCGCAAGGCGGAAATCATTCGGTTCGAGGCGCACCAGCAACTGGCCTTTTTCGACATGCTGATTGTCCTGCACCAGCACTTCGTCGATGCGCGCGCTCAGTTGACTCGACACACGGGTGATTTCGCCCTGGACATAGGCGTTGTCGGTGCTTTCATAAAAGCGTCCCTTGAAAAACCAATGGGCGAAGAAGCCCCCGGCAATCAGCAGGACGAGCAGCAGGAAAATCAACAGGCGACGCTTGAGTTGAGCAGGCATGGGCAAACTGTAGTCGAGGAATTGTAAGGAAAGTTATCAGCCGGCGAATCTGGCATACAGCCGATAAACGGTAAATGCCATCTGCTGATATTCCGCCATTCATCACGGCTTACGGGCCTTACAGACGCAAACTTGGCTTAAATGCCCTGCCCGCTGGAGCGGGGCGGGTGTCGCCTGTTACCATTCGCCGCTTGATTGTTTTGCTTTTCATTCTTTTCGAGACATGCCATGACCACCGTCCGCACTCGCATCGCGCCATCGCCTACCGGGGACCCCCACGTAGGTACCGCTTACATCGCATTGTTCAACTACTGCTTTGCCAAGCAGCACGGCGGTGAGTTCATCCTGCGGATCGAAGACACCGACCAGTTGCGTTCGACCCGCGAGTCCGAACAGCAGATCTTCGACGCTCTGCGCTGGCTGGGTATCGACTGGAGCGAAGGCCCGGACGTTGGCGGCCCGCACGGTCCTTACCGGCAGAGCGAGCGCGGCGACATCTACCAGAAGTACTGCCAGCAACTGGTCGACATGGGCCACGCGTTCCCCTGCTTCTGCACCGCTGAAGAGCTCGATCAGATGCGCGCCGAGCAAATGGCCCGCGGCGAAACTCCACGCTACGACGGCCGCGCGCTGCTGCTGTCGAAAGAAGAAGTCGCGGCTCGTCTGGCTGCCGGCGAACCCCACGTGATCCGCATGAAAGTCCCGAGCGAAGGCGTTTGCGTAGTCCCGGACATGCTCCGTGGCGACGTCGAGATCCCGTGGGATCGCATGGACATGCAAGTGTTGATGAAGACCGACGGCCTGCCGACGTACTTCCTCGCCAACGTCGTCGACGATCACCTGATGGGCATCACCCACGTCCTGCGTGGTGAAGAGTGGCTGCCATCAGCGCCGAAACTGATTCTGCTCTACGAATATTTCGGCTGGGAGCAACCAGAGCTGTGCTACATGCCGCTGCTGCGTAACCCGGACAAGAGCAAGCTGTCCAAGCGCAAGAACCCGACGTCGGTGACGTTCTACGAGCGCATGGGTTTCATGCCTGAGGCGATGCTCAATTACCTCGGCCGCATGGGCTGGTCGATGCCGGACGAGCGCGAGAAGTTCTCGCTGCAGGAAATGGTCGACAACTTCGACCTCAAGCGTGTGTCCCTTGGCGGGCCGATCTTCGACATCGAGAAGCTGTCGTGGCTCAACGGCCAATGGCTGCGTGATCTGCCGGTGGAAGAATTCGCCAGCCGCTTGCAGACCTGGGCGTTGAACCCGCAATACATGATGAAGATCGCGCCGCTGGTTCAAGGTCGCGTTGAAACCTTCAGCCAGGTTGCACCGCTGGGCGGGTTCTTCTTCGCCGGTGGTGTTAACCCGGATGCCAAGCTGTTCGAATCGAAAAAGCTTTCCGGTGATCAGGTTCGGCAGTTGATGCAGTTGATCCTGTGGAAGCTGGAAAGCCTGCGTCAGTGGGAGAAGGACAACATCACCGCAACGATTCAGGCCGTGGTCGAATCCCTTGAGTTGAAGTTGCGCGATGCGATGCCGCTGATGTTTGCTGCGATCACCGGGCAGGCGAGTTCGGTATCGGTGCTCGATGCCATGGAAATCATTGGCCCGGATCTGACCCGCTTCCGTCTGCGTCAGGCGATCGACCTGCTGGGCGGCGTGTCGAAGAAAGAAAACAAAGAGTGGGAAAAGCTGCTGGGCGCTATCGCCTGATAGCTTAACCCCCCTGTAGGAGCTGCCGAAGGCTGCGATCTTTTGATCTTGATCTTTAAACGGCAACGTCAAAAGATCGCAGCCTTCGGCAGCTCCTACAGGGGCATGCTTTATCCCAAGTCCCGGATTTTCGGGAGGAGGGCGGTAAGTGATTGTTATGCCGACGAAAAACTTTGAAAAATTTCAAAAATAAGTTTGACAGGCTTTCGATACGCCCTTAAGATTCGCCCCGTCCTCAGCGATGACATCAACGATGAGGGGCTATAGCTCAGCTGGGAGAGCGCCTGCATGGCATGCAGGAGGTCAGCGGTTCGATCCCGCTAAGCTCCACCAATTTACAGGTTCAAGGTCTGGCCACACCGGCCTTGAATCGATCAGCTCTCAGCACTGATCAGTTGTATAGAAGGTTTGTGTCCCCTTCGTCTAGTGGCCTAGGACACCGCCCTTTCACGGCGGTAACAGGGGTTCGAGTCCCCTAGGGGACGCCACGATTACCCGCTCTGCGGGATTTTATAAGGGTCATTCAATTATTGAATGGCCCTTTTGTTTGTCTGGCGTTTGGCCAATTCTCCTTTTTCCTTACACTGTGCTTCAGACCAGCGGTCATATCCTTGACTTGCAGAATATTATTATGCGAATAATATTCTAGTCGTAATATTCGGAGGCAACGATGAACGATAAAAAAGCTCAAACCCGCGAACGCATCCTCAAGGCTGCCAGCTCCGCACTGATTCAGCGTGGCCCGGCAGACCCTAGCGTGGGCGAAGTGATGGGCGCAGCCGGCCTGACCGTCGGCGGCTTCTATGCGCACTTCGAAAGCAAGGACGCGATGATGCTTGAAGCGTTCAAGCAATTGCTCGGTCGCCGCCGCGACCTGATTGCTGACATGGACACGCAACTGACCGGTGAAGAACGCCGTGCTCTGGTCGCTGCGTTCTATCTGTCACGCAAGCACCGTGACTCCAGCGAAGCGGCGTGCCCTATTCCGGCTTCCATTGGCGAACTGGGTCGTTTGCCGGACTCGTTCCGGCTTGCGCTGAACGAACACCTGGAATTGATGGTGGCGCAGTTGGCGTCCAGCCCTGAGGACACCGATAAAGCGCTGGCCGACATGGCCTTGATGGTGGGTGGTCTGGCACTCGCAAGAGCGCTGGGTCCGGGAGATTTATCCGACCGATTGCTGCGCGCTGCCAAGTCGGCGGTGCGTTGACCTGAAGGCAACACGCCTGAGGAGAGAGCGATGAACACGTTGAAGTGGGTTCGTGGCGTTAATGGCACCTTGGGCTGGATTGCACCGAAACGGGTGGCGAGCAAAATGCGTCTGGCATTCATGACGCCGCGCGCGCTGCCACTGCGCGAATGGGAACTGCCGATGCTGGCCAATGCCGAGCGGATTACGTTGCGCTTCGGTCTGTCGGCACTGCGCTGGGGTCAAGGTCCGACCGTGCTGCTGATGCATGGTTGGGAAGGGCGGCCCACTCAATTCGCCTCGTTGATCACCGCGCTGGTCGATGCCGGTTACACCGTTGTCGCGCTCGATGGTCCGGCCCACGGTCGTTCGCCGGGGCGTGAGGCCAATGTGGTGTTGTTCGCTCGGGCGATGCTCGAAGCGGCGGCGGAGTTACCGCCGCTGCAAGCAGTCATCGGCCACTCCATGGGCGGCGCCAGCGCGATGCTCGCCGTGCAATTGGGCTTGCGCACCGAAACCCTCGTCAGCATCGCTGCTCCAGCGCGAATTCTTGGTGTGCTGCGTGGTTTTGCCCGATACGTCGGTATGCCGCCGCGAGCCCGCTCCGCGTTCATTCGTCAAGTCGAGCAGGATGTCGGCATGCGCGCTGCCACGCTGGACGTCGCGCACTATCAACTGGATATGCCCGGCCTGATCGTGCACGCCGAGGACGACAACTTCGTCTCGGTCAAAGAGTCGCAATTGATCCACGAATCCTGGTTCGACAGTCGCTTGCTGCGCCTCGAGGGCGGTGGTCATCAGCGCGTATTGGCCGACCCTCGGGTGATTGATGGGGTGTTATCACTGCTGGCCGGTCGCAGCCTTCAGACGCGCCAATCGGCGTGAGCTCCGTTACACTGCCCCGGTTGAATAACTGACCGGGAGTGGGGCATGGGCTGGGATCGGGAAACGCCGTTTACCATTGATCTGCAAGTAGGCGCCGAGGACATCGACGGGCTCGGCCACGCGAACAACGCGGTGTACGTGACCTGGCTCGAGCGTTGCGCCTGGCGCCATTCGCAGCGTCTGGGCCTGGATCTGGTCGAATATCGGCGGCTGGATCGGGCGATGGCCGTGGTTCGTCACGAGATCGATTATCTGGCCGCCGCCTATGAAGGCGATGAGTTGCAATTGGCGACCTGGATCGTCGATTGGGATCAGCGCCTGAAGATGACCCGGCATTTCCAGCTCAAGCGCCCGAGCGACAACACCACGCTGTTGCGCGCGCAAACCACGTTTGTCTGCATTGAGCTGTCCACCGGTAAGCCGAAGCGCATGCCGGCAGAGTTCATCGAAGGTTATGGCCCGGCTATCCTGCTCTCAGAGTCTGCGCAAATCTAATGTAGGAGTGAGCCTGCTCGCGATAGCGGTGTGTCAGTCGAAACATATGTGACTGACACACCGCTATCGCGAGCAGGCTCACTCCTACAAGGAATATGTGTTGTTCTGCGGATTTGTGCGATATCCAGTAAACTGCCGCACGTTTTTTCCTCAAGTAGTGTTTTTCCCATGCAAATTGCTCTGGCGCCCATGGAGGGGTTGGTCGACGACATCCTCCGCGACGTGCTGACCCGCGTTGGCGGCATCGACTGGTGCGTGACTGAATTCATTCGGGTCAACGACCAGTTGCTCACTCCAGCGTACTTCCACAAGTTCGGCCCGGAGCTGCTCAACGGCGCCCGCACCGCATCCGGTGTGCCATTGCGTGTGCAGTTACTCGGTTCCGATCCGGTGTGCCTGGCGGAGAACGCTGCGCTGGCCTGCGAACTCGGCTCCGAAGTGATCGACCTCAACTTCGGCTGCCCGGCCAAGACCGTCAACAAGTCCCGAGGCGGCGCCGTACTGCTGAAAGAGCCGGAACTGCTCAACCAGATCGTCGAGCACGTGCGCCGCGCCGTACCTGCGCACATCCCCGTGACGGCGAAGATGCGCCTCGGTTTCGACAGCCCGGACGGTTCGCTGGTCTGCGCTACGGCGTTGGCTGAAGGTGGCGCCGAGCACATTGTGGTTCACGCCCGAACCAAGATGGACGGCTACAAGCCGCCGGCGCATTGGGAATGGATTCCGCGTGTACAGGACGTGGTCAAGGTCCCGGTGTTCGCCAACGGCGATATCTGGAGCGTCGAAGACTGGCGCCGTTGCCGCGAAATCAGCGGCGTGGAAGACATCATGCTCGGTCGCGGACTGGTTTCGCGCCCCGATCTGGCCAAACAGATCGCTGCTGCGCGCGCGGGTGAAGACGTCGTCGAAATGACCTGGGCCGAGCTGATGCCGTTGATTCAGGACTTCTGGCTGCAAGCCAAAGCGCAGATGACCGCACGCCAATCGCCGGGCCGTTTGAAGCAATGGCTGGCGATGCTGACGCGCAATTATCCTGAGGCTACGGAGCTGTTTACCGTGCTGCGGCGCGAGACCGAGCCGGATCATGTTTCGCGTTTGCTCGGTCTGCCAGTCGCCGAAGCGGCCTGAAAAAAATCTGCAAATAATCTCTTGAAATCATTTCAGCGGTCCCTATTTAAGGGTTACGCGATGCCGAATACGGGTCGCGGAGACAAGAAAACTTGCTGATTTTTTTTCAGGAGATTTGCACCATGAGTACCGCATTTTCCCTCGCGCCACTGTTCCGTTCCTCGGTAGGTTTCGACCGTTTCAACGACCTGTTCGAAACCGCCCTGCGCAACGAGCCAGGCAGCAGCTACCCACCTTACAACGTCGAAAAGCACGGTGATGACCAGTACCGCATTGTCGTCGCCGCCGCCGGTTTCCAGGAAGAAGACCTGGAGCTGCAAGTCGAGAAAGGTGTGCTGACCATCAGTGGCGGCAAACGTGACGCCAACGAAGGCGTGACCTTCCTGCACCAAGGCATCGCCCAGCGTGCATTCAAGCTGTCTTTCCGCTTGGCTGATCACATCGAGATCAAGGCGGCGGATCTGAAAAACGGTCTGTTGAGCATCGACCTGTTGCGAGTGATCCCGGAAGAGGCAAAAGCCAAACGCATTCCGATCAACGGGGTGGAGAAGCCGGTTCTGCAATAAGACCGAGCAATGAAAAGGGCGCCACTGGCGCCCTTTTTTGTGCCCGTCATTCCAGCAGCACTTTCAGATCCTCCAGCGCCACCGGCCGACTGTGCAAATAACCCTGATACAAATGGCAGCCCAGCCCTTGCAGGAATGCCAGTTGCTCCGGTGTTTCCACGCCCTCGGCAATCACTTCCAGCTCCAGACTGCGGGCCATGGCGACAATCGCGCGAATGATCTCGGCATCGTTGGGGTCAGTGGTCGCATCACGGATAAACGACTGGTCGATTTTCAGCGTGTCCACTGGCAGACGCTTGAGGTAAGTCAGCGACGAATAACCGGTGCCGAAATCGTCCATGGCAAAACTCACGCCGAGCTTTTTCAGACGACGCATTTTGCTGATGGTGTCTTCCAGGTTCTGGATGACGATGCCTTCGGTGATTTCCAGTTTCAGCAACGAGCACGGCAGGCCATGGCTGGTCATGCTGTGTTCGATGCGCTCGACAAAGTCGTTCTGGCGAAACTGTCGCGGGCTGATATTGACGCACAGGCTGAAATTGAGCGGGTCGACCAGTTTCAGCGCGATCAGTTGTTTGAATGCATTGCAGGCTTCGTCGAGGATCCACGTACCGACTTCGAGAATCAGACCGCTGTCTTCCAGCACTTTGATGAACTCTGTGGGCGATTGTGCGCCGAGTTCCGGGTGATTCCAGCGCACCAGGGCTTCGGCGCCGATGATGCGGTTATCCCGCGCGTCGATCTGCGGCTGGAAGTGCACATTGAATTCACCGCGCGACAGCGCCAGGCGCAAGTCGGTCTCCATGCGCAGCCGTTCACTGGCGGCCTTCTGCATGGTGTTGTGGTACATCTGCGTGGTGTTGCGCCCGGAATCCTTGGCCCGATAAAGCGCAATATCGGCGCGCTTGAGCAGGTCGGTCGGCGTCGAGCCGTGATCGGGGATCAGCGCCACGCCGATGCTCGGCGTCACTTGCAGGCGCTGGCCGTCGAGGAACATCGGTTCCGACAGCAATTCACGCAGGGTATCGGCCAGATTGCGCACTTGTGCGCTGACTTCGTTGCGCGAGCCTTCAAGGCCACTGAGCAGCACGACAAACTCATCGCCGCCCAGGCGCGCAACCGTATCCTCCATGCGTACGCTGGCTTCGAGCCGTGCAGTAATGATCTTCAGCACCGTGTCGCCGACCGGGTGGCCGAGGGAGTCGTTGATGTGTTTGAAGTGATCGAGGTCGAGAAACAGTAACGCGCCGCGCAGGTTGTGACGCTTGAGCAGGGCGATCTGCTGGCTCAGGCGATCCATCAGCAGGGCGCGGTTGGGCAGGTTGGTCAGCGGGTCGTGATAAGCCAGATGACGGATTTGCGCTTCGGCGTTTTTCAGCAGGCTGACATCACGAGCGGTCAATAGCAGACAGGCGGTTTCGTTAAGGGTGATCGGTTCGACGGAAACTTCCACCGTCAGCATCTCTCCGCGTTTGTTGCGCCCGAGCATTTCCTGGTGGTGTACGCGGCCCTTGATCTGCAGTTCGGCCAAGAGTGCCGAGCGTTGCTTTTCCTCAGCCCAGATGCCGACCTGATACACGGTTTTACCCACCACTTCGTCGGCGCGATAGCCGGTGAGCCTGCAGAAGCCATCGTTGACCTCCAGATAGCGTCCGGTGTCGCGCTCGGTAATGGTGATGGCGTCGGGGCTGGAGTGAAACGCCTTGGCGAATTTCTCTTCACTGGCTTTCAGCGCCGCTTCCGAGCGCTGCTGCTGGGTAATGTCGCGCAGGGTGGTGACGATGCAGGGTTGATCGCCGACGCTGATCTGCCGGCTGGAAATCACGCAGGTCAGCGATTGGCCGTCCTTGTGCTGCACGATGATCGCGACATTGCTCAAGCCCTGTTCGCGAATCACCCGTTCAATGCGTTGCAGACTTTTTGCCGATGCGTCCCACAGGCCGATTTCTTCGGCGGTGTGGCCAATCACGTCGGCAGCGCTCCAGCCGAAGGTTTGGGTAAAGCTGTTATTGATTTCGATGAACTCGCCACTGTCCTGACGGGTGACGCAGATTGGGTCGGGGCTGACCTGAAACAGCGTGGCGAATTTTTCTTCCGAGGCCACCAGCCGCTGTTCGCGCTCGACCTGATCGGTGATGTCCAGCAGGGTGCCGGCCATGCGCAGCGGTGCGCCGTTGTCGTCGCGGTAAAGGCGGGCGCGGCTTTCCAGATAGCGCGAGCTGCCGTCGGGCAGTTGCACGCGATAGGTCAGCTGATAATTGCCCGCCGGGCCTTCGCGCAGGCTGCGGTAGGCGTCGCGCATGCTGTCGCGCTCTTCGCCGGGCACCCCTTCGAAAAACTCGTCGAACGATTCGTGAAATGGTTTTGGCTCCAGCCCGTGCAATTGCGCAGCCCGCGCTGAGCCGTAAAGCATGCCGCTGGGGATGTGCCAGTCCCAGGTGCCGAGCTGCGCTGAGTCCAGCGCCAGGTCGAGGCGTTCCTGGCTGTCCTTGAGCGCATGTTCGGCGGCTTTGCGTTCGGTGGTGTCGAGGAAAGTGCTGAGCAGATACGGCTGGCCTTCGAGTTCGACCTTCTGGGCGCTGAGAATGCCGTCATGAATCTGCCCGTTGCTCGCGCGAAACTGCACTTCCATGCTGATCAATTCGCCCTTGGCCTTGGTTTTCTTGACCAGTTCCGCGCGCTGCTCCGGATGCACCCACAGGCCCAGTTCCAGTGTGGTGCGACCGATGGCACTCTGCACCGGCCAGCCGAACAGGCTTTCAAAATACTGATTGGCCTCGCTGATCAGGCCGTCTTCCTGGCGGGTCAGCAGGACCATGTTCGGGCACAGGTGGAAAAGTGTCGCGAAACGTTTCTCCGAACTGCTCAGGGCCTGTTCGCGTTGGCGCTGGTGGGTGATTTCACGAATCACCCCGATCATTCGGGGGCGCCCGTGTTTATCCGGCAGCAGGCTGCCGCTGATCTCCAGCCAGTGCAGGCTGCCGTCCGGCCAGCGGATGCGGTGGTGCATCGCCTGTTCCAGCGGTGCGCCGGCAATCACCGCGTGGAAGGCGCGGACGGTTTTCGCGCGGTCTTCCGGCGGCAGCAGATCGAGGTATTCCAGATCTTCGGGCAGCGGTTGCCGAGGATCGAAGCCGAACAATGCCTGGGTGCCACGCGACCAACTGATCTGCCCGCGCTCGATGTCCCAATACCAGGCGCCGAGCCGCGCGCCGTTGAGTGCGGCGAGCAATTGTGGCGCACTCTCCCAGCTCTGCTCGGAATGACGCGGGTCAATGGCCTGAATACGCGGCATCGGCGGAATTCGGTCAACAGATTTCGGCATCGTTAACAGGCCTTGAGCTGATGGTGGCATTAGGCACAGGGACAGCGGCTCTATAGGAGTAGCACAAGTTGGCCTCAAGTCCCTGGCAGATCGATTTGTGCGTCCAGCAAGGCCATAAACGCTCTTGCTGCATTCGATAGCGTCCGTTCGGTGTGCAAGATATAGCCTAGCTGGCGACTGAGCTGTATGCCCGGCAATACGATGCTCGCCACTTGATCGTCGAGCATGGTGCGTGGCAAAACGCTCCAGGCCAGGCCAATCGAGACCATCATCTTGATGGTTTCCAGGTAGTTGGTGCTCATGGCGATGTTCGGCGTCAGGCCCTGAGCCTCGAATAAACGTTGGACAATGTGGTGCGTGAAGGTGTTGCCTCCGGGGAAAACCGCCGGATGACCGGCAATGTCCGCCAGACTGACGGCACCGTTATTGATCAGCGAATGCTCTGGGGCGACCACAAAATCCAGCGGGTCGTCCCAGACGGGCGTGGCTTTGACCAGTGCGTGCGGTTCCGGCGCAAGGGTGATGACCGCCAGTTCCGCGCGGCCATGGAGAATTTCCTCGTAGGCCACTTCCGAATCGAGGAACTGAATATCCAGCGCCACCTGTGGGTAACGGCGGGTGAACTCCCTTAACAGCGGCGGTAAACGGTGCAGGCCGATGTGATGACTGGTGGCCAGGGTCAGGCGGCCGCTGACTTCGCCGGTGAGGTTGGTCAGTGCGCGGCGGGTGTCGTCGAGCACGTTGAGAATCTGATAAGCCCGCGGCAGCAGGGCGCGGCCGGCCTCGGTCAGGCCGACTTCACGGCCCAGCCGATCAAACAGGCGCACCTTCAATTGTTGCTCCAGCCCGGCGATGCGCTTGCTGATCGCCGGTTGCGTCAGGTGCAACCGTTCGCCGGCGTTGGAGAAGCTGCCGGTCTCGGCAATCGCGATAAAAGCGTTGAGGTTGGCCAGATCCATGGTTGTATTCCAGTTGGTTATCCAAAGCATAAAAAATATGAATTTGAGTTATTTAATCTAACCCCATAGGATCGGCCTCACAAGCCAAAGGGTTATTGATAAGACAAGGGCATAGAAACAATCTGATGATGAAACGTCAGAAGGCAGGCAAAAAGCTCTACGACAAGCTCTGGGATTCGCATTTGGTCAAGCAGCGCGACGATGGCTCGGCGCTGATCTATATCGATCGTCACATCATTCACGAAGTGACCTCGCCGCAAGCCTTTGAAGGTCTGCGTCTGGCCGGGCGCAAGCCTTGGCGCATCGATGCCAACATCGCGACCCCAGACCACAACGTACCGACGACGCCAGAGCGCAAGGGCGGCATCGAAGCCATTGCTGATCAGGTCTCGCGTTTGCAGGTTCAGACCCTCGACGACAACTGCGATGAATACGGCATCGTCGAGTTCAAGATGAATGACGTGCGCCAAGGCATCGTCCATGTGATCAGCCCGGAGCAGGGCGCAACCTTGCCGGGCATGACCGTGGTTTGCGGCGACTCGCACACCTCGACCCACGGCGCGTTTGGCGCCTTGGCTCACGGTATCGGCACCTCCGAGGTCGAGCACGTGCTCGCCACTCAGTGCCTGGTCGCCAAGAAAATGAAAAACATGCTGGTGCGCGTTGAAGGGCAATTGCCGTTCGGCGTGACCGCCAAGGACATCGTCCTCGCAGTGATCGGCAAGATCGGCACCGCTGGCGGCAATGGCCACGCCATCGAGTTCGCTGGCAGCGCGATCCGCGACTTGTCCGTTGAAGGGCGCATGACCATCTGCAACATGTCCATCGAAGCCGGCGCCCGCGTGGGTCTGGTGGCAGCGGATCAGAAGACCGTCGATTACGTCAAGGGCCGTCCATTTGCCCCGAAAGGCGCGGAATGGGACATGGCTGTCGAAGCCTGGAAAGACCTGGTCTCCGACGCCGATGCCAAATTCGACACCGTGGTTGAACTCGACGCCGCGCAGATCAAGCCGCAAGTCAGCTGGGGCACTTCGCCTGAGATGGTTTTGGCCGTTGATCAGAACGTGCCGGATCCGGCCAAAGAAATGGATCTGGTCAAGCGCGACTCGATCGTCCGTGCCTTGAAATACATGGGTTTGACCGCCAATCAGGCGATCACCGACATCCAACTGGATCGCGTGTTTATCGGTTCCTGCACCAACTCGCGGATCGAAGACTTGCGCGCTGCGGCGGTGATCGCCAAGGGCCGTAAAGTCGCATCGACCATCAAGCAAGCGATCGTGGTGCCGGGCTCGGGTCTGGTCAAAGCGCAGGCTGAGGCCGAAGGTCTCGACAAGATTTTCCTCGAAGCCGGTTTCGAATGGCGTGAGCCGGGTTGCTCGATGTGCCTGGCGATGAACCCGGACCGTTTGGAGTCCGGCGAACATTGCGCCTCGACCTCCAACCGTAACTTCGAAGGCCGTCAGGGCGCCGGTGGCCGTACCCACCTCGTCAGCCCGGCCATGGCGGCGGCGGCAGCGGTGAACGGTCGTTTCATCGACGTTCGCGAATTGATTTAAGGAGCGCAGCATGAAAGCTTTTACCCAGCACACTGGTCTTGTCGCGCCTTTGGATCGTGCCAACGTCGACACCGACCAAATCATTCCGAAACAGTTTTTGAAGTCGATCAAGCGCACCGGTTTCGGTCCGAACCTGTTCGACGAGTGGCGTTACCTCGATGTCGGTCAACCGTATCAGGACAACTCCAAGCGCCCGCTGAACAAGGACTTCGTCCTCAACGCCGAGCGTTATCAAGGCGCCAGCGTGTTGCTGGCCCGCGAGAACTTCGGTTGCGGCTCCAGCCGTGAACACGCGCCGTGGGCGCTGGAAGAATACGGTTTCCGCAGCATCATCGCGCCGAGCTACGCCGACATCTTCTTCAACAACAGCTTCAAAAATGGCTTGCTGCCGATCATCTTGAGCGACGCTGAAGTCGATGAGTTGTTCAAGCAGGTTGAGGCTGAGCCGGGTTATCAATTGCAGGTTGATCTGCAAGCGCAGACCGTGACCCGTCCGGATGGCAAGGTGTACAGCTTTGAGATTGATGCGTTTCGTAAGCATTGCTTGTTGAATGGTCTCGACGATATCGGTTTGACCTTGCAGGACGGTGATGCGATTGCGACGTTTGAGGCCAGGCATCGGGTTAGCCAGCCGTGGTTGTTCCGTGACGCGTGATTGATTCGAGGTTGATGTAGTCAGGGCCGGCCCCTTCGCGAGCAGGCTCGCTCCCACACTTGAAATGCATTCCCCTGTGGGAGCGAGCCTGCTCGCGAAGACGGCAGCCCGAACAACACAAATATCAGGATGTGACCATGACCAGCACCGCCCAACACACCCAGGTCGTACAAAAGCAATTCGGTGAACAGGCCGCCGCCTACCTGAGCAGCGCCGTTCACGCTCAAGGCACCGAGTTCGCGCTGCTACAGGCTCAACTGGCCGGGCAGGGCGAGGCACGTGTGCTGGACTTGGGTTGCGGCGCCGGTCACGTCAGTTTTCACGTGGCATCGCTGGTCAACGAAGTGGTCGCTTACGACCTGTCGCAGCAAATGCTCGACGTGGTCGCCGCCGCTGCGATTGATCGCGGTATCGGCAACATTTCCACGGTCAACGGTGCCGCCGAGCGTCTGCCGTTTGCCGATGGCGAGTTCGACTTCGTGTTCAGCCGTTATTCGGCGCATCACTGGAGCGATCTCGGTGTGGCCCTGCGCGAAGTACGTCGGGTGCTGAAACCGGGCGGTGTGGCGGCGTTCGTTGACGTGTTGTCACCGGGCAGTCCGTTGTTCGACACTTATCTGCAAAGCGTCGAAGTGCTGCGCGACACCAGCCATGTGCGCGATTACTCCGCCGCTGAATGGCTGCGTCAGGTCAGCGAAGCCGGTTTGCATGTGCGCAGCACCACGCGGCAGCGCCTGCGTCTGGAGTACACCACCTGGGTTGAGCGCATGCGCACACCCGAAGTGATGCGCGCAGCGATCCGCCAGTTGCAGCAGTCGATGGGCAACGAAGTGCGCGAATATTTTGAGATTGATGCCGACGGCTCGTTCAGTACCGATGTGATCGTACTGATGGCCGAGCGCTAAGAATTTTTCCGGGCGCGCCTGAGATGGCGCACCGACTGAAGACACGAGGAAAGCATGAGCAAGCAGATTCTGATTCTCCCAGGTGACGGTATTGGTCCGGAAATCATGGCCGAAGCGGTCAAGGTGCTGGAACTGGCCAACGACAAGTACAGCCTGGGCTTCGAGCTGAGCCATGACGTGATCGGTGGCGCCGCCATCGACAAGCACGGCGTGCCGCTGGCCGACGAAACCCTCGACCGCGCTCGTGCTGCCGACGCCGTGCTGCTGGGCGCCGTTGGCGGGCCGAAATGGGACACCATCGAGCGTGATATCCGCCCTGAGCGCGGCCTGCTGAAAATCCGTGCGCAACTGGGCCTGTTCGGCAACCTGCGTCCGGCGATCCTGTACCCGCAACTGGCTGACGCTTCGAGCCTGAAGCCGGAAATCGTTGCCGGTCTGGACATCCTCATCGTCCGTGAGCTGACCGGCGGCATCTACTTCGGCGCACCACGCGGCACCCGCACTCTGGAAAACGGCGAGCGTCAGTCCTACGACACGCTGCCGTACAGCGAAAGCGAAATCCGTCGCATCGCCCGCGTCGGTTTCGACATGGCTATGGTTCGCGGCAAGAAGCTCTGCTCGGTGGACAAGGCCAACGTGCTGGCCTCCAGCCAACTGTGGCGTGAAGTGGTCGAGCAAGTGGCCAAGGATTACCCGGAAGTCGAACTGAGCCACATGTACGTCGACAACGCCGCCATGCAACTGGTGCGCGCGCCGAAGCAGTTCGATGTGATCGTCACCGACAATATGTTCGGCGACATTCTGTCCGACGAAGCGTCGATGCTCACCGGTTCCATTGGCATGCTGCCTTCGGCCTCGCTGGATTCCAACAACAAGGGCATGTACGAGCCTTGCCATGGTTCCGCTCCGGACATCGCCGGTAAAGGCATTGCCAACCCGTTGGCGACCATTCTGTCGGTGTCGATGATGCTGCGTTACAGCTTCAATCTGCACGACGCGGCCGATGCCATCGAGAAAGCCGTCAGCGTTGTGCTCGATCAAGGCCTGCGCACTGGCGACATCTATTCGGCTGGTTGCAGCAAAGTCGGTACGCAGGAAATGGGCGACGCAGTAGTCGCCGCGCTGCGGAATCTGTAATCTCTCGGGCCCGCTGCGAAATTCAATACAAAGCAGCGGCCCACTTTTCAAGAAGGTGTAGTTGCGATGAAACGTGTAGGTCTGATCGGTTGGCGCGGGATGGTCGGTTCCGTGCTCATGCAGCGGATGCTGGAAGAGCAGGATTTCGATCTAATCGAGCCGGTGTTTTTCACCACGTCCAACGTCGGTGGCCCAGGCCCGTCCGTGGGCAAGGACCTTGCTCCGCTCAAGGATGCTTACAGCATTGATGAGCTGAAGACCCTCGACGTGATTCTGACCTGCCAGGGCGGCGACTACACCAGCGAAGTGTTCCCGAAGCTGCGCGAAGCCGGCTGGCAGGGTTACTGGATTGATGCGGCCTCGAGCCTGCGCATGAACGATGACGCGGTCATCATTCTCGATCCGGTCAACCGCAAGGTTATCGATCAGCAGCTCGATGCGGGCACCAAGAACTACATCGGCGGCAACTGCACCGTCAGCCTGATGCTGATGGGCCTGGGCGGTCTGTTCGAGGCGGGTCTGGTCGAGTGGATGAGCGCCATGACCTATCAGGCGGCTTCCGGTGCCGGCGCGCAGAACATGCGTGAACTGATCAAGCAAATGGGCGCGACCCACGCCGCTGTCGCTGATCAACTGGCCGATCCGGCCAGCGCGATCCTCGACATCGACCGTCGCGTGGCCGATGCCATGCGCAGCGAAGCGTACCCGACCGAAAACTTCGGCGTACCGCTGGCCGGCAGCCTGATCCCGTGGATCGACAAAGAGCTGCCGAATGGCCAGAGCCGCGAAGAGTGGAAAGCTCAGGCCGAGACCAACAAGATCCTCGGTCGCTTCAAGAGCCCGATCCCGGTCGACGGCATCTGCGTGCGCATCGGTGCGATGCGGTGCCACAGCCAGGCGCTGACCATCAAGCTGAACAAAGACGTACCGATCGCCGATATCGAAGGGCTGATCAGCCAACACAACCCTTGGGTCAAACTGGTCCCGAACCAGCGCGAAATAAGCATGCAGGAGCTGAGCCCGACCAAGGTCACTGGCACCCTGAATGTTCCGGTGGGTCGTCTGCGCAAGTTGAACATGGGTTCGCAATTCGTCGGTGCCTTCACCGTTGGCGACCAACTGCTGTGGGGCGCGGCCGAACCGCTGCGTCGCATGCTGCGGATTTTGCTTGAGCGTTGATCGCCTGAAGCAATGAAAGAGCCCGTGCCTTGAAAGAGGTGCGGGTTTTTTTATGCCTGTGGTTTCTCGGGTGTTTGTACCGGCCTCATCGCTGGCAAGCCAGCTCCCACAGTGTTCAGTGTTGTATACAAGATTCATGCACAACACAGAAACCTGTGGGAGCTGGCTTGCCAGCGATGAGGCCGGTTGGGGCGCCGCAAATCCCGGACAGAAATTGCCTGTGCGCCAGTCACCCGGTAAAGTGCCGCTCCCCCCGTTTCGCCAGAGGCTCGCACCATGACCCAGACCCTAGATATTGCCGTGATCGGCGCCACCGGTACTGTCGGCGAAACCCTCGTACAGATTCTCGAAGAACGCGACTTCCCGGTCGGCAACCTGCACCTGCTGGCGAGCAGCGAATCTGCCGGCAGCTCGGTGCTGTTCCGCAACAAGAACGTACGCGTTCGCGAAGTCGACGAGTTCGATTTCAGCAAGGTCAAACTGGTGTTTTTCGCAGCGGGCCCGGCCATTACCCTGAGCTACGCCGCGCGCGCCCATGCTGCCGGTTGCTCGCTGATCGACTTGTCCGGTGCATTGCCAGCCGATCAGGCACCGCAAATCGTTCCGGAGGCCAACCCCGCTGTGCTCGCCGGTTTGAAGGCGCCGTTCCAAGTCAGCAGCCCAAGCCCATCGGCCACTTCGCTCGCCGTGGTGCTGGCGCCGCTGCTCGATCTGATCGACCTGCAATACGTGAACGTCACCGCCAATCTCGCCGTGTCCGCACAGGGTCGTGAAGCTGTCACCGAACTGGCGCGGCAGACCGCCGAGCTGCTCAACATGCGCCCGCTGGAGCCAACCTTCTTCGATCGGCAGATGGCTTTCAACCTGCTGGCGCAGGTCGGCACGCCTGACGCACAGGGCCATACGCTGCTGGAAAAACGTCTGGTGCGCGAGTTGCGTCAGGTGCTGGCACAGCCTTCTTTAAAGATTTCCGCAACTTGCGTTCAAGCCCCGGTGTTTTTTGGCGATAGCTTTAGCGTGACTTTGCAATCAAAGCGCGCAGTCGACCTGGAAAAGGTCAACGCGGCACTTGAAGATGCGCCGGGTATTGAGCTGGTCGAGGCCGGTGATTATCCGACCGCCGTGGGTGACGCGGTAGGCCAGGACGTGGTCTATGTCGGGCGCGTGCGCAGCGGAGTCGACGACCCGGCGGAACTTAATCTGTGGCTGACGTCAGATAACGTACGCAAAGGTGCAGCCCTTAACGCTGTGCAGGTGGCTGAATTGTTGATAAAAGACCTGCTGTAAAAGATACTTGGCAACAATTTGTCGACTGATTCTAGGTGAGCGCTATGCTTGCCCGGAGCGCTGGATAACGTGTCACCCTCCGGGACTTTCCGGGGCATCAAAGAAATGAGCGCGCGCGACATCTGTCGTCGTCGCGCGCAATGCCTTACGGCAGCGGCAATCAATATCTTCTCGCTGGCCGAGGAACGTTCAAACAAAGGATGAGGCTATGGTTCAAGTTCGCAAACTGGTGTTAGCAATAGCGGCCGCCTCGGCGCTGTCCTCCGGTATGGCGCATGCCCTCGGGCTCGGGGAGCTGACCCTGAAGTCGACCCTGAACCAGCCGCTGGTGGCTGAAATCGAGCTGCTCGACGTCAAGGATCTCACTGCTGCCGAAGTGGTGCCGAGCCTGGCTTCACCCGAAGATTTCGCCAAGGCCGGCGTCGATCGCCAGGCCTTCCTCAATGACCTGACTTTCACTCCGGTGCTCAACGCCAGCGGCAAAAGCGTGCTGCGCGTAACGTCGAGCAAGCCGTTGTCGGAACCGATGGTGAAATTCCTCGTGCAGGTGATGTGGCCGAACGGTCGTCTGCTGCGCGATTACAGCGTGCTGCTGGATCCATCGAAGTTCTCGCCAGAGACCGCTGACGCCGCCGCACAACCGGCGCCGTCGCAGACCATCGCCGCACCGACCACGGGCGCCACACACCCGACGCAATACACCACCACGCCGCGCGATACCCTGTGGGAGATTGCCGCGAAGGCGCGCAACGGTGGTTCGGTGCAGCAGACCATGCTGGCCATTCAAGCGTTGAACCCGGATGCGTTCATTGGCGGCAACATCAACCGGCTGAAAACCGGTCAGGTGCTACGTCTGCCGGATTCGGTGCAAAGCACTGCATTGCCGCAGTCGAAAGCAATTGCCGAGGTCGCGGCGCAGAACGAAGCCTGGCGCACGGGCCGTCGCTATGTGGCCAAGCCCGGCACCGGTCAGCAGCAGCTCGATGCGACCAACCGTGGTCGCGGCAATACCGCTGGAGCACAGAACGCCCAGGACAATCTGAGCCTGGTCTCCGCCGAGAGTGCCAAGGCGCGCGGCAAAGGCCCGGCAGGTGACGCCCAAGCCTTGAGCAACAAGCTTGCAGTCACTCAGGAAAACCTCGACACGACCCGTCGTGACAACGAGGAACTGAAAAGCCGCATGTCCGATCTGCAAAGTCAGATGGACAAACTGCAAAAGCTCATCGAGCTGAAGAACAATCAACTGGCGAAACTGCAGGCCGAAGGCGCGGGCGCTGCCCCGGCCGCGAATGGCGCAGTCGCGCCGGTTCCGGCGATCACTGCTGAGCTGGCTGCCACACCGCCGGCTACTCCTGCAGAAGCAGCGCCGACGCCAGAATCTGCCATTGCTCCACCTGCCGAAACACCGGTTGAGCCAGTGGTCGAGCCGGTTGTCGAAACCAAACCTGCGGCTGATGATGAAAAAACCTTCAATGAGCTGCTGACCAATCCGATCCTGTTGGGTCTGATCGGTGGCGGTGCGGTAGTTCTGCTGCTCCTGCTGTTGCTGTTGGCGCGTCGCCGCAAAGCTCAGCAGGAAGCTGAAAAGCATGTGCGCATGGCTCGTGCGCTGGCCGAAGAACAAGAGTTCTCCGCCGAGCAGGATCTGCCGGAAAGCAGCTTCGAAGGTCTGGAAACGCCAGCGGCGAGCGTCAAGCTCAACACTCCGGCGCCTGCTCCTGCTCCAGTCGTGGCTCCGGTAGTGGCGCCGATCGTGATGGCTGAGCCGATTGCCGCGCCGCTGGTGGCGCCGGCCGCCGAGCGTTCCGATGACGTGCTCGACAAGGCGCAATCGCACATCAGTGCCGGTCGCCTGAATCAGGCTGCAGCATTGCTGGAGGAGGGCGTCAGCCTCGAGCCGCAACGCAGTGATCTGCGTCTGAAACTGATGGAAGTCTACGGTCAGCAGGGCGATCGCGATGCGTTCGTCGGCCAGGAACGTCAGTTGGTGGCCAATGGCGACAACTTTGCCAAGGTCGAAGAACTGAAGAGTCGCTTCCCGGCGATGGCCGTCGTCGCTGCTTCGGGGCTGGCCGCTGCTGCCGTGGCTGCTGAGCTGGATGCACAGTACGTCAAGGAACTGTTGCTGGATGAGCCTGAAGCGCCTGCGCCAGCTCCTGTTGAAGATGACCTGGACAGTGCGTTTGACCTGAGCCTGGACGATCTCGACAACATCACGCCAGTTGAGCCAGCGCCTGTGGTTGAGCCCGAAGCGCCGGTCGAGCTGGACGAATTCCCGTCCGACGATGACCTGAGCTTCGAGTCGGTGCTGCAACAGCAGACCGACATCAAAGAGAATCTGGATGACCTGTCGGACTTCGATCTGGATCTGGATCTCGGTGCCGAGCCGGCGGCTCCTGCGGCTGATCTGGCGGACGATGACTTCCTGCTGGATCTGGACGAAGGCGTGAAGGATCTGCCTCCAGTCGAGGCGCCGGTGGTAGCTGACGTGCCGCAGGATGATCTGGAGCTGCCGGCTGATTTCGATCTGTCGCTGGCCGACGAAATGGACAGCAATCCGGCGGCTGAGCCTGACGCATTCGCAGCAGAACTGGATGACGTTAACGCCGAGCTGGATCGTCTGTCGCAAAGCGTTGCCGAACCGACCTTCACTGAAGCCGATGCGGCAATCGGTGGTGATCTGGGTGAAGACGATTTCGACTTCCTTGCCGGCACCGACGAGGCCGCGACCAAGCTCGATCTGGCGCAGGCCTATATCGACATGGGCGATGCCGATGGTGCACGCGACATCCTCAACGAAGTGCTGACCGAGGGTGACGAGAAACAGCGTGGTGAAGCCAAGGAAATGCTCTCGAGCCTGTAGTCAATCTGCGGTAAACAAAACGGCAGCCCATTGAGGCTGCCGTTTTTGTTTGTGCCGGATTCAGTGGTGTCTGAAGGATTGCTATCGCGAGCAGGCTCACTCCTGCATTTGGAATGCGTTCCCCTGTAGGAGTGAGCCTGCTCGCGATAGGGCCAGAACTGCCAATAGAGAGTTCTGGCATCCCTGAACCACAGCCTTATAATGCCCGCCTTTGCAAAAACAGCAGGCTGTCCCACCTTGGCAAACATAGATAACCCGGTCGCCGAAATGGCCCCCGACGGCTTTTACCGCGTTGCGTTGGGCGTTGAGTACAAAGGCTCGCGCTACAGTGGCTGGCAGCGTCAGTTGACGGGTGTGGCGACGGTGCAGGAAGAGCTTGAAAAAGCCTTGTCGAAAGTCGCCAACTCGCCGGTCTCCTTGCAGTGCGCCGGGCGCACCGATGCCGGCGTGCATGCTTGCGGACAAGTGGTGCACTTTGATACCACGGTTGATCGTTCGCTGAAAGCCTGGGTCATGGGCGCCAATATCAATCTGCCGCACGACATCAGCGTCAGTTGGGCGCGGGTGATGCCGGCGCATTTCCATGCGCGGTTCAAAGCCATCGCCCGGCGCTATCGCTACGTGATCTACAACGATCAGATTCGCCCGGCGCATCTCAATGAAGAAATCACCTGGAACCACCGTCCGCTGGACGTCGAGCGCATGGCCGAGGCCGCGCAGTATCTGATCGGCACCCATGATTTCAGTGCGTTTCGCGCCGGCCAGTGTCAGGCTAAGTCGCCGATCAAGAAGATGCATCACCTGCGCGTGACCCGTCACGGCAAGATGATCGTGCTCGACATCCGCGCCAATGCTTTCCTGCATCACATGGTGCGCAACATCGCTGGCGTACTGATGACCATCGGTGCGGGCGAGCGTCCAGTCGAATGGATGAAGGAAGTGCTGGAAAGCCGCGAGCGCCGCTCTGGTGGGGTGACCGCGCATCCGTACGGGTTGTACCTGGTGCAAGTCGAGTACCACGACGAATTCCCGTTGCCCGAGCGTTTTATCGGGCCACATTTCCTTACGGGTTTCTCCGAACTTGACGGCTGACGCCTTCGAACGCTTTTGTTACCATCCGGGACTTTCCCGGATTTTGCCTTGGAGTTTTTCTCGACATGCCAGCCGTTCGCAGCAAGATCTGCGGGATTACCCGCATGGAAGATGCGTTGGCCGCCGTCGAAGCCGGGGCTGATGCGATCGGTTTCGTGTTTTACGCCAAGAGTCCACGCGCGGTGAGCGTGCAGCAGGCGCGTGCGATCATCAAGGCGTTGCCGCCGTTCGTGACCACTGTGGGCCTGTTCGTCAACGCCAGCCGCTGCGAGTTGGGCGAAATCCTCGATGCGGTGCCGCTGGATCTGCTGCAGTTCCATGGTGATGAAGTCGCTGAAGACTGTGAAGGCTGGCACCGTCCGTATATCAAGGCGTTGCGGGTCAAGGCTGGCGATGACATCGCCGCTGCCGTTGATGCTTACCCGAGCGCCAGTGGCGTGCTGCTCGACACTTACGTCGAAGGCGTGCCCGGCGGAACCGGTGAGGCGTTCGACTGGTCATTGATTCCGCAAGGTTTGAGCAAACCGTTGATTCTTGCCGGTGGTTTGACCCCCGAGAACATCGCCGACGCCGTGGCGCGGGTAAAACCCTACGCGGTAGACGTCAGCGGTGGAGTAGAGGCGAGCAAAGGCATCAAGGATCACGCAAAGATTCGCGCATTCATCAACGCTGCGCGCAAAGCTCCATATTGATGTGACGGCTGGCAGTCTGCCGCCGTCCATCAATGCACTTGCACAAAGCAGGCGCGGCTGAGGGTTTGGGGATAGCACGCAGGTCATGTTTCGCGCTGACCGTGGCTGTCTGTCAACCATCGCCACACACATGAATTTAGCTGAAGGGCATACGCGGGGCTGCGAACCAGAGCGTTCGGGCCGCCGGTACTGGAGAAAAAAAGCATGAGCAACTGGTTGGTAGACAAACTGATCCCTTCGATCATGCGTTCCGAGGTCAAGAAGAGCTCGGTCCCTGAAGGTCTGTGGCACAAATGCCCGTCTTGCGAGGCGGTGCTGTATCGTCCAGAGCTGGAAAAGACCCTGGACGTTTGCCCCAAGTGCAACCACCACATGCGCATCGGCGCACGTGCACGCATCGACATCTTCCTCGATGCCGAAGGTCGCAACGAACTGGGCGCCGATCTGGAGCCGGTTGACCGTCTGAAGTTTCGCGACGGCAAGAAGTACAAGGATCGCCTGACCGCCGCACAGAAGCAGACCGGCGAAAAAGACGCGCTGATCTCCGTCAGCGGCACCTTGCTGGGCATGCCAGTAGTGGTTTCGGCGTTCGAATTTGCCTTCATGGGCGGTTCGATGGGTGCCATCGTTGGTGAGCGCTTCGTCCGCGCTGCCAACTACGCCCTGGAAAACCGTTGCCCGATGATCTGCTTCGCCGCTTCCGGCGGTGCGCGCATGCAGGAAGCGCTGATCTCGCTGATGCAAATGGCCAAGACTTCCGCCGTACTGGCGCGTCTGCGTGAAGAAGGCATTCCGTTCATCTCGGTGTTGACCGACCCGGTCTACGGCGGTGTTTCCGCGAGTCTGGCGATGCTCGGCGACGTGATCGTCGGTGAGCCGAAAGCCCTGATCGGCTTCGCCGGTCCGCGCGTTATCGAGCAAACCGTGCGTGAAAAACTGCCGGAAGGCTTCCAGCGCAGTGAATTCCTGCTGGAACACGGTGCCATCGACATGATCATCCACCGTCAGGAGCTGCGCCCACGTCTGGGTAACCTGCTCGCACAGATGACTGGCAAGCCGACGCCGAAATTCGTCGCCGCGCCAATCGAGCCGATCGTGGTTCCGCCGGTACCTGCTGGCCTATGACCGAGCGCACCCTTGGCGAGTGGCTCGCCTACCTTGAGCAGTTGCATCCATCGGCCATCGACATGGGCCTGGAGCGTTCGCAACAGGTAGCGTCCCGGATGGGGCTGGGCCAGCCGGCGCCTCGGGTGATTACGGTCACCGGCACCAACGGCAAGGGTTCGACCTGCGCATTCGTGGCTTCATTGCTGCGCGCGCAGGGCCTGAGCGTTGGTGTCTACAATTCCCCGCATCTGCTGCGTTACAACGAGCGGGTGCAGCTCAATGGCGTCGAAGCCACTGACGCGCAGCTGTGCGAAGCCTTTGCTGCAGTCGAGGCCGGGCGCGGCGACACTTCCCTGACTTACTTCGAGATGGGCACTCTCGCGGCGTTCTGGCTGTTCCAACAGGCCGGACTCGATGCGGTGGTGCTTGAAGTCGGTCTGGGCGGGCGTCTGGACACGGTCAACGTGGTTGATGCCGATATCGCACTGGTCACCAGCATTGGCGTCGATCACGCCGATTATCTGGGTGATACCCGTGAATCCGTGGCTTTCGAAAAGGCCGGTATCTTCCGTCAGGGCAAACCTGCCTTGTGCGGCGATCTGAATCCTCCGCAACCGCTGCTCGACAAGGCGCGTGAACTGGCCTGTCCGTTCTTCCTGCGTGGACGCGATTTCGACCTTGGCATCACCGATCAGCACTGGCAGTGGCGCGGCACCGATGCGCAAGGCCAGGCGGTAGAGTTGCATGACCTGCCGCTGCTCGATCTGCCGATGGAAAACGCCGCGCTGGCGTTGCAGGCGTACCTGCTGCTTGGTTTGCCGTGGGATGCGCAGCAGATCGTCGTCGCCCTGCAGGCGACGCGCGTGGTCGGGCGCCTTGATCGCCGCTCGTTCGATTGGGGCGGCAAGCGCCTGAATGTGTTGCTGGATGTTGGTCACAATCCGCATGCCGCCGAGTATCTGGCCCGTCGTCTGGCCGCGCGGCCGCCAGTCGGCAAGCGCTTGGCGGTATTTGGTCTGCTGGCTGACAAGGATCTGGATGGTGTTGTCGGCGAATTGAGTGCTAGTGTCGCGCACTGGGCAGTGGCGCCGCTGGATTCGCCGCGAGCTCGCCCGGTAGCTGAATTGCAGGCGGCATTGCAGAACCTTGGTGCGTCGGTCACGTCTTACGACAGTGTTGCCGCCGCGCTGGAAGGGCAGTGCGCCGTAGCCACCAGCGACGACGAGATTCTGTTGTTCGGATCATTTTATTGTGTCGCCGAGGCCCTTGAATGGCTGGCCCGGCGCTCCACGGAGGAAGCGGCAAATGGCTTTGCTGGATAAAGCTTACAAGCAGCGCATGGTTGGCGCTTTGGTGCTGGTCGCGCTGGCGGTGATCTTCCTGCCGATGCTGTTTTCCCGTCAGGATGAGCAGCGTCAGGTGACTGTCGAGGCGCCCGCCGCTCCGCAAGCGCCTGCCATGCCGCAAGTGCAAATGGAAGCGGTCGCCGTGCCTGAGCCGCAAGCCTTGCCGCAAGAGCCAGTGCCAACGGATGAAGAAGTCGCAGAAGATACTGCGCCTGTTGCACCTGTTGCACCTGTTGCGCCTGCGCCGACGGCTCCCATTATGATCACCAAGCCTGTTGCGCCTCCCGCGGTGGCCAAGCCGATTCCTGCGCCAGCTCAGCCGATCACTGCGTCCTCGTCCAGGCCGGACACAACGCAAAGCCGCGTCGATGCCAACGGTCTGTCGGTGAGCTGGTCGGTGCAACTGGCCAGTCTGTCGAGTCGTGCCAGCGCCGAAAGCCTGCAGAAGACCCTGCGCAGTCAGGGCTATAACGCTTACATCCGCTCTGCCGACGGCAAGAATCGGGTGTTTGTCGGCCCGCTGATCGAGCGTGCCGAGGCTGATCGTCTGCGTGATCTGTTGGGGCGTCAGCAGAACCTCAAGGGTTTTGTTGTGCGCTTCCAGCCTGAGCGCGGCTAAAAACTATCGCCTCGATTGAAATGCACTGACAATCGCAGCTTACCGAGAGGCATGCGCTCTGCTAAAATGCGCCGCCTTATCCGTCTGTAGGCTGCACTGTGCCATTTACCTGGGTTGACTGGGCGATCGTTGCAATCATCGCCATCTCCGCTTTGATCAGTTTGAGCCGCGGCTTCGTCAAGGAAGCATTATCGCTGGTGACCTGGATCATCGCAGGAGCCGTCGCCTGGATGTTCGGTGGCTCACTGTCCGAGTACCTCGCCGGATACATCGAAACCCCATCGGCTCGCGTGATCGCGGGCTGTGCCATCATGTTTGTCGCCACACTGATCGTGGGCGCAATGATCAATTATCTTATCGGCGAGTTGGTACG
>NZ_JBIUVX010000027.1:0-50607 GCF_044743175.1 Pseudomonas sp. NPDC087690
CCGTAGTTCGTTCTGCTCGACGGCCCTCCGTATGCCAAAGGCACGATCCACATCGGTCACGCACTGAACAAGATTCTCAAGGACATGATCATCCGCTCGAAGACCCTGTCGGGCTTCGACGCGCCGTATGTTCCGGGTTGGGACTGCCACGGCCTGCCGATCGAGCACAAGGTTGAAGTGACCCATGGCAAAAACCTGGGCGCGGATAAAACCCGCGAACTGTGCCGTGCCTACGCCACCGAGCAGATCGAAGGGCAGAAGTCCGAGTTCATCCGTCTCGGCGTGCTGGGTGACTGGGCCAACCCGTACAAGACCATGGATTTCAAGAACGAGGCCGGTGAAATCCGCGCCCTCGCTGAAATCGTCAAGGGCGGTTTCGTGTTCAAGGGCCTCAAGCCGGTGAACTGGTGCTTCGACTGCGGTTCGGCCTTGGCTGAAGCGGAAGTCGAGTACGAGAACAAAAAGTCCTCGACCATCGACGTAGCATTCCCGATCGCTGACGAAGCCAAACTGGCTGCCGCGTTCGGTCTGCCGTCGCTGAGCAAGCCTGCCTCGATCGTGATCTGGACCACCACCCCGTGGACCATCCCGGCCAACCAGGCGCTGAACGTGCACCCGGAATTCAACTACGCGCTGGTTGATGTCGGTGACAAGCTGCTGGTACTGGCCGAAGAGCTGGTCGAAGCGTGCCTGGCTCGTTACAGCCTGGAAGGTTCGGTCATCGCCACCACCACCGGTAAAGAACTTGAGCTGATCAACTTCCGTCACCCGTTCTACGACCGTCTGTCGCCGGTGTACCTGGCTGACTACGTCGAACTGGGCGCTGGCACTGGCGTGGTTCACTCCGCTCCGGCCTACGGCGTGGACGACTTCGTGACCTGCAAGAAATACGGCATGGTCAACGACGACATCCTCAACCCGGTGCAGAGCAACGGCGTATACGTGCCGTCGCTGGAATTTTTCGGCGGCCAGTTCATCTGGAAGGCCAACCCGGCCATCGTCGACAAGCTGACCGAAGTCGGTGCGCTGATGCACACCACCGTCATCGAACACAGCTACATGCACTGCTGGCGCCACAAGACCCCGCTGATCTACCGCGCCACTGCGCAGTGGTTCATCGGCATGGACAAAGAGCCAACCAGCGGCGACACCCTGCGTGTGCGCTCGCTCAAAGCCATCGAAGACACCCAGTTCGTGCCGGCCTGGGGCCAGGCGCGTCTGCATTCGATGATCGCTAACCGTCCGGACTGGTGCATCTCGCGTCAGCGCAACTGGGGCGTGCCGATCCCGTTCTTCCTCAACAAGGAAAGCGGCGAGCTGCACCCACGCACCGTTGAACTGATGGAAGAAGTCGCCAAGCGCGTTGAAGTCGAAGGCATCGAAGCCTGGTTCAAGATGGACGCTGCCGAACTGCTCGGCGACGAAGCGCCGCTGTATGACAAGATCAGCGACACCCTCGACGTCTGGTTCGATTCGGGCACCACGCACTGGCACGTCCTGCGCGGTTCGCACCCGATGGGTCACGAAAGCGGCCCGCGTGCCGACCTGTACCTGGAAGGTTCCGACCAACACCGTGGCTGGTTCCACTCGTCGTTGCTGACCGGTTGCGCCATCGACAACCACGCGCCGTACCGCGAACTGCTGACCCACGGTTTCACCGTCGACGAAGCCGGCCGCAAGATGTCCAAGTCCTTGGGCAACGTAATCGCGCCGCAGAAAGTCAACGACACCCTGGGCGCTGACATCATGCGTCTGTGGGTCGCTTCGACCGACTACTCCGGTGAGATGGCGGTTTCCGACCAGATCCTGCAGCGCAGTGCGGACGCCTATCGTCGTATCCGTAACACCGCGCGCTTCCTGCTCTCGAACCTGACCGGTTTCAACCCGGCCACCGACATCCTGCCGGCTGAAGAAATGCTCGCGCTGGATCGTTGGGCGGTCGACCGCACCTTGCTGCTGCAACGCGAGCTGCAAGAGCACTACGGCGAATACCGTTTCTGGAACGTCTACTCGAAGATCCACAACTTCTGCGTGCAGGAGCTGGGCGGTTTCTACCTCGACATCATCAAGGACCGTCAGTACACCACTGGCGCCAACAGCAAGGCCCGCCGTTCGGCGCAAACCGCGCTGTTCCACATCTCCGAAGCGCTGGTGCGCTGGATCGCGCCGATCCTCGCTTTCACTGCCGATGAACTGTGGGAATACCTGCCGGGCGAGCGCAACGAATCGGTCATGCTCAACACCTGGTACGAAGGTCTGACCGAACTGCCGGCCGACGTTGAACTGGGTCGCGACTACTGGGAGCGCGTAATGGCGGTCAAAGTAGCGGTCAACAAAGAAATGGAAATCCAGCGCGCGGCGAAAGCCGTCGGTGGCAACCTGCAAGCCGAAGTGACGCTGTACGCCGAAGACGCCCTGAGCGCCGATCTGGCCAAGCTGAGCAACGAACTGCGCTTTGTCCTGATCACTTCGACCGCAAGCGTTGCGCCGTTCGTTCAGGCTCCGGCCGATGCGGTTGTGACTGAAGTCAGCGGCCTGAAGCTGAAGATCGTCAAATCGGCCTTCCCGAAATGCGCCCGTTGCTGGCACTGCCGTGAAGACGTCGGCGTAAACCCGGAACATCCGGAAATCTGCGGTCGTTGCGTCGACAACATCAGCGGCGCTGGCGAGGTTCGTCACTATGCCTAATGCCGTTGGCCGTTTCGGACGGTTGAGCTGGCTCTGGTTGAGTTTGCTGGTTCTGGTCATCGACCAGGCCAGCAAGTTCTACTTCGAAGGCAAGCTCGAAATGTATCAACAGATTGTGGTGATCCCTGATTACTTCAGCTGGACCTTGGCCTACAACACCGGCGCTGCCTTCAGCTTCCTGGCCGACAGCTCCGGCTGGCAGCGCTGGCTGTTTGCCCTGATCGCAATTGTGGTCAGCGCCGTGCTGGTGGTCTGGCTCAAGCGTCTGGGCCGCAACGAAACCTGGCTGGCCGTCGCTTTGGCGTTGGTGCTGGGCGGCGCGCTGGGCAATCTGTACGACCGCATTGCCCTCGGCCATGTGATCGATTTCATTCTGGTGCACTGGCAGAACCGCCATCATTTCCCGGCGTTCAACTTCGCCGACAGCGCGATTACCGTTGGCGCGATAATGCTGGCACTGGATATGTTCAAAACCAAGAAAACCGAAGAGGCCGTTCATGACTGATCAGGTATTGGCTGAGCAACGCATTGGCCAGAACACGGAAGTCACTTTGCACTTTGCATTGCGCCTGGAGAACGGCGACACCGTCGACAGTACGTTCGACAAAGCCCCGGCGACCTTCAAGGTCGGCGACGGCAACCTGCTGCCGGGTTTCGAAGCGGCGCTGTTCGGCTTCAAGGCCGGCGACAAGCGCACGCTGACCGTCGAGCCGGAAAACGCCTTCGGCCAGCCGAACCCGCAGAACGTGCAGATCATTCCACGTTCGCAGTTCGTCGATATGGAGTTGTCGCCGGGGTTGCTGGTGATCTTCAACGATGCGGCCAATACTGAGCTGCCGGGTGTGGTGAAAGAGTTCGACGACACGCAAGTGACCATCGACTTCAACCACCCGCTGTCGGGCAAGACGCTGACCTTTGACGTCGAGATCATCAACGTTAAAGCGATCTAACTGACTCTATAGAGTCAAATGTGGGAGCGAGCCTGCTCGCGAATGCTGACTGACATTCAACATAGATGTTGTCTGACACACCGCTTTCGCGAGCAGGCTCGCTCCCACAATGTTTTCCACCGTTTTCGCTATTTCTTGCGCGCAAGACACGAGGCACAGCATGCAAATCAAACTCGCCAACCCCCGTGGCTTCTGCGCCGGCGTGGACCGGGCGATCGAAATCGTCAACCGTGCCCTGGAAGTCTTCGGGCCGCCGATCTACGTGCGCCATGAAGTGGTGCACAACAAGTTCGTCGTCGAAGACCTGCGCAGTCGTGGCGCGATCTTCGTCGAAGAGTTGGATCAGGTGCCGGATGACGTCATCGTCATTTTCAGTGCTCACGGCGTTTCCCAGGCTGTGCGTACTGAAGCCGCTGGCCGAGGCCTGAAAGTATTCGACGCCACCTGCCCACTGGTTACCAAGGTGCACATCGAAGTGGCGAAATACAGCCGCGACGGTCGTGAGTGCATCCTGATCGGCCACGCCGGTCACCCGGAAGTCGAAGGCACCATGGGCCAGTACGACGGCAGCAATGGCGGCGCGATTTATCTCGTTGAAGACGAGAAAGACGTTGCCGAGTTGCAGGTGCACAATCCGGAAAAACTGGCTTTCGTTACTCAGACCACGCTGTCGATGGACGACACCAGTCGCGTCATCGATGCCTTGCGCACGCGCTTCCCGGCCATCGGCGGTCCGCGCAAGGACGACATTTGCTATGCCACGCAAAACCGTCAGGACGCGGTCAAGCAATTGGCCGACGAGTGTGACGTCGTGCTGGTCGTCGGCAGCCCGAACAGCTCCAACTCCAACCGCTTGCGTGAGCTGGCTGAACGCATGGCCACGCCGGCCTACCTGATCGACGGCGCCGAAGACCTGCAAAAGAGCTGGTTCGACGGTGTCGAGCGTATCGGCATTACCGCTGGTGCTTCGGCACCGGAAGTGTTGGTGCGTGGCGTGATCCAGCAATTGCAGGCTTGGGGCGCCACCGGTGCCGACGAACTGGCCGGGCGTGAAGAGAACATTACCTTCTCGATGCCTAAAGAGCTGCGCGTGCGTTCGATCTGACGCTTTTGGCTTTCTGACACAACGCCTGTTCAGCGCTTTTGCTGCTCAGGCGCACGCGACCGGTCGCTGCCAGCACTATCTGCTGCCGGCTGACCGGTTCGTCAGCCGAACAGATATGTAATGTCCCTGCCTGAAAGGCCCGACCGGGCATCAGTGGTTGTCCCAGACTGCTGAATCTGATGTAACGACTGACCAGCCAGTTGCCGACAACCGGCACCTTCGCCTCGCTCGCGTGCTCTACCAGCAGCGGATTGCTGCTGTCTTTCGGCCCGTTGCCGCTGATATCCAGAATGATCCGCCAGCCTTGGCTCCAGTCGCCATCGATGCCATGAATCACCACGCTCTGATTGCGGGTAATGGCCAGTGTTCGCGCGTTGCGGATACCGTCGAGCAGCGACTGCGCGGCCTGATCCCGCAGGTTCGATTCGCGCAGTGCCGCAAATGACGGACTGACCAGCAGCAGAACAATTGCGCCGATCGCCAGTCCCATAAGCAGTTCTACCAGGCTGAAACCTTGTTGCGGCATGCAAACTCCCTCCGTGGAGTGTGATGAGCGGCGCGATCCTTGCGCCGCGCAGGGCAAATCAACCGACATGGGCCGGTTGAATGTTCTAGCGTGTAAAGCAGGTATAGCCGACGGCAACGGAGGGCATCGATGGATCTTCGTACAAAAGGTTTCACGCTGATCGAGTTGCTGGTCGCATTGGCGATATTTGTCATCCTGATTACTTTGGCAATACCGTCGTTTACTCGAACCATACAAAGCAGCAGGGCCGATACCGAAATGGGCGACCTGCGACGTGCGATCAATTACGCCAGGCTCGAAGCCATTGATCGCGGCACCACCCTGCGCCTGCGGCCAAGCGCCGGCGGCAGCGTGTGGACCGGCGAATTGGCGGTCTATGACAGTACTGGCACTTCGGCCAATGTATTGCGGGTTGTTCCAGCGATGAGCAGCGGCGCCACTCTGACGCTAACCTCTGGAGTGACCGCGCTGGATTTCAACAACCTCGGCGGTCTGGCGGTGCCGTCCACAGCGGTGGTCATCAGTTACACGCTGGGAACGCAAAGCAGGACGCTGAACGTGTGTTTGAACGGACGAATACAATTGGGTGGAAGTTGCGGATGAGGGCAGGGAGTCAACATATACAGCAGGGTATGACGCTGATCGAGGTGCTGGTCGCGTTGCTGATTCTGACGGTCGGGCTGCTGGGCGCGGCGGCGGTGCAACTGAATGCGCTGAAGTACACCGACAGTTCGCGGATGACCAGCCAGGCCAGTTTCATCGCCTACGACATGATGGACCGCATCCGCGCCAACTCCGGCGCCGACTACACCATTACGCCTCCGACCTCGGGCAATCTCAGCGTTGCGCGGGATCAGGATCTCTACGATTTCACCACCAATATCATCAATTTTGGCGGGCCGACGGCGACCGGCAGCATCGCGCTCAATCAGCGGGTCTACACCATCACCATCAACTGGAGTGACGCACGGGCAGCCAACACCGCCAGTGCTCAACGCAGTTTTGTGCTGACTAGCCGCGCAGCAGTTGATCCGGTGGCTACGCCATGAAGCGGCGAAACCGTGGATTCGGTCTGATCGAATTACTCATCGTTTTGGCATTGGGGCTGATCGTGGTGCTGGGCGTGGTGCAGATATTCATCGCGGCAAAAAACACCTATGTCAGCCAGAACACTGCCGCGGCGATGCAGGAAGACGCCCGGTTTGTGTTGAGCAAAATGATTCAGGAAATTCGCATGGTCGGGATGTTCGGCTGTCTTGGCACCATCACCGATTCGAGCAGCGCAGGTGATTTCAACGCCTCGCAGGTCACACCGATCAGTTGGGACAATGCCAACCTCAAACTGACGCTGGTCACTGCCGATATTGGCAGCGGCGGCGGCACGCCAACCTGGACAGTGGTTTCCGATTGCCGCAACAGCGCCACGGCGTACACGGGTTTACGAGCGGCGGCGAGCGGGCAGATCGCGTTCCCGATCCGGCGTCTGATCTACAGCTTCAGCAACAATCAGATTCTCATGGGCACCGGCAGCGGCACACCGACCCAGCAGGTGCTGGTGAACAACGTCAGTGCTTTCAACGTCACGTTCGGTCTGGCCAGTTCGGCAACGGACGTGGCGGCCTCGACCTACAGCGCCAACCCCGCCGATCCGGCACGCATTCGCAGCGTGCGGCTGAGCCTGACCCTCAACGATCCGAGCAATCGGGTGCGCAATCAAACCTTCAACGTGGTTGCCGCTTTGCGCAACCGCTTGCAGTGAGGGGCGCGGCGATGAGGATGACTCTCCACACCCGTCAGGCGCAGCGCGGCATGGTCTTGCTGGTCAGTCTGGTATTCCTGTTGTTGCTGACCCTGATTGGTCTGTCGTCGATGCAGAGCGCCAACCTGCAGGAAAAAATGGCCGGCAGCGTGAGTCTGCGTAATCAGTCGTTTCAGACTGCCGAGGCGGCGTTGCGCATTGGCGAAAGTGCGGTGCAACTGGACAGTTATTCGCTGGCCGTGTGCAGCGGTACCACTCAATGCGCGCCGCCAGCGGAGTCGTCGGTGGTCAGCGCGGCGGGGCTCAACTCGACTTCCGGGGTGACCTGGATTGCGGCCGGCAATGGATTCTATGGAGTACAGAACATCGGTACGACTCTCACGGCCGTGAACGTACCGAGCAACACCTCGGCGACGTTGTATCGGGTTACAGCGGTCGGCATCGCCGGCACTTCGCGTAGCGTGGTGGAGAGTGTTTATGCGAAGTATTGAGCGCTGCATGTCACTGTTGATCGGCATGCTGCTGAGCTTTTATCTGGCCGCGCCGGCGTATGCGTTCACGCCTTCCGATTCGCCGCTGTTGAGTGCAGCAGCGGTGCCACCCAACGTCATGCTGCTGATCGACGATTCGGGGAGTATGAACAGCATCATTTATGCGGCCGGCTTCGATCCGACGGCTGATCGCACGCCGGCCCGGCAATGTAACGCCTTGCTGGGCTTGTGCCTGAGTTCGACGACAATCAGCGGTGACACGATCTTTCTGTCGAGCCTGCCGACATCAGGCTGTTCCGGCGGGGCCTATGCGTTCTACAACAACAGCCTGGCGCCGTTGTGTCTGAAGCTGCCGGATCCGGTGGGCAGCGGCAACACGCGTTATTCCGGGGACTACATTGCCTATGTAGTCGGGCTGGCCATCAACAATGGCACACGCGATTTCACCACTGGGGCGATTCCCGGCGACTACCGCATCAACGTAGCGCGCAACGTCTCCACAGCTTTGGTCAGCAGCAACCGCACGTTGCGTATCGGCCTGTCGACATTCAATCCGGCCACCAGCAACAATTCCGGCAATGGCGGTTTCATTGCCCGTGCGATCAGCGATTTGTCGCCGGTGTCCGGCAGCGTGACTCAAGCCCAGGCCGACACCAATTACAACGCACTGATCTCTTCCATCAACGGCTTGAGCGCCGTGGCCAATACGCCGTTGGCGGAAACCTATTACGAAATCACTCGTTACATGCGCGGCATGACGCCGTACTACAACAGCACACCGACCACCTACACCAGCCCGATTCAGTACCGCTGCCAGAAAAACTATGGTGTGGTGATCACCGACGGCTTGCCGACCTTCGACCGTACTTTCCCCACCAATGACCCACTGGGCGGCAGCCGTTTGCCGAACTGGGATGGCGTCAACAATGACGGCATCAATCTCAACGGTGACGGTGAAGGGGACACGCTGTATCTGGATGACATCGCCAAGTTTGCCTTTGACATCGATATGCGTTCGACCGGCACCGACGCCGCGGGCAAGAGCTGGAACGCGGTGGATTTTCCCAAGCAGAACATGAACACCTACACCGTGGGCTTCACCGCCGACAATGACATGCTGTCGGACGCGGCCAGTTACGGACAAGGCAGGTATTACCAGGCGACCGACAGTACCGGGCTCAACGCCGCCTTGTCCTCGGCGCTGAGCGACATCACGTCCAAGGCCGGCTCCGGCGGCGCGGGGGTCACCAGCGGCACCACACTGACCTCCAGCAGCAGTTTTTATCAAACCACTTATGACCCCAGGGATTGGCGCGGCACGATCAAGTCGTTCGGCTTCACCTCGGCCGGGACGGTCAATACCTCGGCGGCGCAGTGGACGACCGATACCACCATCGTGCCAGCCGCCACCGCCGCGACCTTTCAGTCGTGGAACACTCTGAGCAACGCAGCGGTAACCCTGGCCTACGGCAACTTTTCCCCGGCCCAGCAGACCACGCTGAGTCAGGGTTTGCCCACCGGCATCAGCGGCGTTGATCTGGTGGAGTGGAGCAAGGGAACCAACAAGGCCGGGCTGAAAGTGCGCAGTGTGCTGCTCGGCGACATCATCAATTCGCCGCTGGTGCTGGCGTCGCCAGCAGACAAAACCGCCGCCGATCTTTCCGGGGACACCAGCTACAGCACTTACCTGGCCACCAAGGCTGCAAACATGAGCGCCAGTCTGCTGGTCAACGCCAACGACGGTTTCGTCAACGTGATCAATTCGGCGAACGGCACTCGCCGCTACGCCTACATGCCGTCCAGTGTGCTGCCGTCGTTGCGGCTGATTGCCGACACCAACTACGTCAACGGCGTGAGCCACAAGTTTTTGGTCGACGGTCAGGTCGGGGTGTTCGACGCCCAGTCCGGCGCGGCGTGGAAAACCCTGGCCATTGGCGGCACCGGTGCCGGCGGCAAAACCTTCTACGGGCTGCAACTGTTTGATGCGTCTGCGGGCAATGTGATCAAGGCCTTGTGGGAGGTCAGTGCGCCGGCCACCGCCAGTACGGCGAACGCATTCAATGATCTGGGTTACGCCTATGCCCGTCCGGAAGTGGCACGCTTGGCCAATGGTCGCTGGGCGACTTTCATCGCCAATGGTTACGGCAGCAATTCGGGCGTTGCAGCTTTGTATGTACTGGATGCGCTGGACGGTTCGCTGATCAAAAAAATCGTTATCGACAGCACCGAAACCAGCAACGGTTTGTCGTCGGTGAAACTCAAGGTCAACTCTTCGAATGTGGTGCAGGCCGCTTACGGCGGCGACTTGAAAGGGCGGTTATGGAAGTTCGACCTGAGTGCCACTTCTCCCGACAGTTGGGGCGTGGCGTTTTCCGGCAAACCGTTGTTCACCACGGCGGGCGGCGCGGCGCAACCGATCACCGCGCAGCCGTTACTGGCGGATAATGCGCTGGGCGGCAAACAGGTCTTCGTCGGTACCGGCAAGTTCAACGAAACGGCGGACAAGACCAACAAGGATTTGCAGGCGTTTTATTCCGTGTGGGACGCCGATGGTGGTTCTGGTCAGTTGACCGTCAGCAGCTTGCAGCCGCAGGCGATCACGGGATCATTCTCCGGCAGCTCCGGGCAGTTTTTGACCACAACACAGAATGACACGACGTATCCGGCGCAGAAGGGTTGGTATCTTCCGCTGGTGTACAACAACGTGCTGACCGGCGAGCGGGTGATCAATCAGGCGAGTATCGTGCTGGGCCGTGTTGTCTTTACCACGGCGAGTGTTGATACCACTGATCCCTGTGCGAGTTTTGGTACTGGCAAACTGGTCGAACTGGATGCGTTCAGCGGTAAGATGCTCAATTACGCCGTGCTGGACACCAATTCTGACGGTTTGGTCGACAGCAATGACACGATCTCCAGCGGCGTGATATTCACCGGTGGCATTCCGACCCTGAACTTCATCTCCAGCGATGGCAAGCGCAAGGGTACGACCGACACCAGTGGCACCATCACGATCATTGTGGAAAAGGGCGGCGGCGGTAGCCGTCGTATCATGTGGCGACAAATCCAGTAAGCGAGAGTTTGAGGCATGCGTAGATCCAACCGAGGTTTCACCCTGATCGAAATCATGATCGTGATTGCGATCATCGGGATCGTCATCACCATCGCCGCACCGAGCTATACCGAGTACCTGAAAAAAGGCCGTCGCGCCGAAGTGGTGTCGCTGCTCTCGGAACAGGCGCAAACCCTCGAGCGCTTCTACACCAAGAACAATGTCTATACCGGCATCACCGGACTCAGCACGGGCAATGATTTCTACACCATCACCCCGACCATTGCTGACCAGACCTTCCTGCTGACCGCGACCCGCAAGACGGGCACGTCCATGGCCACCGACAAGTGTGGGGATTTCACCCTGACCAACACCGGCGTCCGTAACATGAACAATGCGACTACCGGGCTGACCACCAAGGATTGCTGGGGTCGCTGAGGCGCTTTCTTTCGGGTGCCTTTTGCGCCCACTGTCTTCTTTACGGTTGGATCAAACATGACCAGGCAACAGCAAGTGGTGATTGTCGGTGGCGGGGTAATTGGCCTGCTGACCGCCTACAACCTCGCCTCCGAAGTGCGCAGCGTGGTGCTGCTGGATCGTTCGAACCTCGGTCAGGAATCGTCCTGGGCGGGTGGCGGTATCGTTTCGCCGTTGTATCCGTGGCGCTATAGCCCGGCGGTTACCGCGCTGGCGCATTGGTCGCAGGACTTTTATCCACAGCTCGGCGAGCGTCTGTTTACCGACACCGGGGTCGATCCGGAAGTGCACACCACTGGCCTGTACTGGCTGGATCTGGACGACGAAGGCGAGGCACTGGCTTGGGCCGAGCGAGAAAATCGCCCGCTACGGGCTGTGGATATCTCGGCGGCGCATGATGCGGTGCCAGTGCTCGGCGGCGGGTTCTCCCGAGCGATCTACATGGCGGATGTCGCCAACGTACGCAATCCGCGTCTGGTGAAATCACTGAAAGCGGCACTGCAGGCATTACCGAACGTGACCATTCACGAACAATGCGAAGTCAGCGGGTTTGTCCGCGAGGGTGAGCAGGTTGTTGGCGTCGAGACGTCGAAGGGTGTGATCAAGGGCGATCAGATCGTGCTGACCGCTGGGGCGTGGAGCGGTGATCTGCTCAAAACGCTGGACCTGACACTGCCGGTCGAACCGGTCAAAGGCCAGATGATTCTCTACAAGTGTGCGGCGGATTTTTTGCCGAGCATGGTATTGGCCAAGGGCCGTTATGCGATTCCCCGTCGCGACGGGCATATTCTGATCGGCAGCACGCTGGAGCACGAAGGCTACGACAAGACACCGACCGATGTCGCGCTGGAAAGTCTCAAGGCTTCAGCGGTGGATCTGCTGCCGGCGCTGGCGAATGCCGAGGTGGTCGGGCACTGGGCGGGGTTGCGTCCGGGTTCGCCGGAAGGAATTCCGTACATTGGCCGGGTGCCGGGGTTTGCGGGGTTGTGGCTGAACTGCGGGCATTACCGCAACGGGCTGGTGCTGGCGCCGGCGTCGTGTCAGTTGTTTGCCGATGTGATGCTCGGCCGCACGCCGATCATTGATCCGGCGCCGTATGCGCCTGAGGGTCGCATTTAAAGCAAGATCAAAAGATCGCAGCCTTCGGTAGCTCCTACATTGGAATGCGTTTCCTGTAGGAGCTGCCGAAGGCTGCGATCTTTTAGGATTTAATCCAGACCGAGTTTTTTCAGTCTGTAGCGCATCGACCGAAACGACAGACTCAACCGCTGCGCCGCTGCTGTGCGATTCCAGCGCGTCTCCTCCAGCGCCTGCAAAATCAGCTTCCGCTCAACGTTCTCCAGATAATCCTCAAGATTATCGATCTGGGTCAGATCGGCGATCCCGCCATCCGCCGCGCAGTTGCCTTCGCTCAGACGTAAATCTTCAGCCTCGATCGTACGGTTTTCACATAAGGTGTGTGCGCGCTCGAGCACGTTCTCCAGCTCCCGCACATTCCCCGGAAACCGGTAATTCTTCAACGCTTCCAGCGCCTGTGGATGAAGGCGCGCAACGGGCTGAGCACTGTCCTTGGCCAAACGCTTGAGCATATTGGCCGCGAGCACTTCAATGTCATCACGGCGCTCACGCAGCGACGGCACGCGCAGTTCGATCACGTTCAAGCGGTAATAAAGGTCCTGACGAAAGCGTTCGGCCGCGACTTCGGCATCAAGATCCTTGTGCGTGGCGCAAAGAATCCGCACATCAACCACGCTTTCCTGCTGGCCACCGATACTGCGCACGGCTTTTTCCTGGATCGCGCGCAGCAGTTTTACCTGCATCGACAGCGGCAAGTCCGCCACTTCATCGAGGAACAAGGTGCCGCCATTGGCCGCCTGAAACAGTCCGGGTTTATCCTCGACCGCGCCGGTAAAACTGCCTTTGCGATGGCCGAAAAACTCGCTTTCCATCAGCTCCGACGGAATCGCCCCGCAGTTCACCGGCACAAACGGCTGAGTGGCGCGCGGCCCCTGTTCGTGGATCAGCCGTGCCACCAGTTCCTTGCCGCTGCCCGACTCGCCACTGATATACACCGGCGCCTGACTGCGAGCGAGTTTGTCTATTTGCTTGCGCAGATTGCGCATCGGCGGGGAATCGCCGAGCAAGCGTCGATCAATGGAGGTAAAACTGCTTCCAGCCGCCGGCATGCGCAGGGCCGTGGCGACCAGCTCGCGCAAGCGGGTGAGATCCACCGGTTTGGTGAGAAAGTCGAAAGCGCCGGCTTTCAAGGCGTTGATCGCCGTTTCAAGGCTGCCATATGCGGTGATCATCGCCACTGGCAGTTGCGGATAACGTTGCTGAATATGCTGCACCAGTTCCAGCCCCGTGCCGTCGGGCAGGCGCATGTCGGTCAGGCACAAGTCGAAACTCTCGCGGTTCAGTAGCGCTTGGGCTTCAGCCAGATTGCGCGCGCTGTAGGTGTCGAGTTTCATCCGTCCCAGGGTGATTTCCAGGAGTTCGCGGATATCCGGTTCGTCGTCGACGATAAGAATTTTTTGCCGTGGGCTCGTGTTCAACTTTGTTTCCGTCCGTGAGCAAAGGTGATGCGAAAGCAGCCGCCGCCTTGGCGTGATTGAAAGTCTAGGCGCGCTTGGTTGCTTTCGCACAGCTCACGGGACAGATAAAGCCCAAGGCCGGTGCCCTGGCTGCTGGTGGTGAAAAAAGGTTCGAACAGATGTGTCTGTTCATCGGCGGGGACGCCCGGGCCGTTGTCCTGTACTTCGAGGATCGCCAATTGGCTGTCGGGATCGATAAACAGGGCCAGCCAGACTTGCGCCTGATCGTGCAGCAGGGCGCTGTGGCGCCAACCGTTGCGTAACAGATTATCGAGAATCTGCGTGAGCTGATCGGGGTCCATCAGCGTGATGAACTCCCCGGAGTTGATCCGCAGATGAATCTGCTGGCGCTCGCTGGCTTGTTCGCGGCTTTCGGCGACGAAGTTTTCCAGCCACGGCTTGAGGTCCAGCCGTTGCGGCGCGCTCTGCTGGCGGCGGGACAGTTGCAGGACGTTTTCGATGACTCGGTTCATGCGCTGGGAGTGGTCTTGAATGATCTGTGTCAGACGCCGATCGGCGCCGTCGAGTTCCTCGGACTCACCCAATAGCTGCGCAGCATGACTGATGGCACCGAGTGGATTGCGGATTTCATGGGAGATGCCGGCGGTCAGGCGACCGAGCGCAGCGAGCTTCAGTTGCTGAGCCTGCTGGGCGATTTGCGCGAGGTCTTCGAGAAACACCAGTGTTTGCTGGTTCGGGCTTTGTTCCAGAGCGATGAAGCTCGGTTGCAGTTCCAGACCGTTGCCGGGGATTTTCAGGCTCTGTGGGCGTAAGGTCGGGTTGTTCATCCACAGTTGCAGGCGGTCGACCAGGGCTGGCGAATAATCGTCGATCAGATGGCCCTGCAAGTGTGACTGCGCGAGCAAGGTCTGGGCGCTGTGATTGGCCAGTTGCACCCGGCGCTCCTCGTCGAGCACCAGAATGCCGGTGCGCATGCGTTGCAGGATCAGCGCATTGAGCGCTTCGAGGCCGACGACTTCGCTGGCGCGTTGTTCGGCCAGCGTTTCACTGACCTCCAGCCGCCGAATCAGTCCCTGCACCAGCAACGAGGCGGCAAAGCACAGGGCGCCGAGCGTGCCGGCTTGCAGGTATTCATTGGCGCTCAGGGGATGATCGAAGCTCAGCAGGACACTCGAGCCGATGATACCCAGCGCGCCGATCGCGGCGATCAACAGGCCGATGCGCCGTCGTAGCAAGGTGTTGCTGATTGCCACCGAGACAATCAGCAAATTGCCCAGCGCGCTGCCAACGCCACCGGCAGCAAAGAACAAGCCGCATAAAAGCAGGACATCGACGAGGGCCAGACTGAACAGTTGCGCCGGCCGTCGTGTGTTCTCGAGGAATACCACCAACAGAATATTGAGAATCAGGTACAGCCAACTGCCGCCGCGCAGCAACCCGTCGTTGGCCGACGTCAGCAGGCGGTTGTCCATGTTGCTGGAGATCAGCAACACCAGGGTGATGCCGACGCTTAAACGGTAGAGATGGTAAAGGCGCAGCAGGCGCTGCGCCTGTTTGCTGTCGGCGTGGTTGGCCTCAGCGATCACTGGCACCCGGGCCTTGCTCAAGGTGAGCCTGGCTGCAATACCACTGTTGTTGCACGCTCAGCGCACGGTCGCGCGGCAGATGCACGCCGCAATGGGCGCAACGCACCATCGGCGCGGCGTCCTGCTCGCGTGATGTGCGATTGGATTGAGAGGACGCGGCAGGGGCCTTGAATTTCCGCCACAGCCAGATGGCGGCGAAAATCACGACGATCCAGAACAATAAACGAAGCATGATGAGCGGCTTTTCGACTGATGATCCGGCAGTTTAGCCAAGGACCTGACAAGCGCACAGCGGATTAAAGCGCAGAAACGAAAAAGGGAGATCCGCAGATCTCCCTTTCTTGTCCATCCGGTGTGATCAGTCGAACACGCCGAAAGTCATGTAGCTGAACCACGAACGGTCAGTGTTGCTCGACTCGGGCTCTGGCTCTTCGATCACGTCACCGTTCTCGTCTTTAGGCTTGAGCTCGTTCGGGATCGCGTCTTTCGCGTCCTGGAACTGCTTCTGCACGTCCTGGTTGGCGCGGGTTTCGCCCGGCGGCAGCGGAGGACGCGACTCGATCAGACCCAATGTCGCCTTGCTCAGGAACGAACGGTTGTCGGCTTCGGCAACCCGTGGCACGAACTGGCCGTCTTGCAGGCTCGGGTGATTCGGGTAGTTGAGCTTCAGGGTTTCCAGGCTGGTGTTGGCCAGTTCGTCCAGGTGCAGACGCTGGTAAGCCTCGGTCATCACCGCCAGGCCGTCGCCGACCGATGGGGTTTCCTGGAAGTTTTCCACTACATAGCGGCCACGGTTGGCGGCGGCTACATAGGCCTGACGGGTCAGGTAGTAGTCGGCCACGTGGATTTCGTAGGCGGCCAGCAGGTTGCGCAGGTAGATCATGCGCTGCTTGGCGTCTGGCGCGTAGCGGCTGTTCGGGTAGCGGCTGGTCAACTGGGCGAACTCGTTGTACGAGTCGCGCGCGGCGCCCGGGTCACGCTTGGTCATGTCCAGCGGCAGGAAGCGCGCCAGCAGGCCGACGTCCTGGTCGAACGAGGTCAGACCTTTGAGGTAGTACGCGTAATCCACGTTCGGGTGCTGCGGATGCAAACGAATGAAACGCTCGGCGGCGGATTTTGCAGCTTCCGGCTCGGCGTTCTTATAGTTGGCGTAGATCAGCTCCAGCTGTGCCTGATCGGCGTAGCGACCGAACGGATAACGCGACTCCAGAGCCTTCAGCTTGGCTGTGGCACTGGTGTAGCTATTATTGTCCAGGTCAGTCTGAGCCTGCTGATACAGCTCGGCTTCGCTGAGGTTTTCGTCTACGACTTCCTTCGATGAGCAAGCAGCGGTCAATGCGAGGATGGCGATCAGCAGCAGGTGTTTCACTTGCATGGCGGCTTGCGTCCCTATGACGGCCGCTGTCTTGGGCGGGGCCGTCCTGTTATGATGAGCGCCCCGTTGAAAAGCCTCGGGGCAAAAGACGCCGTATTTAACCACAAGCGCGCAGCCGAAACCAAAAGCTGTGCCGACGCACAGTCAGAGCATGTCCGATAAAATTGAACTTCGCGCAGAGGTGCCGTCCGAATTGGGCGGCCAACGCCTCGATCAAGTCGCTGCCCAACTCTTCGCTGAGCACTCTCGCTCGCGCCTTTCCGCCTGGATCAAAGAAGGTCGCCTGACTGTGGACGGGGCGGTCATCCGCCCTCGCGACATCGTGCATGGCGGTGCCATCCTTGAGCTGACTGCCGAGCAGGAAGCCCAGGGCGAATGGATCGCCCAGGACATCGAACTCGACATCGTCTATGAAGACGACGACATTCTGGTGATCAACAAGCCTGCGGGCCTGGTGGTGCACCCGGCTGCCGGTCACGCCGATGGCACCTTGCTCAACGCTTTGCTGCACCACGTGCCGGACATCATCAATGTCCCGCGCGCCGGTATCGTGCATCGTCTGGACAAGGACACCACCGGTCTGATGGTGGTGGCCAAGACTATTCAGGCGCAGACCAAGCTCGTTACTCAGTTGCAGAGTCGCAGCGTCAGCCGCATCTATGAGTGCATCGTGATTGGTGTGGTGACCGCCGGGGGCAAGATCAACGCCCCGATCGGTCGTCACGGCCAGCAGCGCCAGCGCATGGCGGTGATGGAGGGCGGCAAGCCTGCCGTCAGCCACTATCGCGTGCTGGAGCGTTTCCGTTCGCACACCCACGTGCGGGTGAAACTGGAAACGGGCCGTACGCACCAGATTCGCGTGCACATGTCGCACATCAACTTTCCGTTGGTCGGCGATCCGGCGTACGGCGGTCGTTTCCGCATTCCGCCAGCCGCCAACCCGACGATGGTGGAATCGCTCAAGCATTTCCCGCGTCAGGCCCTGCACGCGCGCTTCCTTGAACTGGATCATCCGACGACCGGTATACGCATGAGCTGGGAATCGCCGCTGCCAGAAGATTTCGTCTGGCTGCTGACCTTGCTCAAACAGGATCGCGAGGCCTTCATCGGATGAACTGGCTGACGCCGGACTGGCCCGCGCCGGCCAGCGTCAAAGCCTGCGTCACCACCCGCGAGGGCGGTGTCAGCGAGGCGCCGTTCGACAGCCTCAATCTGGGCGATCATGTCGATGATCGTCCTGAGGCTGTTGCCGAGAACCGACGGCGCCTGACCGATCATTTCTCTATACAGCCTGCCTGGTTGCAGCAAGTGCACGGGATTGCCGTGGCGCATGCTGATCCGGGCGTTGTTGCGACCGCAGATGCCAGCTGGACGGCAACGCCGGGGATTGCCTGCGCGGCGATGACGGCGGACTGCTTGCCGGCCTTGTTCTGCGATCGTGCTGGCACTCGCGTGGCGGCGGCTCATGCCGGTTGGCGTGGTCTGGCGGCGGGTGTACTTGAAGCGACGCTCGATAGCCTCGATATTCCGCCCAAGGACGTGCTGGTCTGGCTCGGCCCGGCGATTGGCTCGCAAGCCTTTGAAGTCGGCCCGGAAGTGCGGGAAGTCTTCATCAATCAATTGCCCGCAGCGGCAGAAGCCTTCGTGCCGAGCGACAACGCCGGCAAGTTCATGGCTGACATTTATAAGCTGGCGCGCCTGCGTCTGGCTGAACGTGGTGTTACCGCTGTTTATGGCGGCGGTTTCTGCACCGTGACCGATCCACGCTTCTTCTCTTATCGCCGTGCGTCACGCACCGGTCGCTTTGCCTCCCTTATCTGGCTCACCCGCTAAACTCTCTGATCTGCATCAACCCTCTGACGCTTGAATCTCCCAGAATCGACCGCATCTACAGTGGTATCTGGCAGGTTTCTTTATTCAGGATGGTTTTTAGGTCCGGCCTGCTCAAAAGGAAGGTGACTTATGCGAATAGACCGTTTAACCAGCAAATTACAGTTGGCCTTGTCCGACGCCCAGTCGTTGGCTGTCGGCCACGATCATCCGGCGATTGAGCCGGCGCACTTGATGCAAGCCATGCTTGAACAGCAGGGTGGTTCGATCAAACCTCTGCTGATGCAGGTGGGCTTCGACGTCAACAGCTTGCGCAAAGAGCTGACCAAAGAGCTCGACCAATTACCGAAAATCCAGAACCCGACTGGCGACGTCAACATGTCGCAGGATCTGGCACGCCTGCTCAATCAGGCTGACCGTCTGGCTCAGCAGAAGGGCGATCAGTTCATTTCCAGTGAACTGGTGCTGCTCGCTGCAATGGACGAGAACAGCAAGCTCGGCAAGTTGTTGCTCGGCCAGGGCGTCAGCAAAAAAGCCCTGGAGAACGCGATTACCAACCTGCGTGGCGGCGAAGCGGTGAATGACGCCAACCACGAAGAGTCGCGGCAGGCGCTGGATAAATACACCGTCGACCTGACCAAGCGCGCCGAAGACGGCAAGCTCGATCCGGTGATCGGTCGTGACGATGAAATCCGTCGCACCATTCAGGTTCTGCAACGCCGCACCAAGAACAACCCGGTGCTGATCGGTGAACCCGGCGTGGGTAAAACCGCGATCGCCGAAGGTCTGGCTCAGCGCATCATCAACGGTGAAGTGCCGGACGGCCTTAAAGGCAAGCGTCTGCTCTCGCTGGACATGGGCGCGCTGATTGCCGGTGCCAAGTATCGCGGTGAGTTCGAAGAACGCCTGAAATCGCTGCTCAACGAGCTGTCGAAGCAGGAAGGGCAGATCATTCTGTTCATCGACGAGCTGCACACCATGGTCGGCGCCGGTAAGGGCGAAGGCTCGATGGACGCCGGCAACATGCTCAAGCCAGCACTGGCGCGTGGCGAGTTGCACTGCGTCGGCGCGACCACGCTCAACGAGTATCGCCAATATATAGAGAAGGACGCGGCACTCGAACGACGCTTCCAGAAAGTCCTGGTGGATGAGCCGAGCGAAGAAGACACCATTGCCATCCTGCGTGGCCTTAAAGAGCGTTACGAGGTTCACCACAAGGTGGCGATCACCGACGGCGCGATCATCGCCGCGGCCAAGCTCAGCCATCGCTACATCACTGACCGGCAGTTGCCGGACAAGGCCATCGACCTGATCGACGAGGCCGCGAGCCGCATCCGCATGGAAATCGATTCCAAGCCGGAAGTGCTCGATCGTCTGGAACGTCGCCTGATTCAGTTGAAGGTGGAATCTCAGGCACTGAAGAAAGAAAGTGACGAAGCGGCGATGAAACGTCTGGAGAAACTCCAGGAGGAAATCGTCCGTCTCGAGCGCGAGTATTCCGATCTGGAAGAAATCTGGAACTCGGAGAAAGCCGAGGTGCAGGGTTCTGCACAGATTCAGCAGAAGATCGAACAGTCGCGTCAAGAACTGGAAGCCGCGCGTCGTAAAGGCGATCTGAACCGCATGGCCGAGTTGCAGTACGGGGTGATCCCGGATCTGGAGCGCAGCCTGCAAATGGTCGATCAGCACGGCAAGAGCGAGAACCAGTTGCTGCGCAGCAAGGTGACTGAAGAAGAGATCGCCGAAGTCGTGTCGAAGTGGACCGGCATTCCGGTGTCGAAAATGCTCGAAGGCGAGCGCGACAAACTGATGAAGATGGAAAGCCTGTTGCACAAACGGGTCATCGGTCAGGAAGAGGCCGTGGTCGCTGTGGCCAATGCGGTACGCCGTTCCCGCGCCGGGTTGTCCGACCCGAATCGTCCGAGCGGCTCGTTCATGTTCCTCGGCCCGACCGGCGTCGGTAAAACCGAGCTGTGCAAGGCGCTGGCCGAATTTCTCTTTGATACTGAAGAGGCAATGGTGCGGATCGACATGTCCGAGTTCATGGAGAAACATTCCGTGGCGCGGCTGATCGGTGCGCCACCGGGATACGTCGGTTACGAAGAGGGTGGTTACCTGACCGAGGCTGTGCGTCGCAAGCCTTACTCGGTGATCCTGCTGGACGAAGTCGAGAAGGCGCACCCGGATGTGTTCAACATCTTGCTGCAAGTGCTTGAGGATGGTCGTCTGACCGACAGCCATGGCCGCACGGTGGACTTCCGCAATACCGTGATCGTCATGACCTCGAACCTCGGCTCTGTGCAGATTCAGGAGCTGGTCGGTGATCGTGAGGCGCAACGCGCAGCGGTAATGGATGCACTGACGTCGCACTTCCGTCCGGAGTTCATCAACCGGGTCGACGAAGTGGTGATCTTCGAGCCTCTGGCACGGGATCAGATCGCAGGCATTACCGAGATTCAGTTGGGCCGTCTGCGTACGCGTCTGGCTGAGCGCGAGCTGAAGCTGGAACTGAGCCCGGAAGCGATGGACAAGCTGATCGCGGTTGGTTACGACCCGGTGTATGGCGCGCGTCCTTTGAAACGGGCGATCCAGCGCTGGATCGAAAACCCGCTGGCGCAATTGATCCTCTCGGGTCATTTCATGCCAGGCGACACGGCGACCGGGACTGTCGAGAACGACGAAATCGTTTTCAACTAAGCCCGAACACCAATGAAAATTGGCAGGCCCCACCTTGTGGGGCCTTTTTTTTCGTTAGGCTGTTGAACTCAAAGGAAAAGGCTTGTAAAGTGCGCCCCGCAGTCAGTCGCCAAGACGGTCTCAGCTCACTGAGTTGAAATCTGAAATAAGTTGCAAATCATTAACTTGAAAGCAATTTAGGGGGTTGACAGAGGTGTTCTAGGTTGTAGAATAGCGCGCCTCAGACACACGAACGCAGCGATGCGAACGAGTCACTGGAAGCAACAAGTTTCACCGTTGTAAATTGAAATATGTAGTTCCGTGATAGCTCAGTCGGTAGAGCAAATGACTGTTAATCATTGGGTCCCAGGTTCGAGTCCTGGTCACGGAGCCAATTTCAAGCCGGGGTATAGCGCAGTCCGGTAGCGCGCCTGCTTTGGGAGCAGGATGTCAGGAGTTCGAATCCCCTTACCCCGACCATATTAAAAATCCTCGTATCGAAAGATACGGGGATTTTTTTTGTCCTTCGAAAAGACAATTCCCTTCAAGTCATCGTACAACTGGCCGATAGCCCGCTAACACGAGGGGACTGCCATGGCTTCGCCCCTTGAATCTGGCCAATACAAGAATAAGGGCGTGCGTCATGTTGCTTCGTCAGTTGAATATTGCTCCCCGGGCTGCCCTGGGATTCGCCCTGATCGCGGTGTTGGTGGCTTTGCTCGGTGTGTTTGCGCTCGGGCAGATGTCGAGTATTCGCGACAGTGAAGTCGCGGTAGAAAACCAGTGGCTGCCGAGTATTCGTGGCGGCGACGAGATTCGCGAGATCATGCTGCGCATCCGCACCATCTCGCTGCGCATGGCGCTGGATCAGGATCCGGCCAACATTGCGACTTACCGCAGCCAGATGGACACCCGCGACAAGGAGCTGAGCGAGAAAATCGCCGCTTACGACAAACTGGTCAACACCCCGGAAGGCCAGCAGCTATACGACCAGTTCAAGAAAACCTTCGCCGCCTATCGCAGTGGCATCGCTCAATCTTTCACCCTCGCCGAGCAAGGCAAGCGTGATGAGCTGACCAGGTTATTGCTGGTCGACATGAAAACCGTCGTCGATGGTTCCGGCAAACAACTCAACGACCTGGCGGATCTGTTCGCCAAACAGGTCGCTGCCGAGAGCCAGAAGTCCGCTGCGCACTACGAAAACTCGCGCACGATTGTCAGCTTGTTCATTGCCTTGGCCGCGCTGGCCACAGTCGCCCTGGCGATGATGCTCACGCGCAGTATCGTCCGGCCGCTGAGCAGTGCCGTGAGCGCAGCAGAAAGTGTGGCGCAGGGTGATCTGACCCGGCCAATCGAAACCCATGGCAATGATGAAGTCAGTCGCTTGCTCAAAGCCTTGGCGACCATGCAGCAGAACCTGCGTGAGACGCTGCAAGGCATCAGCGGTTCGGCGACGCAATTGGCAACGGCTGCCGATGAGCTCAATGCGGTGACGCTCGACAGCACGCAGGGGCTGCAACAGCAGAACAATGAAATCGAACAAGCCGCCACTGCGGTCAACCAGATGACGGCAGCGGTGGAGGAGGTCGCACGCAATGCCGTGTCGACCTCTGACGCGACTCGTCAGTCCAGCGAGTCGGCGCATCTGGGCCAGGTGCGCGTCAGTGAGACCGCCACGGCCATCAACGCGCTGGCCAGTGACGTGCAACAGACCGGTGAGTTGGTGCAATCACTGGCCAACCAGTCGCAGAACATTGGCAAAGTATTGGACGTGATTCGGGCGATTGCCGAGCAGACCAACCTGCTGGCACTCAACGCAGCGATTGAAGCGGCGCGTGCGGGTGAGAGCGGACGAGGTTTTGCCGTGGTTGCCGATGAAGTGCGGGCGTTGGCTTATCGCACGCAGCAATCGACGCAGGAGATCGAGCAGATGGTCCAGGGCATGCGCAGCGGTTCGAGCCTGGCGCTGGATTCGATGCAGGCCAGTACCGCGCGTGCCACGACCACGCTGGCGCTCGCCGAGCGCGCCGGTGAAGCGCTGCAAACCATTACCGCGTCAGTGCATCAGATCCATGAGCGCAATCTGGTGATCGCCAGTGCCGCCGAAGAGCAGGCGCAAGTAGCCCGGGAAGTGGATCGCAACCTGGTGAACATTCGTGATTTGTCAGTACGTTCTGCCGCCGGTGCCGACCAGACCAGTGCATCCAGCCATGAATTGTCGCAACTGGCCAATGCCTTGCAGGGCATGGTGCGGCGCTTCCAGTTGTAAGCGCCAGACGTGAAAAAGCCGCGTTTCTCTCAGGGGAAGCGCGGCTTGGTTTTTTCTGCTGATCAGGCGCCGTCTTGATCTTTGAGGTGCTCGAACAGTCCTTTGGGCATTTTCTTGCCGTTGGATTCAAAGTTGGCCTTCACGTTGTTGTAGGCCTCTTGTTCGTCGATAAAACCGTCATGGTTGGTGTCGATCCTGTCGAAGTCGGACTTCGGCGCGACTTTGAGGAATTCGGCGCGCGAGACCTTGCCGTCACCGTCGCTGTCAGTCTTGGCCATCGAGGCATCGCCACATTTGCCTTCACCGCATTTGCCTTCCGGCGCTTTCACCGAGGTTTCCGCCGAAGCGACCATGTAGCCCTGCGCCAGTGGTTGAGCGGCAATTACCGAACCGGACAGCATCAGGCCACCAGCCAAGGCTGCGCCGATCAGGCCAATGGAATTTTTACCGAGGGTCGAAGTACGGGACATCTGGATTCTCCTGGGCTCGCTGTGCAACCACACGTTAAGGGCGAAAGCCTGAGCAGTTGCTGCTCGGGTGTGGCCATTTAGCGGTGGCGGTGTATCGCGACTGTGTCGCGCAGCTGGGGAGTTTGTAAGCGAAGGTTAGATATTACGGACGCAGATACATTACGAGACAGAAACACAAATCAAATGTAGGCCTTCGCCTGCTCGCGATAGCGGTGTATCAGGCAACATCGTTGTCGTTTGACACAACGCTATCGCGAGCAGGCTCACTCCTACAGGTCTTACATCAGTGCAGTTTCAAGCGCGGCTCGGTGCCACGGCCAATCTTGCTGCCCAGCATCAGCATCGCCGTGCGGAACGGCCCGTACAGCGCCATCTGGTGCATACGATACAGCGACACGTAAAACATTCGCGCCAGCCAGCCTTCGAGCATCACACTGCCCGTCAGATTACCCATCAAGTTACCCACGGCGGAAAAACGCGACAGTGAGATCAGCGAGCCGTAGTCGGTGTATTTGTACTCCGGCAGGGTCTTGCCTTCGATGCGCAGCTTTAGCGACTTGGCCAGCAGCGATGCCTGTTGGTGCGCTGCTTGTGCACGCGGCGGTACGTTGCGATCGGTGCCCGGTTGCGGGCAGGCCGCGCAATCGCCGAAGGCGAAGATGTTTTCATCGCGGGTGGTTTGCAGCGTCGGCAGCACTTGCAGTTGATTGATGCGGTTGGTTTCCAGGCCGTCGATGTCTTTGAGGAAACCTGGCGCGCGGATACCGGCAGCCCAGACTTTGAGGCTCGCCTTGATCTCGTTGCCGTCGGCAGTGATCAGGCTGTCCGCCGTCACTTCGCTGACCGAGGCGTTGGTCATGACATTGACCCCGAGTTTCTCCAGCGTCTTGTGCACTGGCCCGCTGATGCGTTCCGGCAGGGCAGGCAACACCCGAGGCCCGGCTTCGATCAGGGTGATGTGCATGTTTTCCGGTTTGATCCGGTCCAGGCCATACGCCGCCAGCTCATGGGCGGCATTGTGCAGTTCTGCCGCCAGCTCGACGCCCGTCGCGCCAGCACCGACGATCGCTACGCTGATCTGCTCGACGACATCGGTTTGCCCGGCGTGCGCACGCAGATAGTGGTTGAGCAGTTGCTGGTGGAAACGCTCGGCCTGTTTGCGGGTGTCGAGGAACAGGCAGTGCTGCGCCGCGCCCTGAGTGCCGAAATCATTGGTGGTGCTGCCGACGCTGATGACCAGCGAGTCGTACTGCACTTCACGCGCCGGCACCAGTTCTACGCCGTTTTCGTCGTAGGTCGCTGCCAGCTGGATTTTCTTCTGTGCGCGATCGAGCCCGCTCATGCGCCCCAGCTGGAACTCGAAGTGGTTCCATTTAGCCTGGGCAACATAGTTGAGTTCGTCTTCGGAGGAGTTCAGCGATCCGGCGGCCACTTCGTGCAGCAGTGGTTTCCAGATGTGCGTCAGGTTGGCGTCGACCAGCATCACACTGGCGGTGCCACGCTTGCCCAGAGTCTTACCCAGACGGGTAGCCAACTCCAGACCGCCGGCGCCGCCGCCGACAATAACAATACGATGGGACATGGGGATAACTCGCAAGGTTTTTAAAGGAAATCGGTGCGGTTACCCAAGCGAGCGCGAGGCAGCTCATAGCGTCAGGTAACTGATAAATCGGCTCAACAGGCCCAGACCAATGGTCACTGCCAGCACCAGCACGAGGAGCATCCACGGCCGGAAAGGTCGGCGCTCGACTCGGTGTTGGGACAGTTGCAGGTACTCTTCGACATGTTTCTGGTCTTCAGGGTTCAGGCGGCTGGTCATATTTGCCTCGTCAGGTAGACGTTGCTGAATGGGCAGAAGCTACAGCGGTTTTTATCCGGGGTTGAACGCAGCATAGCCGCTGTCCGGAACCGGTTCGACGCTCACGCTATCTTCAAGGCGGATGATCCCGCTTTGTAACACCCGCGCGGTAATTCCGCCATGCCCGCGCACGGCTTGAAAGGTGCCGGGGCCAAGGTTGTTCTGCAAGCGCGCGCAAGGCTGACACCAACCGGTGGTTTCGAATATTGCCTGACCGATGCGAAAGCGCCGACCCTTCAGGCTAAACAAATTGATACCGCTGATAACGAGATTGCGCCGCAGATCTTCAGGTCTGACCGGTTGATCGTCCGGACGCCCCATCAAGGCGTTGATGACGGCCAGATGTTCCCACTGAATCAGCGTCACTTGCCGCGCATTGCGCACACCGGGGCGCGCATGATCGCCGGTCAGCCCGGCTTCGAGCCGCGCCTCGACGGCATCCAGCTCGATCATCGGCCCACGGGATTCCGGACGCACGCCGATCCAGCGCACACGGCCGGACTGCGGTACGTCGGCAATCAACTGCTGAAGCGGCGTCACAGGCTGATCCCGACGTCAAAGACGATGCTGCGTCCGAGGTTGCTGCGCAAGAAATCCGGCGCATCCGGATGGGCGAACAGCACGCGGGCGAAGGTCGGGCCGACCAGGGACAGTGAGCGCCAACCCTGACGCAAATATTCGGTGGGCGGCGGGAAGTGACTGTTCAGATCCAGCACTTCGCGCTTGAGACTGGCGAAGGCAATGATGTCCAGCTCGCCGAGATCCATGCCGCGTTCTTTGTAGTTGTGGGCTTTTTTGCGCAAGGTCGGTGCCAGTCGCATGAGGAACTCATTGGCCGGGATGCGCTTGGGCTTGGCTTCTCGGCGCACCAGTTGGCTGAGAGAAAATGCACTGCGGCGACGCTGCAGTTCATCGCGCCATTCGTCATTGAGCCGGCGCCCTTCATCGAGGACGAAGAACACTTCGAAATTGGCCTCGCGAAACAGCACGTCCGGCGGCTCACCGGCCGGCGCGAATTCGTCGACACGGTAAGGAATGTTCAAGCCTTGCAGGAGGCGCTGGCAAACCCAACGCTCACGCTCCCATTTGCGGGCATTGGACAGGAACGCGTTGGCCTGCTCGGCCGCGATGGTCAGCAGGCGTAAATAATCTGAGTCATCCATAAGCCCAAGCTTAGCGTTCAAATGCGACAAGCAGAAAGCTTTGCTTGGCTGATGTTTACAGATCCCCGCGTCATCGTGCACTTGTAGGAGCTGCCGAAGGCTGCGATCTTTTGATCCTGTTCTTTTTAAAGTCAAAAGATCGCAGCCTGCGGCAGCTCCTACAGGGGGATGTGTCGTAGGAAGGTGAGGGTCATGATTGGAGCTGAACTGCTTTCGATAGCGAGCCTGACGCTCGGCTGGCTGATTTACCTGCCTGTGCTGCTGTGGGCGATCGCGCGTGCGCCGTGGGTCGAGTTGTTCAGCGACAGCCGCCGTCAGCATCTGCTGTTCGGCACGGTGTTCGCCTTGTTTCTGTTGTGGCTGGTGCGCAGGGATTTCGACACCGGCGTGTCGTATCACTTTATCGGCATGACCGCTGTGACTTTACTGCTGGATTGGCCGCTGGCAATTGTCGCAGGCCTGATTGCACAGATCGGCCTGGTGCTATTGGGTCGTCAGGATCTGCTGGCGGTCGGGGTCAATGGCTCGCTGCTGATCCTGTTACCGGTGTTGATCACTGAATGTGTGGCGATCCTCGTCGAGCGCGCACAGCCACGTAATCCGTTCGTGTACATCTTCTGCTCCGGATTCTTCGCTGCGGCGTTGTCCGCGCTGTTATGTCTAATCTTGAGTCTGACGCTGCTGTGGTACGACGGTCTCTTCGCCATGCCGGAGTGGCTGGAAGACTTCATCGGTTATTTGTGGCTGCTGCTGTTTCCCGAGGCGTTCATCAACGGCATGGTCGTCAGTGCGCTGGTGGTGTTCTGCCCGGAATGGCTGGAGACGTTCAATCGCACGCGCTACCTTTCGGCGCCGTGGAAGGATGACGATCCCAAGTCTTGATCCATATCAAACCCGCCATGCGCGCGAAATTTCATGCTCGCGCAAATCCCTTCAGGAGCGGCGACATGAGTGTGTACGAGTGGGCAAGGCAGGAGACCCGGCAAAGTCTGGAAATGGCGCAGGAGGTGGGCTTTGACCCGGGGTTGAGTTTGCGCGCCTTGCTCAGTGCCGTGGTGCAACAGAGCAAGGCGGTGCGCAACGCCGAAGACCTGGCCGACGAGTTGCGCTTTTTGGCGGAAAACCTCGACGACGATCAGGACTACGGCTTTATGCGGCCCTGATCGGGATCAGTGGCGCGGATCGAAATCGCCGGAAAACAGTTCATCCTCGGCATCAGGTGCAACGGGAATCTTGTGTTCTTCCGACGCCCAGGCGCCGAGGTCGATCAGCTTGCAGCGATCAGAGCAGAACGGCCGAAACTTGTTTTCAGGGGTGAATTCAACGGGCGCGCCGCAGGTTGGGCATTCAACGGTTGGGGTCTGGCTCATGCTTGGCCTCCGGATAAAGTCAGGTAAAAGTGATGCAGACGCTCGACTTCGCTGTGCAGCCAGGCGAGGTCGCGGTCGTTGACCACCACGTCGTCGGCGCGGCTCACGCGGTCTTCACGGCTCGACTGGGCCTTGAGGATCGCCTGAACCTGCTGTTCGCTGGTCTGGTCACGCTGCAGGGTACGCTCGATCTGCAATTGTTGCGGGGCGTCGATCACCAGGATGCGCTGGGTCATCGCGTATTGCCCGGACTCGATCAACAGCGGCGAAACCAGAATCGCGTAGGGCGATTGTGCCTGCGCCAGATGATGAGCGATTTCCTCGGCGATCAGCGGATGCAGCAGGGCTTCGAGCCAGCGGCGTTGTTCCGGCACCTCGAAGATCAGTTTGCGCAGGGCGGCGCGATCCAGCGTACCGTCGGCCTGCAAAACGCCGGGGCCGAAGTGTTCGGCTATTTTTGCCAGTGCCGGGCGACCCGGCTCGACCACCCAGCGCGCCGCATGATCTGCGTCGACCACATGGATGCCGAGGTCGATAAAGTGCTGTGCCGCCGCGCTTTTGCCGCTGCCAATGCCGCCGGTCAGGCCGAGAATCCAGGGTTTTTCCACAGGGGTATTCATTTCAAACCGACAAACTGCCAATAGAAGTCGGTTATTTGACCACCCCAGAGCAAGGCAATCCAGCCGGCAATTGCCAGATAGGGACCGAAAGGGATTGGCGTTGAGGTTTCCTGAGCGCGCAAACGCAACACAATCACCCCGATAATCGCACCCACCAGCGAGGACAGCAGAATCGTCAGCGGCAGAATCTGCCAGCCACCCCAGGCGCCGAACAACGCGAGCAGCTTGAAATCGCCATGACCCATGCCGTCCTTGCCGGTCAACAGCTTGAACAGCCAGAACACCGACCACAGCGCCATGTAACCGGCGACTGCGCCCCACAGCGCGTCATGCAGCGGTACGAACAGCCCGAAACTGTTGACGATCAGACCCAGCCACAGCAACGGCAGTACCAGCACATCGGGCAGCAATTGATGCTCGATGTCGATCAGGCTCATCGCCAGCAAAGCCCAACTGAGAAAGATCAACAGACCAGCCTGCCAGCCAAAACCGAAATGCCAGGCGATGAATGCCGAGAGCAGGCCGCAGGCCAGTTCGGTCAATGGATACCGTTTGCTGATCGGTGACGCACAGGCTGAGCAACGCCCCCGCAGCGCCAGATAACTGAACAGCGGAATGTTTTCCCAGGCGCGAATTCGATGCGCGCAATGCGGACATTCGGAGTGGGGCAGCATCAGGTTGTAGGTGGGCAGCGGTCGTTCCGCAGGCAAGCCCAGTACGTCGTGGGCCTGCTGGCGCCAATCGCGCTCGAGCATCTTCGGCAGACGCCAGATCAACACGTTGAGGAAGCTGCCCACCACCAGGCCCAGCAGCAGTGCGGTGCAAACGAAGGCCAGCGGATACAGGGCAAACAGTTCGTCGATAGGCATGTCAGATCGCAGAGCCGAGTTGGAAAATCGGCAGGTACATGGCTACCACCAGCCCACCGACGATCACCCCCAGCACGACCATGATGAATGGCTCCATGAGGCTGGTGAGGTTGTCGACCATGTTATCCACTTCCTCTTCGTAAAACCCTGCGACCTTGTCGAGCATTTCGTCCAGTGCGCCGGACTCTTCGCCAATCGCGGTCATCTGCACGGCCATGGTGGGAAAGACCCCGGTGCTGCGCATCGAAAAATTCAACTGCATACCCGTGGAGACATCCTGGCGGATACGCAGCACCGCGCGCTTGAACACCACATTGCCAGTGGCGCCGGCCACCGAGTCGAGTGCTTCCACCAGCGGTACACCGGCGGCAAACGTCGTCGACAGGGTTCGCGCGAAACGGGCGACGGCGGATTTGTACATCAGCGTGCCGACCAAGGGCAGTTTCAGCAGCCAGGTGTCGCGACGGTCTCGCAATTCCTGAGATTTTTTCAGAGCGTGGCGGGTGCCGAAAATGGCTGCCACCGATACGCCGAGGATCGCCCACCACCATTGCTGCATGAATTCGGAAAGGCTGATCACCATCAGGGTGAAGGCCGGCAGTTCGGCGCCGAAACCCGAGAAAACCGATTGGAATTGCGGCACCACTTTCACCAGCAGAATCCCGGTCACCACGGCCGCGACCAATACCACGGCAGTCGGGTAGGTCATGGCTTTCTTGATCTTGGCTTTCAGGCGTTCGCTTTTTTCCTTATAGGTCGCGACCCGTTCGAGCAGTGTGTCGAGGGCACCGGACTGCTCGCCGGCATCGACCAGGTTGCAATACAGCTCGTCGAAATATTGCGGCTTCTTGCGCAGGGCCGTGGCGAAGCTGTTACCGGCCGCGACTTCCTGTTTCACTTCGTCCACCAGTTTGCGCATGGCCGGGTTCTCAAAGCCTTCGCCAATGATGTCGAACGACTGCAACAGCGGCACGCCGGCCTTCATCATGGTCGCCATCTGCCGGGTGAACAGGGCGATGTCCTGAGCCTTGATGCGTTTGCCGAAGCTCAGCAAGGAGGCGGACTTCTTGCGCACCTTGCCGGGGTTGATCCCCTGTTTGCGCAGCTGTGCCTTGATCAGTGCGGGGTTTTGCCCGCTCAGTTCTCCCGTGACCTTGCTGCCTTTGCGGTCCATGCCTTCCCAGGTGTAGACGCTGATTTTCGCTGCCTTGACCGCCATGTTCAGTCCTTGGTGACCCGGTTGATTTCTTCAAGGCTGGTGATGCCTTGCATGGCCTTGTGCAACCCTGAGGTGCGCAGGTCGTCGAAGCCGTCGCGGCGCATCTGGCTGTCGATTTCCAGCGAGTTGCCCTCGGCCATGATCAGCCGTTGCAGCTGCGCAGTGTTTTTCACCACTTCATAAATCCCCACGCGTCCCTTATAGCCGCCGTTGCAGTGATCGCAACCGACCGGCTCGTAGATCGTGAAATGACCGATGCGTTCCTCGGGGAAACCTTCTTTGAGCAGGGTTTCGCGCGGGATCTCGATGGGCTTCTTGCAGTGGCTGCACAATTTGCGTGCCAGGCGCTGGGCGATGATCAGGCTCACTGACGTGGCGATGTTGAAACCGGGGATGCCCATGTTGTGCAGGCGTGTGAGTGTTTCCGCCGCGCTGTTGGTGTGCAGGGTCGACAGCACCAGGTGGCCGGTCTGAGCCGCCTTGATGGCGATCTCGGCGGTTTCCAGGTCGCGAATCTCGCCGACCATGATCACGTCCGGGTCCTGCCGTAGAAACGAGCGCAGGGCCTGAGCAAAGTCCAGCCCCTGTTTAGGATTGACGTTGACCTGGTTGATGCCTTCCATGTTGATCTCCACCGGATCTTCGGCGGTGGAAATATTGATATCGACGGTGTTGAGGATATTCAGGCCGGTATACAGCGACACGGTCTTGCCCGACCCGGTGGGGCCGGTGACCAGAATCATCCCTTGCGGCTGCTTGAGTGCCGCCATGTACAGGTCTTTCTGCGCCGGTTCATAGCCGAGCGCGTCGATGCCGATCTGTGCGCTGGACGGGTCGAGAATCCGGATCACCACTTTTTCGCCCCACAACGTGGGCAGCGTGTTGACCCGGAAATCGATCGACTTGCTCTTCGACAGGCGCATCTTGATCCGCCCGTCCTGCGGTTTGCGCCGCTCCGAAATATCGAGGCTGGCCATGACTTTCAGGCGTGCGGCAATCCGCCCGGCCAACTGGATCGGCGGCTTTGCCACCTCGCGCAGCATGCCGTCGGTGCGCACCCGTACACGGTAGTTTTTCTCGTAGGGTTCAAAATGCAGGTCGGACGAGCCGCTCTTGATCGCATCGAGCAGCATCTTGTGAACGAAACGCACCACCGGCGCATCATCGGCGTCGAGTCCACCGATAGCCTCCTGTTTGCTGTCATCGATGGCTTCGACATCGAGGCCGTCGAGATCAACGTCGGCCATGTCTTCCAGGCCGCTGGCGTGGGTGTCGAAGAATTTTTCGATGGCATCGGTGAGTTTGTCGTCCTCGACCAGAATGGCCTCGGTACTCAGCCCGGTGCTGAACTGGATATCGTTGATCGCCTGATGATTGCTCGGGTCGGAAATGCCCACGAACAGCTTGTTGCCGCGTCGCCACAAGGGCAGGGCATGGTGCTGGCGCACGAGTTTTTCGCTGACCAGTCCCTTGGGCTGGGTTTCCTTGTCCAGACAATTGAGATCAAGGAACGCCATGCCGAAATGCTCCGAGGCGATTTCGGCCACCTGGGAGCTCTTCACCAGTTTGTTCTGTACCAGATAACTGACCAGCGACAGCCGGTTGCGCTGGGCCTGCTGCCAGGCCTGCTGGGCGCTTTTTTCGGTCAGCAGTTCGGCCTGCACCAATTGCTTGGCCAGACCGCTCAGAGCGATGTCATTCATGGGGATTCCGCACGCTTGCAGTTCATGACTTATAGCCTAGTCAAGTGACAGCGCCAAACACGCCAGGTGCAGGTGACAAAAAGTGTCAGATAGTGCGGTTGCAGGTTGTAGGAAACGGCGCTGCTCGCGTTTCATATCCAATGCACGGGGTCTCGCGTGCATTGGCATGGCCTATGCTGCGTCCTTTTCAGATCATGAGATTTCGACTCATGCATGGAGCGTGTCTATGAAAAAACAACAAGGTTTCACTCTGATCGAGCTGCTGATCGTTGTGGCGATCATCGGGATTCTGGCGACAATCGCCTTGCCGCAGTATTCGAAATATCAGGCGCGCTCGAAGGTAACGGCGGGCCTGGCTGAAATCAGCGCACTCAAGGTGCCGTTTGAAGACACCATCAATCAAGGGACCAATCCTACGCTCGCCATTGTCAAAGGCGACGCGGTAACCACGACTTCCAACTGCTCGTTGTCGGCTTCGGGGACTGCGGCTGATGGGGCGGGATCTATCGTGTGCACGATTGCCAATGCGCCGGCCCCGGTGCTGGGCAAAACGATTACGTTGAGTCGTACCGCCGCCAACGGATGGTCATGTGCAACGACTGTGTCAGCGGACTACTCGCCTAAAGGTTGTACTGCCAGCGGTACATGATCCTCGCTTGCAAACGAATCAATGCCCCGCACTTGCGGGGCATTTTTCATTGCCTGTCGCTTCACAAAAGCTTCAATAATTTCAGCGTCTTAGGAACTTTTCAAAAAACCGCAACTTGCATGTGAATATTCCCCGAGTCATGCATTTTGCATGAATCCGGATTTTTTCATTATTCATAAATTATTGATTTATAAGGATTTTATGTCTTTGAAAAAGTTGGCACAGCGTTCGCAACTACCTCGGTAACCCTGCTGACAAGTAATCCAGCAGACTTTCCAGAAAAACAGGAGTTACTCGTATGAAGAAGTTCGCTATCACTGCCGCTGCTGCTACCGCGCTGACCCTGACCATGACCGGCGCTTTCGCACAAACCACCCAGGCCACCCAGGCTCCAATGACTCTGGCCGCCGGTGAAGTCACCCAGGCTAAAGAAGCTACTTCCGATACCTGGATCACCACCAAAGTCAAAAGTGACCTGGTGACCGAAAAAGGCATTCCAGGCACCGACATCAAAGTAGAAACCAACAAAGGCGTTGTTTCGCTGTCGTCGACTGTAGCCGTGACCGAGGCTCAGAAAACCACCGCAGTGAACATCACCAAGAAAATCAAAGGCGTCAAAGCGGTCTCCGCTGACGGCCTCAAAGCCGAGTAAGGCATGACTTCTCGCCTGGACCGGGAGAAGGCGCGACAGACGGGCCGAGCCATACGTCTGCCGCAACTTTAGAGTTCATGCGAACGGTCACACGGATGTGACCATTACAGGCCCCGCCACTTGTGTCGGGGCCTGTTCTATTTGCGGGGCAATACAAAACAAATGTAGGAGTGAGCCTGCTCGCGATAGCGGTGTGTCAGCTAATTGAATTGCTGACTGACACACCGCTATCGCGAGCAGGCTCACTCCTACAAGGGGATCGCTGCGGGTCAATTACCGCGTTTGCTGTTGATCTGGCGCAGGCGATTGCCTTCGAAGCGCAGGTATTGGTACATGCCGTTGCTCGGGCCGTAGGTCCACTCCTCGACCTGAAACTCCTCGCGGCGATTGGCGCTGCGCTTGTAGCCCAACACATCACGGCTGACCGGCTCACCGCATTTCTGCAGGACTTCGCTGGAGCGGTCGCCAAGGCTGATCAATTGACTGCCGCAGCGCAGCGTATCGGACGCCGAGGCGTGACTGGCCGCGAGCGTCATTGCGAGCAAGGCCAGCCACTGTTGTTTCATCACTCGGCATCCAGATGCATTTGCGTCACCACGCGGCCGTCGCTCTCGGCCTCACCAAGATTGGCATCGATAAAGTAAACGCGGTCGTCTGCCAGTTGGCCTTTATCGACCAGATAATCCTTGATGCTGCTGGCACGGTCCTGACCCAACTGACGCAGCAGCACATCGCTGCCACTCCAGAACTGGATCACGCCGTCGCGCATCTTCGCTGTGCGTTCTTCCTTGCCCAAGTCCTTCCATTGCGCCGGTGGCTGGGTTTTCAGACGCGTGCGATAGATGCCTTCGAGCAGCGGACCTTTCTCGCTGTCCGGCACTTCGATCAGCGACGCCTGAGCCGGTACTTTGTCGCCACGACGCTGGAGCATCTTGTAGTAGTTGTACTGGTATTCACGCTCCAGACGCTGTTCGGCGAGCAACGGCCCGTCACTGCTTTTGGCGGCGGTGCCTTCGATTTCCAGGCGCAATGCCGGACGTTCCTTCAGCGCTTGAGACAGCTTGACCAACGCGGCTTCGGCGTCCTTGTTCAGCTCACTGGAACCCGGCGCGAACGACACGGTGCCGAGGTCTTGCGAACCGCCACCACTGACCAGCCCCCCGATCAATTTGAACGGGGCGGCAGCGGCTTTGACGATCAGGTTGCGCAGGGTCTGCCAGACGATCGGCATCACGCTGAACTGCGGATTGTTCAAGTCGCCGGTCACCGGCAATTCGATGGAGATCTTGCCGTCGACGTCCTTGAGCAGGGCAATCGCCAGTTTCAGCGGCAGGCTCACGGCATCCGGGCTGTCGACTTTTTCGCCGAGTTGCAGTTGTTCGACCACCACTTTGTTTTCAGCTTTGAGCTGACCTTTGGTGATCAGGTAATGCAGGTCGAGATTGAGCCGACCCTTGCGGATCCGGTAACCGGCAAACTTGCCGGAGTAGGGGGTCAGCGTGGTCAGCTCGACGCGTTTGAAACTGGTAGCGATGTCGAGACTGGCCATCGGATCGAAGGGATTTACCGCGCCCTTGATGGTCACTGGCGCATAACGGTCGACCTTGCCTTTGATGTCGACACTCGCCGGTTTCGCCTGGCGACTGTCGATGGTGCCGATCTGACCGTTGAGCTGCTGCACGGCGGTGGCGAAGTTCGGTGTCAGGCTGAAGTCGGCGAAGTTGGCCGAGCCGTCATTGATCGCGATACCACCGATGTGAATGCCCAGCGGTTTGTCTTTGCTGGCCGGTTTTGCCGCTGCGGTTTTCGCGCCACTGTCGGCGGGCTGCGGGATCAGCAGGTCGTCGATGTTGGTAGTGCGATCGTCGTTGATCATGAATCGCACATAAGGCTGGAACAGGTTGACCTTGTCGATCGACAGACTGTCGCCGTGCTGATAGTTGAGGCCTTCGACCACCACCTGCTGCCACTTGAGGAAGTCGCGGGTTTTCAGGGTGTCGAGGGTGTGCAATTGATCGATCTGCGCCCGTCCGGTCACGCTGAGCGCCAGCGGTTCAGTGCTTTTGAGATTGACCTTCAAGTCACTGCCGAGCATGCCGCTGCGCAGTTCGAGGCGAATGAACGGATTGATGTAGGACTGCGCGACACGCAGGTCGATGTCCTGGGTTTTCACATCGAGCTGAGCATTGACCGGGGCCAGATTGACCGTGCCATCAGCGCTGATCTTGCCTTGTTTGCCCAGCCCGCTGTCGAGCTTGAGCTTGAAGGGCGAGCCGTTGAGGCTGTCGAAACCTTCCAGGTCGACGTTCAGCGGGGTGATATCCAGCGCCACCGGCGGATTCGCCGAACGGTCTGCCAGGTGCACGGTGTAATTGCGCAGTTGCACATCCTTGAGCAGCACTTGCCACGGTTTGCTCGGGGCGTTCGGTTCAGCTTTCGGCGAGTCTGCAGCCGCCGGTGTCGTTGCCGGTTCGGCGGCGGCTTTGGCGGCCGGTTTCGATGGTTGGCTGGCGAACAGTTTCTGCCAGTCCAGCTGGCCGTCGGTTTCAAGGGCAGCCCAGGTTTCCAGTTTCTGGCTGCGGATCTTGCCGACCACGACTTGTTGCTTGGCCAGATCCACCGACGTTTCGCTGACGTCCAGACGTTCGAGTTTCGCCAGCGGGCGCCCGTCTGGGGCCTTGATGGCGAAGGGGGCGATGCTCACGGCGACGTTATTGAGCAGCAGTTCGGTTTCTTTCGACAGATTGAGTTTGTATTCAGTGCTGAGGCTGATCACGCCGTCTTCGAGTACCAGCGGCACGGAGTCACGCACGTAGGGCCAAAAGGCTTTCATCTTGCCGTCGGTGACTTTCAGGGTGCCTTCGGAGGTGAAAGGGATCAGGCTGAAATTACCGGCCCAGTCGATTCGCCCACCTTGCGGGCCGATGGCGACCAAAGTCATGTCGGCGCTGTCTTCGGGCAGGGTGCTGAGATTCTTCAGCTCGAAATTCAGATCGTCGTAGAGGAACTCGATGGGTTCGCTTGGGCGCACATCCTGAAAATGCACGACGCCGCCGGCCAGTTTGATGTTGTCGATGCGCAGCGGAAACGGTTTGGCGTTCGGGTCGGCCGGTGTTGGCTCGCTGGCCGGCACGTTGAACAGGCCGAGCAGGTTGAGCTTGCCGTCTTTGGCAAAGAGGATTTCACTCTTCGGCTTGTCGAGTTCGATGTCGGACAGGTGCAGCGCTTTTGTCCACAGGCTGTCGATTTGCAGGTCGGCGTACAGGCGTTCGAAACCGACCTGTTCCTTGCCCGGTTCGCCGATGACCAGCCCCCACAGGGTGACTTCAAGGCTGAACGGGTTGAGCTCGATGCGCTGGATATGCGCAGGCACCGTCGCGTAATTGGCCAACTGCTGGTTGGCCACCCGCAGGGCGATGCCCGGCAAAATCAGAAACCCCAGCAGGCTGTAGAGAGCCAGAGCAGTCAACAAGGCGCCAATCGCGCGAATCAATCCTTTGGGCATGTGCGGCTTCATCTGTCTGAATCGGAGTGCCTTGGAGTATGGCACGCGATTCTGGTTCCGAAGTACCTCGCATGGGGCAGGATTGTTCAGATTCTTCTCAAAACACAGAACCCATGTGGGAGCTGGCTTGCCAGCGATGAGGGCATACCAGTCGACGACTTTGTTGACTGACCCACCGCAATCGCTGGCAAGCCAGCTCCCACAGGGTTGTTTATAGCTGCAGGATCAGGGTTTTCAGCGGCGGTTGCTGATCCATCGACGGGAAGTCGGCGCCCGGGGTCATTACGCTCCACTCGCGGACTGGCCGGCCCGCCTTCTCGGCGCAGCGCAACACCTGTTCGCGCCAGTCGTCCATGCTGACTTTCGCCAGATTGTTGCAGCAGATCAGCACGCCGTTGTCGGCAGTGGTCAGCAGGGCCGGTTTGAGCAGGCTCTGATAGTCGCGCAGCAGGTCGACGGTGCCGAACGCGCTCTTGGCCCATGCCGGTGGATCGAGTAGCACCAGATCGTATTGACGCTGATCGAGGCGCTGATAGCTCGGCAGCTTTTGTCCACGGCGCTGACTGATCGGCAAGCCGGCGAGTTGGCGGATGGCCGGGAAGTAATCGGACTGGATAAATTGCATTTCCGGCAATTGCGGGTTGAGCTGACCGTTCTCGCGACCGACCGCCAGATTGCCTTCAGCGAAGTCCAGATTGCACACTTCACTCGCGCCACCGGCGGCTGCGCTGAGGCCGACACCGCAGGTGTAAGCGAACAGGTTGAGCACGGATTTGCCTTTGGCGTGATCCTTGACCCAGCCGCGAGTGTTGCGCAGGTCGAGGAACAGCAGCGGATCCTGCCCGGCGTGACGCCCGCGCACGCGGTAATTGAGGCCCCATTCGTGACCGATCAGATCGACCAGCGCAGCGTCGTCGGCCTTGTAGACGCTGTCTTCACGGTCGATACGCGAGTTGCCACGGGAGCGGTCGTTGTAAACCAGCAACGTTTCCAGGCCCAATGTCTGATTGACCATGGCGTGCAGTTGCAGCAGGTCGTCGCGTTCCAGCGTCTGGTGGAAGCTTTGCACCAGCAATTGCGGGCCGTAGCGGTCGATGGTCAGACCGCCGGCGCCTTCCTGGCTGCCATGGAACAAGCGATAGCAATCGGTGCCCTGGCGGTGCAACTCGGCTAGCAGATCCTGGCGTTGATCGAGGGCGGCGCGCAGCGCCTGATTCAAGGAAGACATGCGGGCGCCTTGCTGGAGAGAATTGGGGCGCGGGAGTTTAGCAGCTTGGTGGGCAATCGAGTTGCGCCCTTCGCGAGCAGGCTCGCTCCCACATGGGATCTGTGCTGCAAATCAAATCTCCTGTGGGAGCGAGCCTGCTCGCGAAGGGCCTGACGAAGCTTTCAGCTCAGCAAGCCCATCCGCCGTTTGGCCCGTTGCACCGAGCCATTGCGCATCGCCCAGCGCAGCATCGGCGCGCTGCGTCTGACGCTGGCGCGAATCAGCTGGCGTTGCAGCGAACTCTGCCGCACATCGAGCATGGCACTGGCCCAGTCCGGCAGCAGATCAATACCGGCCTTCATCATCAAATCGCCAAACGGCCGCGCGAGAACACTCGGTGCCGGCGCGGCGAGCAACAGGCGCAACACCTCACGGCTGCGCTCGTCGCACAGCAGCTGCGGGCGCATCCGTTGCAGATAATCAGCCACGGCCTGCCGCGATTTCGGCACATCCCGTGCGCCCAAGCGTTCGGCAATCACGGCGATTTCCGCGTAATAACGATCTTGATCGGCCGCCGACAAGTGCGGATTGCGATAGCGCAAATGCGCCGCGAGAAAGTTGCTGACCTCGGCCACATGCACCCACGTCAGCAAATCCGGATCGCTCGCCGCGTAGGGCCGGCCATCCGGTGCGGTGCCCACCACCTGCAAGTGAATGGTTCGGACTTTCTCGATCAACCAGTCGGCGTCTCGTCGCGATCCAAATGTGGTACCGGAAACAAACTGGCTGGTACGGCGCAAGCGCCCGAGCATGTCTTGACGAAAATTCGAATGATCCCAAACCCCGGCCAACGCCAGCGGATGCAGCGCTTGCAGCAGCAACGCGCTGATGCCGCCGATCAACATGCTGCTGAAGTCGCCGTGCACTTGCCAACTGACCGAGTCGGGGCCGAACAGGCCGGGATCGCCCTTGGGGTTTTCCAGGTCGAGTTGGCCAAGGGACAGCCCGGTCAGGCTCATGAGTTGCTGTTCGATACGGCTGCGGATGAATTCCATGACCACTCAGTGAAGAAGGGCGGGCGCGACCAGTAGACCGCGCCCGGGATGTTACTGATTGAGGCGCTTGTCGATCAGGCCCTGTACCACGCTCGGATCGGCCAGGGTCGAGGTGTCGCCGAGGCTGTCGAGTTCGTTACAGGCGATCTTGCGCAGGATGCGCCGCATGATCTTGCCTGAGCGGGTTTTCGGCAAGGCTGGCGCCCACTGGATCAGGTCCGGTTTGGCGAAGCTGCCGATTTCCTTGCTGACGTGGTCGAGCAATTGTTTCTTCAACTCGTCATTCGGTTCGGCGCCGTTCATGGGCGTGACGAAGGCATAGATGCCCTGGCCTTTGACGTCGTGGGGGTAACCGACCACGGCGGCCTCGGCGATGCTGTCGTGCAGGACCAGTGCGCTTTCCACTTCGGCCGTACCGATGCGGTGGCCGGAGACGTTGATCACGTCGTCGATGCGCCCGGTGATCCAGTAATCGCCGTCCTCATCGCGGCGCGCGCCGTCGCCGGTAAAGTAGTAGCCGGGGTAGGGTTTGAAATAGGTATCGACCATTCGCTGCGGGTCGCCATAGACACTGCGGATCTGCGCCGGCCAACTGGATTTGATCGCCAGCACGCCGCTGCCGGCGCCTTTGATTTCCTTGCCGTGTTCATCGAGCAGCACCGGTTGCACGCCGAACAGCGGCTGCGTGGCGCAACCCGGCTTGATCCGTTGTGCGCTGACCAGCGGGCTGAGCATGATGCCGCCGGTTTCGGTCTGCCACCAGGTATCGACGATGGGGCAGCGTTGTTCTCCTACGACGTTGAAATACCATTCCCACGCTTCCGGGTTGATCGGCTCACCGACGCTGCCGAGTAATCTGAGGCTGGCGCGCGACGTTTCCTTCAACGGCTCGGCGCCTTCGCGCATTAATGCGCGCAGGGCGGTGGGGGCGGTGTAGAAGATGTTGACCTTGTGTTTATCGATCACCTGCCAGAAGCGTGAGCTGCTCGGGTAGCTCGGCACACCTTCGAACATCAGCGTGGTCGCGCCATTGGCCAGCGGGCCGTAGACGATGTAGCTGTGGCCGGTGACCCAGCCGACGTCGGCGGTGCACCAGAACACTTCGCCGTCGCGGTAATCGAGCACGTACTTGAAGGTCATCGCCGCTTGCAGCAAGTAGCCACCGGTGGTGTGCAGCACGCCTTTGGGTTTGCCGGTGCTGCCGGAGGTGTAAAGGATGAACAGCGGATCTTCGGCGTCCATCGGCTCCGGCGGGCAATCGTCGCTGACGTCGCGCACGGCCTGGTGATACCAGAGGTCGCGGCCCTCGACCCATTCGACTTTGCCCTGCGTACGCTCGACCACTACAACGGTGCTGACGTCCGGGCAACTCTGCAGGGCTTTGTCGACGTTCTGTTTCAGTGGCACGAACTTGCCGCCGCGCACGCCTTCATCCGCCGTGATCACCGTGCGGCAGTCGGCATCGAGAATGCGGTCGCGCAGGGAGTCCGGGGAGAAACCGCCGAACACCACCGAATGGACCGCGCCGATCCGCGAGCAGGCAAGCATCGCGTAAGCGGCTTCGGGGATCATCGGCATGTAGATGCACACCCGGTCGCCTTTCTTCACGCCACGGCTTTTCAGCACATTGGCCAGTCGGCAGACATGGTGGTGGAGCTTTTTGTAAGTGATTTGCGCCGATTCGGCAGGGTCGTCGCCTTCCCAGAGCAGGGCGGTCTGCTCGCCGCGTTGTGCGAGGTGGCGGTCGATGCAGTTGTAGCTGACGTTCAGTTTGCCCCCGGCAAACCAGGCGGCTTCACCGGTTTTCAGGTCATAGCGCTGAACGGTTTGCCACGGCGTACTCCAGTCGAGGAAGCGCGTGGCCTGTTCGGCCCAAAAGGTGCTGGGGTGTTCAATGGATTCGCGGTACAGGCGCCGATAGTCTTCCTGAGTCAATTGCGCAGCCCGGCGGACGGCATCGGCTTTGGGGTACGTGCTGATATCGAACATGACGGTTCCTTATTCTTGTGGTGCGACAAGGATAAAGATGCGCCGATGGGGGCAAGGGTTCAAGGGCGGCAGACGGCTCCCCACCGCGAAGAGCCCCTCACCCTAACCCTCTCCCAAAGGGAGAGGGGACTGACCGAGGTGTTTGGGCTTGATACATCGACCTGAAATTCCTGAGTCCAACTCAAGTAATGAAAAGCGCGAAAATCGGCTCCCTTTCCCCCTCGCCCTTGGGGGAGAGGGCTGGGGTGAGGGGGAAACGATCTGGCTGTCAGCGCGAAATCCACGCCAAACGCCAGACGAAAAAAAGCCCCTGAACTTCAGGGGCTCTCTATCAAGCGACTGATCACCCGCGGTGACGACCGCGGAAGTAGTTGATCAGGCCTTGGGTGGAAGGGTCATCGGCAACGGTTTCATCGCTGCCCACCAGGCGGTTGTAAACGCCTTTGCCCAGTTCCTTGCCCAGTTCCACGCCCCACTGGTCAAAGGCGTTGATGCCCCAGACCACGCTTTGCACGAACACTTTGTGTTCATACATCGCCACCAGTGCGCCGAGACGACGCGGGCTGATGCGCTCGACCACAAGGGTGTTGCTCGGACGATTGCCCGGGATCACCTTGTGCGGTGCGAGTTTGTGCACCTGCTCTTCGCTCATGCCCTTGTCGCGCAACTCTTGTTCGGCTTCCGGCAAGGTCTTGCCGAGCATCAGCGCCTGGCTTTGCGACAGGCAGTTGGCGTACAGCCACTGATGGTGGTCGGAAACCGGGTTGAAGCTGACGATCGGCACAATGAAGTCGGCCGGGATCAGCTGCGAACCTTGATGCAGCAACTGGTGGTAAGCGTGCTGACCGTTGCAGCCGACGCCGCCCCAGATCACCGGACCGGTATCGGTCGACACTGGCGTGCCGTCCTGACGCACGCTCTTGCCGTTGGATTCCATGTCCAGTTGTTGCAAGTGCTTGGTGATGTTACGCAGGTAGTGGTCGTACGGCAGGATCGCGTGGCTCTGCGCGCCCCAGAAGTTACCGTACCAGACACCGAGCAGCGCCAGCAGCACCGGCATGTTCTGTTCGAACGGCGCGGTCTGGAAATGCTGGTCCATGGTGTAGGCACCGGACAGCAGTTCCTTGAAGTTGGACATGCCGATGGCCAGGGCAATCGGCAAACCGATGGCCGACCACAGCGAATAACGACCGCCGACCCAATCCCACATCGGGAAGATGTTTTCTTCGCGGATACCGAACGCCACGGCTGCCGCGTTGTTGCTCGAGACGGCGATGAAGTGACGATACAGCTCGGCTTCCGAACCGCCCTGCGCCAGGTACCAGGCACGAGCAGCCTGGGCGTTCTTCAGGGTTTCGAGGGTGTTGAACGACTTCGACGAAACGATGAACAGCGTGGTCTCGGCGCGCAGCTTCTGCGTCAGCTCGTGGAATTCGCTGCCGTCGATGTTCGCCAGATAATGGCAACGTACGCCTTTCTGTGCGTACGACAGCAGCGCTTCGGACACCAGCTCCGGGCCGAGGAACGAGCCACCGATGCCGATGTTGACCACGTCGGTGATCGGCTTCTCGGTGTAACCGCGCCACAGACCGTCGTGGATGCGGCCGACCAGATCGGTGATCTGGTTCAACACTTTGTGGACTTCCGGCATCACGTTGACGCCGTTGACCGATAACTTGTCGCCTACCGGGCGGCGCAGGGCGGTATGCAGCGCCGGGCGGCCTTCGGACGAGTTGACGATTTCGCCGTCGAACAGCGCCTTGATTGCGCCCTTGAGATCAACTTCGTTGGCCAGACCCACCAGCAGATTGCGGGTCTCGGCGTTGATCAAATTCTTCGAATAGTCGAGAAACAGTCCGCAGCTGCTGAGAGTGAACTGATTGAAGCGCTGCGGATCGGCGTTGAAGGCTTCGCGCATGCTGAAATCCTGCATGGCTTGGCGGTGATCTTTCAACGCTTGCCAGGCGGGCAGAGCGGTAACGTCGTGAGGAGTGCGGTAGTACGCCATCGCTGCGGTTTTCCTTTTTACTTGAACGGCCTTTTAAACACTGAACAGCCACGACACGCCATGTTTGGGCGTGGGGCCAACTGTGTCGCCACGATTTCTGGACACAGGGCGAATACAGTAAACCTCGCGCTGCGTTCTGTCTTGACTTTGTCTGACCAGATCCCTGTACTTTTTTAACATCGAGAGCGGGAACTGGCCGACAAACGGAACGAGGTGATACGCGATCAGGCAACCTGAACCGGGATGGCGTTGCTGGTATGGCTCAGCTCATTGCCCGGTCCCATGTAGAGCATGCGCGGCTTGAAATTGACCAGATCCGCTTCGCTGTAATGGGCGTAGGCGCAGATGATCACCCGATCGCCGACCTTGGCCTTGTGTGCGGCGGCGCCGTTGATCGAGATCATCCGCGAACCCTCTTCGCCACGGATTGCATAGGTGGTGAAACGCTCGCCGTTGTCGACGTTGTAAATCTGGATCTGCTCGTATTCACGGATGCCGGACAAGTCCAGCCACTCGCCATCAATGGCGCACGAGCCTTCGTAGTCGAGCACTGCATGAGTGACTTCGGCGCGGTGCAGTTTGGCCTTGAGCATGATCGCGTGCATGTGCATTTTCCCGGGTTGGAATCAAACGGCGGGCAGTGTGCCCGAAGGCTTTGAGGGCGGCAATATGGCTGGAATGCAATCTTCATGACGCTGAAAAACACTGTAGGAGTGAGCCTGCTCGCGATGGCGGTGTGTCATTCAACACTAATGCTGACTGACACACCGCTATCGCGAGCAGGCTCACTCCTACAGGGGGTATTGCGGTGTCTTTAAACCGGGGTATCGAGATTCAGGTGCAGGTTATCGATCAACCGCGTGGTGCCGAGGAACGCCGCCACCAGAATCACCAGATCGCGATCCTCCGCCGTCGCCGGACGCAAGGTCAGGGCATGACGGATTTCCAGGTAATCCGGACGCAGACCCGCGGCTTCGAGCTGTTGCAGCTGAGCGCTGATCAGCGCCGGAAAGTCGCGTTCGCCTTGCTTGATCGACTCGGCGATGTTGCTCAGGCTGCGATAAACCACCGGGGCCGCCGCACGTTGTTCTTCGCTGAGGAAGCCATTGCGCGACGACAGCGCCAGTCCGTCGGTGGCACGCACGGTCGGCTCGCCGATGATCTGGATCGGCATGTTCAGGTCATGCACCAGCGCGCGGATCACCGCCAGTTGCTGGTAATCCTTCTGGCCGAAAATCGCCAGATCCGGCTGGACCATGTTGAACAGTTTGCTGACCACGGTCGCGACACCTTCGAAGTGCCCCGGACGGCTGGCGCCGCACAGGCCTTCGGAGAGTTGCGGCACGCTGACCCGGGTCTGCCCGGCCATGCCGTCAGGGTACATTTCCTCGACAGTCGGCGCGAACAGCAGGGAGCAACCGGCTTCGAGGAGTTTTTCCTGATCCGCCGCCAAGGTGCGCGGGTACTTGTCGAGGTCTTCGCCGGCGCCGAACTGCAGTGGGTTGACGAAAATGCTCGCGACCACAAAATCCACGCGTTGCGTGGCTTTGGTGATCAGCGCGACGTGGCCGCTGTGCAGGTTGCCCATGGTCGGCACAAAGCCGATGCGCTTGCCTTCACTGCGGGCGCGGGCCACAGCGGCGCGCAGTTCGCGTACGGTTTTAACAGTGTTCATGCAGAGAATCCGTGTTCGATGCCAGGGAACGTGGTGGCTTTGACTTCGTTGACATAAGCCTTCAGTGCGGACTGGATGCTGTCCTGACCGTGCATGAAGTTCTTCACGAACTTCGGCACGCGGCCAGTGATCGACAGGCCGAGCATGTCGTGCAGTACCAGCACCTGGCCGTCGGTGGCGTTACCGGCACCGATACCGATCACCGGAATCTTCACGGCCTGGCTGATTTCAGCGGCCAGTTCACTCGGTACGCATTCCAGCAGCAGCATCGCCGCACCGGCCTGTTCCAGCGAGATCGCGTCGGCGCGCATCTGCCGCGCCTGGTTCTCGTTACGGCCCTGCACTTTATAGCCACCGAGAATGTTCACCGCTTGTGGGGTCAGGCCCATGTGCGCGCAAACCGGTACACCGCGCTCGGCGAGCAGACGGATCGACTCGGCCAGCCACAACTGACCTTCGACTTTGATCATGTGCGCGCCGGCCTGCATCAGCATCGCGCTGTTGCTCATGGTTTGTTCGAGGGTGGCGTTGGCCATGAATGGCAGGTCGGCGAGGATCAGGGCATCGGTATTGCCGCGTTTGACGCAAGCGGTGTGGTAGGCCATTTCTGCGGTGGTCACCGGCAAGGTGCTGTCGTGACCTTGCAGGACCATGCCGAGGGAGTCGCCCACCAGCAGCACTTCGACACCGGCCTCGTTGCAGGCGTGAGCGAAGGTCGCGTCATAGCAGGTCAGCATGGTGATCTTTTCACCTTTCTGCTTGAGGCTCTGGAGCGTGGTCAGGGTGATGGCTGGCATGTAAAAAATCCTCGTTCAGGCGCTCTGGAAACTGCTGCGAGTAATGCGCGTGATTCGTCATCTACTCAGGCGCACGCTCTTTTGTCGTGCTTATAAGGCCTGGATTGCGCCCGTATGTGCCGGGTTGGCGGCAGCGGGACGCCTATAGTCGTGATGAGCCAACAGGAAGTCAATTGCGTGTGTTACCGCATTGTTACGAGGGGAGTGTTACCGGCGTTACTGATGCGATTCAGCGGCGCGGCAGGGCTGATTCGCGGGGTTTTTGTCTGACAAAATCCTGAGGGTAAACGCTATTCCCTGTAGGAGCTGCGGAACGCTGCGATCTTTTGATCTTGGTTTTGAAGATCAAAAGATCGCAGCGTTCCGCAGCTCCTACAAAGGGGCGGATTTGCGTCAGGCGTGGGGGAGGCGTTCCAGGCCGACGAACGGGCAGGCTGCCAGCAGTTCTGGGAGGTTTCGGCCGTCGGCAAGGCGCAGATCCTGCGGCGCCAGTTCGGCGAGGGGATAGAGCACGAACGCACGTTCCTGAATCTGGTAATGCGGGACTTGCAGGCGCGGCTCGTCGATCAGTCGATCGCCGAACAGCAGAATGTCCAGATCCAGCGTACGCGGGCCCCAACGCTCCAGGCGTTCACGCCCTTGATCGTTCTCGATCGCTTGCAAGGCATCGAGCAATTCCAGCGGTGCAAGCGAGCTGTCGAGTGCCGCCACCGCGTTGGTGTAACGCGGTTGGCCCGGCAGCAATGAATCGCTTTGATAGAAGGCGGAAACGCCAGCAAGCGTGGTCTGCGGCAATTGCCCCAGCGCCTCGACGGCGCTGCGCAATTGTTCGGCAGGGTCAGCGAGGTTGCTGCCCATGCCGATATAGATGCGTTCCATCGCTTATTCGCCCGTGGCGCTCGGGGCGCCGGCGCGTTTGCGCTTGGAGCCACCGCTGCGGCGACGTTTGCGTGGCGCGCCACTGGCGTCATCACCCTTGCCGCTGAGGTCGCGGATCATGTCGCGACGTTCGCTGTCGTTGGCGTCCTGATAGTCCGTCCACCATTCGCCGAGGCCATCAGTTTCCTCGCCCGCACTTTCACGCAGCAGGAGGAAGTCGTAACCGGCACGGAAACGCGGGTTGTCCAGCAACAGGTCGGCGCGTTTGCCGCTGCGGCGTGGCAGGCGTTCCTGCATGTCCCAGATCTCGCGGATCGGCATGGTGAAGCGCTTTGGAATCGCGATGCGCTGGCACTGCTCGGCGATCAGCTCGTGCGCACCTTCCTGCATCGCCGGAATCGGCGGCATGCCACGTTCCTGCAGGCGCAACACGCGGGCCGGCAGGGCAGGCCACAGCAGCGCGGCAAACAGGAACGCCGGGGTCACCGGTTTGTTCTGCTTGATGCGCAGGTCGGTGTTGGTCAACGCTTCGCTGATCAGCGTGTGGGTGTATTCCGGGTTGTGTTCCAGCGCATCGGCACTGGCAGGGAAAAGCGGGGCGAACAGTTGCAGATCGACGAGCATTTCGAAGGTGATCGCGGCGTGGCCCGAGAGGAACAGCTTGAGCACTTCCTCGAACAGACGCGCCGACGGGATCTCGCGCAGCATCGGCGCCAGTTCACGGATCGGCTGTACGGTGTGCTTTTCGATGCCGAAGTTGAGCTTGGCGGCGAAACGCACGGCCCGCAGCATGCGCACCGGGTCTTCCTGATAGCGCTGCTTCGGGTCGCCGATCAGGCGGATCAGGTGGTTGCGGATGTCGTGTACGCCGTTGGCGTAATCGAGGATGCGCTCGCTGACCGGATCGTAATACAGGGCGTTGATGGTGAAGTCGCGACGTTGCGCGTCTTCTTCCAGGGTGCCATAAACGTTGTCGCGCAGAATCCGCCCGCTTTCGTTACGCGAAGACTGGTTGCTGTCTTCGTCGTCTTCGTTGACCGGGTGATTGGCGCGGAATGTCGCGACTTCGATGATTTCGCGACCGAAATGGATATGCACCAGTTTGAAGCGGCGACCGATGATCCGCGCATTGCGGAATTCGGCACGGACTTGCTCGGGCGTGGCGCTGGTGGCGACGTCGAAATCCTTGGGCGTGATGCCCAGCAGCATGTCACGCACGCAACCGCCGACCAGATAAGCCTGGTAACCGGCACCTTGCAGGCGTTCGACGATATTCACCGCATAGCGGCTGAATTGCGTTTTCTGCAGCGAATGTTGGCCGCTGTTAAGCACTTCAGGGGTGCTGCGGATGTGTTGCGTACGACGCACGGGAGCTCGGAATGACTGGAACAACTTCTTCAGCATGGGATGCACTGTTTGAAGGAATGTTCGGCCATACCAAAGAATGACCGCATGATGGGCGCAGATTCTAGCATTTAGTCGGGGGATGGTGTAGGACACGGCCGATTTGAGCTGCAAGCCGCAGGCTACAGGCATCGCGCGCGATAAAAATGGGGGATTTTGCAGCGGAGGAGAAACTACAAGGGGAGCCGAAGCTCCCCAAGAAGTAGTTGCGTGCTCTTTTTATTATTGATTCGGGCTTCTTGTTTTTGTTGAGTGCCCTCGCCACGAAGTGTTTCCTTCGTGACCCTCCCAATCGGGAGCCAAGAGCAAACGGATTGCTTTGGTCGCTGAATTGCAGTGATCTTACGATCCAACCAGTACAGGCTCTGTCTTAGGACAGTTTTTGTTGTTCTCGGCCTGGTCGTGGGGCAAGCCCCAAATACAACGCCTCTCCAAAAGAATCAGTTAGCTGCGCCTCTCGCCGTCTTGTTTTTATTGTGCGTGAGTCGATTCGTCTTATTTTTATTGTCTTGTGCATTGCTTGTTATTGTTCTTGTACCAAACATATAGCAGGGGTCGTGCCAACTTTTGCGAAGCCCAGTAAAACAAAGGGTTAGGTCGATATAACCGTTTTCTCGGGACGAAAAAAAGCCGGGGTTTCGTTACCGATAACCCCGGCTTCTGTTACGTGAATCGACTGAGGTAACAGTTTTTTCACATCTTCAAGCGTTACCCGCACACTCGACAGGTAACGTTCAGCTCTCGCTGGCGACCCCGGTCTTGCGCCGCGGGATGCCCAGACGCTGACGGCGTTCCCACAGGCATTTGCGGCTGACGCCCAGTTTGCGCGCCAGTTCGGTCTCGGTCATGTGGTCCTGATGCTCAAGGACGAAGTGCTGGAAGTAGTCTTCCAGCGACAGGTCTTCGGTCGGCTCATGGCTGCTGTTGCTGGCGTTACCCGCCGTTTGTGGCGGCAGGCCGATGAACTCGTCGTCTTCCAGATCGCTCAGCTCGATGTCGATGCCCAGCAGGTCGGCAGAGATCTCCGGGCTTTCGCTGAGAATCACCGCGCGCTCGACTGCGTTCTCCAGCTCACGCACGTTACCCGGCCAGGAATAGTGACGAATCGCCTGTTCGGCATCCGCGGCAAATTTCAGGTCGGTACGGTTGATGCGTGCGCTCTGGCGCGCGAGGAAGGCCGTGGCGATTTCGTTGACATCGGCACCGCGCTCGCGCAGCGCAGGCAGTTTCAGCGCGATCACGTGCAGGCGGTAATAAAGGTCTTCACGGAACTGGCCGATTTTCGCCAGGCTTTTCAAATCCCGGTGAGTCGCCGCGATCAGTCGTACATCGACCTTCTGCGACTGCACCGAACCGACCCGGCGAATCTCGCCTTCCTGCAACACGCGCAGCAGGCGGGCCTGGGCTTCCAGTGGCAGCTCACCGATTTCGTCGAGGAACAACGTGCCGCCGTCCGCCGCTTCGACCAGACCGGCGCGCCCGGCGCTGGCGCCAGTGAACGCGCCTTTTTCGTGGCCGAACAGTTCGGACTCGATCAGGCTTTCCGGGATGGCCGCGCAGTTCACCGAGATCATCGGTGCCTTGGCGCGTTTCGACAGGTTGTGCAGGGCGCGGGCTACCAGCTCTTTACCGGTGCCGGACTCGCCCTGGATCAACACATTGGAATCGGTCGGCGCAACTTTGCGGATCTTGCTGTACAGGTCCTGCATCGGCGGGCAGGAGCCGATGATGCCGATCTCTCCGTTGCTGTTGTCGACCGCGGATTTGCCGCTGCCGTTGGTCGTTTTCACGGCAACGGGCTCGCCGGCAGCAGGGGCCGATTGGCGGTCACGCAGGATCCGCGCGACAGCCTGAAGCATTTCATCGTGGTCGAAAGGCTTGGCGATGTAGTCCACCGCGCCCATCTTCATCGAGTCGACTGCAGAACGCAGGCTGGCGTAACTGGTCATGATCAGCACTGGCGTGCCCTGGCCGAGCTTGATCAGCTCGGTGCCCGGCGCGCCTGGCAAACGCAGATCGCTGACGATCAGATCGAACGTAGGAATGGTGAAGCGTTCTTGTGCTTCCTGCACTGAACCGGCTTCGCTGACCTGGTACTGGTTGCGTTCCAGCAGGCGGCGCAAGGCGGAGCGGATAATTGTTTCGTCTTCGACGTGCACCATGTGCTGCAGTGATGCGA
>NZ_JBIUVX010000027.1:50617-71387 GCF_044743175.1 Pseudomonas sp. NPDC087690
CCGGATACGGGTGCCGCGTTGGCTTTGTACATCAGCCGGGCTGTCGATGGTGATTTGTCCATAATGCTCTTCAACGATGGAATAGACCAGTGCAAGGCCCAGACCGGTGCCTTCGCCAGGATCCTTGGTGGTGAAGAAGGGTTCGAACAATCTATCCATGATGTTCTTCGGAATACCGCTGCCTTCGTCTTCGACGATCAGATCGACCGTGTGTTCGCCGGCTTCGCTCTTGACCCGTACCGCACTGTGCGGCGGCGAGGCGTCGCGGGCGTTGGAGAGCAGATTGATCAAGACCTGGGCGAGTCGCTGCGGGTCGCCTTCGACCCAGTGATCGGGGTCGCACAGGTTATAGAACTGCACTTCGAAATTGCGTCGGTTGAGCGCCAGCAGCCCGATGGCGTCCTGTGCCACTTCCGCCAGACAAACGGGCTCGTCGCTGTGCTGATGGCTGCCGGCGTGGGCGAAACTCATCAACGACTGCACGATGCGCGATATGCGTTTGGTCTGTTCGAGAATCTGCCCGCTGATTTCCGTCAGCTCGTCGTCTTCTTCGCGTTCCTCGCGCAGGTTCTGCGCCAGACAGGCGATGCCGGTGACCGGGTTGCCGATTTCGTGGGCCACACCCGCCGCGAGGCGACCGATGCTGGCCAGACGTTCGGAGTGCACCAGTTTGTCTTCGAGCATCTGCGTTTCGGTCAGATCCTCGACCAGCAACACCAAACCGCTGTTGCCCGGCGCCAACGGCTCATCGATAGCGGCTTTGTGCAGGTTCAGCCAGCGGGTCTGACCGTCGAGGGCCAGATGCTGTTTGTGCAAATGTTCGTCGGGCAGGTTGATGAAACCCTGGAGCAATTCTTTCCACGGCTCGCCAATGGTGCTCAGGCGCGAACCGACCACGCGCTGCGCGGCGATTCCGGTGAGTTCTTCCATGGCCTTGTTCCACATCAGGATCTCTTGATCCTTGGCCAGCGAGCAGACACCCATCGGCAGTTCCTGCAGGGTCTGGCGGTGGTAGCGGCGCAGGGCATCGAGTTCGGCGGCAAGACCGGTGAGACGCGAGTGATAATCCTCGAGGCGGCTTTCGATGAAGTGAATGTCTTCGGTCACATAGTTTTCGCCGCCAGCCTTGTACGGCAGGAAGGTTTCAACCATGTCCTGCGCGACGCTCGGGCCCATCAGGCCGGAGAGGTTGGCTTCGATGCGGTCACGCAAACGGCGCAAGGCGTAAGGGCGGCGTTCGTCGAAGGGCAGGTAAAGGTCACGCAGCGCTTGTTCGACTTCTTTTTGCGCAGCCTTGGCGCCCAGCGGTTTCGCCAACTGTGTGGCGAATTCCTGCGGGGAGGCGGCGTGCAGTTCGCGGCGTTGCGGGCGACGGACGTTGTCCACCGCGCAGGCCTCGGCGGCGCTGGCTTCTTCCGGACTGGCATTGGTGAACAGCGAGATCAGGGTGAACATCAGCACGTTGGCGGCGAGCGAGGCGATGGCCGCCATGTGCCAACTGGTGTCGTCGAGCACGTAAATCATGTTCAACAGCGGAATGTAGAAACCCTGCAGATTGCCGACCAGCGGCAGCAGCATGGTCACCACCCAGACCAGAATCCCCGCCAGCAGACCGGCAATGAAGCCACGACGGTTAGCAGTCGGCCAATACAATACCGACAACACGCCCGGCAGGAATTGCAGGGTCGCGACAAACGCGACGATGCCGAGGTTGGCCAGATCCTGCTCGGCGCCGAGCATCAGGTAGAAGCCGAAGCCGGCCATGATGATCGCGACGATCAGCGCCCGGCGGGTCCATTTCAGCCAGCGGTAGATATTGCCTTCGGCCGGCGGCTGATAGAGCGGCAGAACCAAGTGGTTCAGTGCCATCCCTGACAGCGCCAGGGTGGTGACGATGATCAGGCCGCTGGCCGCCGATAAACCACCGACGTAGGCGAGCAACGCCAGCGGTTTGCTGTTGGCGGCGATACCGATACCAAGGGTGAAATATTCCGGATTGGTCGTGGCACCGAGCTTCAGGCCGGCCCAGAGAATCAGCGGCACTGCCAGACTCATCAGCAGCAAGAACAGCGGTAAGCCCCAGCTCGCACTGACCAGCGAACGCGGATTGAGGTTCTCGGTAAACGTCATGTGGTACATGTGCGGCATCACGATCGCCGACGCGAAGAACACCAGCAGCAGCGTACGCCACGGGCCTTCCTGCAGCGGTGTGTGCAGTGCGGCGAGGGCGGTCTGGTTTTGCAGCAGCCACAGTTCAAGCTGTTGCGGGCCGTCGAACACGCCGTACAGCGCATACAGGCCGACGCCGCCGAGGGCGATCAGTTTGATCACCGATTCGAAGGCAATCGCGAACACCAGGCCTTCGTGTTTCTCGCGGGTAGCGATGTGGCGTGAGCCGAAAAAAATCGTGAACAGAATGATCAGCGCGCAGAACGCCAATGCCACGCGGCTCTGAATCGGCTCGCCAGTCAGAATGCCAATGGAGTCGGCCACCGCCTGAATCTGCAACGCCAGCAGCGGCAGTACACCAATCAGCATGAAAATCGTTGTCAGTGCACCGGCCCAGGTACTGCGAAAACGGAACGCGAACAGATCGGCCAGCGACGACAGTTGATAGGTGCGGGTAATTTTCAGGATCGGATAGAGCAACACCGGCGCCAGCAGAAACGCGCCGGACACGCCGAGGTAGCTGGACAGAAAGCCATAACCGTACTGATACGCGAGGCCGACCGTGCCGTAGAACGCCCAGGCACTGGCGTAAACCCCAAGCGACAAGGTGTAGGTCAACGGGTGGCGAATGATTGCCCGCGGGATCATGCCCCGTTCGCTGATCCAGGCAACGCCGAACAGCACCGCCAGGTACGCGGCGCTGATCAGGATCATCTGGGTCAGGCTAAAGCTCATCGGCATCTTTTTGGCTCTGCAGGATGAAGGTCACGACAATCAGGATCAGCCAAAGCAGATAGGGGCGATACCAGGCGCCCGTAGCGTCGATCCACCAATCCATGATGGCGGGGGAAAACAGATAGATCCCCACGACTAAAAGCAGGACCAAGCGATAGATGTACATCCCGGCCTCTCTTTTTTATGCGGGTGCCCGAAAACGTGCGGCGATGGTAACGGATGGGCGCGCGACTGCAAGTGTCGTCATAGCAGTTGCGCCTCGGGCAGGGTCAGTGTGCGCGGTATCTTCGTCGCATCCCAATGCTTGCTGCCCCAACTGAGCAGTTCTTGCGGCGAGGCGTGCGCCAGTTCGGCACCGGGGTTTTGCCCCAGGGCGCGCAGGGCTCGCAGCAACAACGGCGTGGCTTGATCAGCCTGCAGCGGTGGCGAACGGTAGGACTTGCCGAGCTTGTTACCGTCCGGTTGGGTAATCAGCGGCAGGTGCAGATAACGCGGTTGGCGCAGGCCGAGCAGTTCTTGCAGATACAGCTGACGCGGAGTCGAGTCGAGCAGATCGGCGCCGCGCACAATGTCGGTGATGCCTTGCCACGCATCATCGAGCACCACGGCCAGTTGATAGGCGTAGAGCCCGTCGCGCCGGCGGATGACGAAATCGCCGACATCGCGCCCCAGATGCTGGCGGTATTCACCCTGCACGCGGTCGATGAAGTGGTATTCCAGTTCCGGCACGCGCAGGCGGATGGCGGCGTCTTGCTGCTCGTGGCCGAGATTGCGGCACAGGCCCGGATAAATGCCGTTGTACGGTTCGAGCTGTTTGCGCGAGCAGGTGCAGGCGTACGCGAGACCGTGATTGAACAGGCTGTTGAGCACATCGGCGTAAGCGTCGTGCCGATCACTCTGCCGGACCATGTCGCCGTCCCATTCGAAACCGTAGCTTTCCAGCGCCTTGAGGATTGCCGCTTGCGCACCGGGCTCTTCACGGGGCGGATCGAGATCTTCCATGCGCACCAGCCAGCGACCGCCGACCGAGCGCGCGTCGAGGTAGGAGGCGAGGGCGGCAACCAGCGAACCGAAGTGCAAGTGGCCACTGGGGGTTGGGGCGAAGCGGCCGATGTAGGCGGGGGATGTTTTGGCAGTCATGAAGACGAAACTACTTTTCAGGCTATACGCAGGTCAACTTGTAGGAGTGAGCCTGCTCGCGATAACGGTGTGACATTCAACACCGATATTGACTGACCCACCGCTATCGCGAGCAGGCTCACTCCTACAAAAGGCAAAGGCAAAAGGCAGAAACAAAAACGGAGCGTTCGCACGCTCCGTTTTTCGTTCAGGTCGAGATTACTTGCCGACCTGCTTTTCCTTGATCTCAGCCAGGTTCTTGCAGTCGACGCACATGTCGGCGGTAGGACGGGCTTCAAGGCGCTTGACGCCAATCTCGATGCCGCACGAATCGCACCAGCCGTATTCGCCGTCTTCGATCAGTTGCAGTGTCTTGTCGATCTTCTTGATCAGCTTGCGCTCGCGATCACGGGCACGCAGTTCAAGGGCGAACTCTTCTTCCTGACTGGCACGGTCGGCCGGGTCGGGAAAGTTGGCCGCTTCGTCCTTCATGTGATCAACAGTTCGGTCGACTTCCTGCATCAAGTCCAGTTTCCACTTGGTCAGGATCTTGGTGAAGTGCGCGCGCATGGGTTTGCCCATGTACTCTTCGTCTTTGGCCTGAACGTAAGGTTCGAAGCCACTGATCGCCGTTTGCTGCTGTTGCTTTGCTTGGGTGGGCATGAAATGGACCGCCTCTACTCTTGTAATCCATTGCGCAGGATTGCTCCATCACCGACACCTGCCGGCCCTGCGGCTGCAAGCGGGCGAACTTACCAGATCAAATCGGCCTGCGCTACTCCCGGATGTCGAGGCCCCGGCGGGTGGCGCTTGCAAATGTTTGGCAAGCCGTGTCTGGTGGTGTTGAAGACCTGTTCAATCACTGATTTTAGTCAATCCTGGAGCGTACGCTCATATCGTTACAGTCCAGCGTTCTTGAGGCTGTGACCGCTACGGGTTCTCGCTCGTTCCGGCAGATGGGTAGAATCGTCTCTTTTTCCCTGCCGAAGGAAAACCAATGGCTCAGCCTTACAGTGCGCGCAGTCGTGCGATCGAACCGTTCCATGTGATGGCGCTGCTGGCGCGAGCCAATGAATTACAGGCTGAAGGCCACGACGTGATCCATCTGGAAATCGGCGAGCCGGACTTCACTACGGCCGAGCCGATCATCCGTGCCGGGCAAGCGGCGCTGACGGCAGGCAAGACCCGTTACACCGCTGCGCGCGGCATTCCTGAACTGCGTGAGGCGATTGCCGGGTTTTATCAATCGCGTTACGGCCTAGACATTGATCCACGACGGATTCTGATCACTCCGGGCGGTTCCGGTGCGCTGTTGCTGGCCAGTGCGTTGCTGGTCGATCCCGGGAAACACTGGCTCTTGGCGGATCCCGGTTATCCGTGCAACCGCCATTTCCTGCGTTTGGTCGAAGGCGCAGCGCAGCTTGTCCCTGTAGGGCCGGACGTGCGTTATCAACTGACCCCGGATCTGGTCGAGCGTCATTGGGATCACGATAGCGTCGGTGCACTGGTCGCCTCGCCGGCCAACCCGACCGGCACGATTCTGACTCGCGATGAGCTGGCCGGGTTATCGACAGCCATCAAGGCCAGACACGGCCATCTGGTGGTGGACGAGATCTATCACGGCCTGACGTACGGCACCGATGCTGCCAGCGTGCTGGAAGTCGATGACAGTGCGTTTGTGTTGAACAGCTTTTCCAAGTATTTCGGCATGACCGGTTGGCGCCTCGGCTGGCTGGTGGCGCCGGAGGCGGCGGTCAGCGAGCTGGAAAAGCTGGCGCAGAATCTCTACATCAGTGCGCCGAGCATGGCGCAACACGCGGCGCTGGCCTGTTTTGAACCCGATACCATCGCCATTCTGGAAGAGCGCCGCGCCGAATTCGGTCGTCGTCGCGATTTCCTCCTGCCGGCGTTGCGCGAGTTGGGATTCAACATTGCCGTGGAGCCTGAGGGCGCGTTCTATTTGTACGCCGATATCAGCCAGTTCGGCGGTGATGCCTTCGCGTTCTGCCGTCATTTCCTCGAAACCGAACATGTCGCGTTCACGCCGGGGCTGGATTTTGGTCGCTATCAGGCCAGTCACCATGTGCGTTTTGCCTACACGCAAAACCTTCCTCGCTTACAGGAAGCGGTGGAGCGTATCGCGCGTGGCCTGAAGAGTTGGCAAGGCTGATGCGCTTTTATCCGGAACTTGAAGAAGCGCGGCTGATCCGTCGCTACAAGCGTTTTCTCGCCGATATCGAAACCGTTAGCGGCGAGTTGCTGACCATTCACTGCCCGAACACCGGTTCGATGCTCAATTGTCAGGTCGAGGGCGGGCAGGTCTGGTTCAGCCGCTCCAATGACCCGAAACGCAAATTGCCCGGCACTTGGGAAATCGGCGAAACCCCGCAGGGCCGCTTGTTTTGCGTAAACACCGGGCGCGCCAACGGGCTGGTCGAAGAAGCCTTGCAGGCGGGCGTGATAACCGAGTTGAACGGTTTCACTGCGTTGAAACGCGAAGTGGCGTACGGCCAGGAAAAAAGCCGCATCGATTTTCGCCTCGAATACCCGAGCGGCCCGGCTTACGTCGAGGTGAAAAGCGTCACCTTGGGCTTCGATGGCACGGCGGTGGCGGCGTTTCCTGATGCCGTGACCCAGCGTGGCGCCAAGCACCTGCGCGAATTAGCGCATCTGGCGCGGGACGGCATTCGCGCGGTGCAGTTGTACTGCGTGAATCTGACCGGGATCGAAGCGGTGCGTCCTGCCGAAGAAATTGATTCGGCTTATGCCCAGGCGCTGCGCGAAGCGGTGGCATGTGGTGTTGAAGTGCTGGCGTACGGCGTTCGCTTGAACCACGAAGAAATGGTCATCGATCGCCGTCTCGATGTATTGCTCAACGGTTAAACATCGATCCACAGGCCTTGCGCGTCTTCGCGGCAAGGGATGGCGGTGAGTGCTTGCCCGGCGCAGGGCCCGGCCACGCATTCACCGTCCTCGATGAGAAACAGTGCGCCGTGGGTGGCGCACTGGATCAGGCTGTTGCTCGGGTCGAGAAACTGGTCGGGGTGCCATTCCAGCCCGACGCCACGGTGCGGGCAGCGATTCAGATAAACGTAGGCCTGGCCGCTGCGGCGCACGGCAAACAGCTTTTTTCCGTCGACTTCAAACCCACGGCTGGCGGCTTCGGCGAGCTCGGCGCCCGCGCAGAGAAACTTCATGACTATCCTCTACTGTCCGCTCGTGTCTGGATATGTCCGAGCTTGACGTTTAAATGCAAACAATTATCAAATGGCGGCCTTCGTCCGCAGGGCGGCTGGCAGGGTCGAGGATACTTGGCCTGTTATCCGGATGCCCGGGAAAAACGTCTTTCAAGGAAGCTGTGTATGCGCCTGAGTACCCGCGTTGTCGTGCTGTGTGCCGGACTGTTCGTCAGCCATCAGGCTGCAGCGGCCGATTTGCCGCAACGATGGGTCAGCGCTGGCGGCGCGTTGTCGGAGTGGGTCGCGGCATTGGGGGGCGAGTCAAAACTGGTCGGCGTCGATACCACCAGCCAAAATCCTGAATCCTTGAAGGCGCTGCCGAGCATTGGTTATCAGCGCAGTCTTTCGGCAGAAGGTATTCTCAGCCTGCGTCCGGACATCCTCATCGGCACCGAAGAAATGGGCCCGCCACCCGTGCTTGCGCAGGTGAAAGCGGCCAAGGTTCAAGTCGAATTGTTTTCGGCTCAACCGGATTTGCCGACGCTGGAGAACAACCTCACACATCTGGGCCGGTTGCTTGGCGCTGAAGCGCAGGCAACGCAGTTGTTGCAAAGTTATCAACAGCAACTCGATGCGCAGAAAGCACGAGTCACTGACACGCAATCCAAGCAGAAAGCACCCGGCGTACTGTTGCTGCTCGGCCACGCGGGCGGCAAGCCGTTGATCGCCGGCAAGGACACTGCCGCCGACTGGCTGCTGCAGCAGGCGGGCGGGCATAACCTGGCGACGCACACCGGTTACAAGCCGTTTTCCGTGGAATCCCTCGCCAGCCTCGATCCTGAAGTGCTGGTGTTCGCTGATCGTGCGCTGACCGGTGAAGCGGCGAAAGCAGCGCTGTTCAAGGAAAACCCGATTCTCAATTCAAGCCGTGCGGCCAAGGCCGGGCGCGTGCTGGAGCTGGATCCGACGCTGCTCGTCGGTGGGCTCGGACCGCGTCTGCCAGCCGCACTGAAAACCCTGTCTGACGGTTTCTACCCGGCCAAGAGCGGCCAATGACCACATTGGTAAAACCCCGTGGCTTGTTTATTGGCCTGACGCTTCTGTGTTTGCTGGCTATCTGGCTGTCATTGGCGCTGGGGCCGGTGAGCCTGCCGCTGTTCGATACCTTGCGCGCGGCGTTGCGCATGCTTGGCGTGCCGCTGGCGCCGGACGGTCTGGAGCAGGCTGAACTGATTCTGGGGCAGATTCGTCTGCCGCGTACTTTGCTTGGATTGGCGGTCGGCGGCGTGCTGGCCTTGTCCGGCGTGGCGATGCAGGGCTTGTTTCGTAATCCGCTGGCGGATCCGGGGCTGGTTGGGGTTTCCAGTGGCGCGGCGTTGGGCGCGGCGATTGCGATTGTCGGCGGCTCTTTTTTCGGTGGTTTGCCGGAGTGGTTCGGGCCTTATCTGTTGTCGGTGTGCGCGTTTCTTGGCGGGCTTGGCGTCACGGCGCTGGTTTATCGCCTCGGTCGCCGCAACGGTCAGACTAACGTTGCAACCATGCTGCTGGCGGGCATCGCCCTCACCGCGCTGGCCAGTTCGGCGGTTGGCCTGTTCACTTATCTGGCCGACGACGCGACCCTGCGTACGCTGACGTTCTGGAACCTCGGCAGCCTCAATGGCGCCAGTTACTCGCGGCTTTGGCCGTTGCTGATCATCAGCGCCGGTGTTGCGTTATGGTTGCCGCGTCGGGCCAAGGCGCTGAATGCGCTGCTGCTCGGGGAATCCGAGGCAGGGCATTTGGGCATTGATGTCGAGCGGCTCAAACGTGAACTGGTGTTCTGTACGGCGCTGGGTGTTGGCGCAGCGGTGGCAGCGGCGGGCATGATCGGTTTCGTCGGGTTGGTGGTGCCGCACCTGGTGCGTCTGCTCGCAGGGCCGGATCACAAAGTGTTACTGCCGGCGTCGGTACTGGCGGGCGCGAGCCTGTTGTTGCTGGCTGATCTGGTGGCGCGATTGGCCCTGGCGCCAGCGGAGTTGCCGATCGGTATTGTTACGGCGTTTATCGGCGCGCCGTTCTTTCTCTATCTGCTGCTGCGAGGGCGTGCCTGATGCTGCGTGCGCACAATCTACAGATCCTGCGCGGCCGCAAAACGGTACTCAGCGGATTGACCCTGCAACTTGAACCGGGCGAAGTGCTCGGTGTGTTGGGGCCGAACGGTGCCGGCAAAAGTACATTGCTGGGCGCTCTCTGCGGTGAACTGACCGCCATTGAAGGCGGGGTTTCTCTCGATGGTGAGGCGTTGGCGCTTTGGACGGGCACGCAACGCGCCCAGCGTCTGGCGGTGCTGCCGCAGGTCTCGACTCTGGATTTTGCCTTTCGCGTTGAGGAAGTGGTCGGTATGGGTCGCTTGCCCTATCAAAGCGGCCAGGTGCGCGATGACGAAATTATTGCGGCGGCGCTGGCGGCAGCGGATGCCGGGCATCTGAGCGGTCGCAGTTATCTGGCGTTGTCCGGCGGTGAACGTCAGCGTGTGCATCTGGCGCGAGTGCTGGCACAACTCTGGCCGGGGCGGGCGGGGCAGACATTGTTGCTCGATGAGCCAACGTCAATGCTCGATCCGCTGCATCAGCACACCACCTTGCAAGCGGTGCGTGAGTTTGCCGACCGTGGCGCAGCGGTATTGGTGATCCTGCATGATCTGAATCTGGCGGCGCGCTATTGTGATCGCATTCTGCTGCTTGAAGGCGGGCGTCCGGTGGCTCTGGATACGCCGGAGCAAGTGCTGCGGCCGGATACGCTGAAAGCTGTATTCGGTCTTGAAGTCTTGGTGCAACCGCACCCGGAGCGTGGGCATCCGCTGATCATCGCCCGCTGATCCTGTCATCGAGGTGATTGCATGCGTGGCTTGTGGCTATTAGCAGTGGTGTGGCTCGCGGGGTGTCAGCATGTGGTTGCGCCACCGCCGATCAGTGGCGAGATTCGCGATTTGCGCAATGGCGAGGTGCTGACGGCGCAGCAACTGGTCAATCGGCTTGCTGCGCCTGAGCAAGTGATCATCGGTGAGCAGCATGACAATGCCGATCATCACGACGCGCAGCTGTGGTTGTTGCAGTCCCTCGGTGAGCGACGGCCGCAAGGGAGTCTATTACTGGAAATGCTCACGCCGGATCAGCAGCCCAGAGTCGATGCCCTGCGCCAGCCTGCTTCGCCACCCGCTGATCTTCCTGTTGCATTGGCCTGGCAGGATGGCTGGGACTGGAAACTTTATGGCCCGATTGTGCGCTTCGCCCTCGCGCAGCCTTATCCGCTGCTGGCGGCTAATCTCGAAACCAGCGAAATCCGCGCTTTCTATCGCAATGCTTCAGCTGTGAGCGGTGCGCGCACTAATGCGGCGTCGGTGAAAAAAACGCTGCTGGAACAGATCAGTGATTCCCACTGTGGCTTGCTGCCAGAATCACAGATGCCGGCGATGCTCGCCGTTCAGCAACAACGTGATCGGCGTATGGCCGAGCGCCTGTTGGCTGCAGCGAAACCTTCTTTGTTACTGGCCGGGGCGTGGCATGCGCGCAAGGACGTCGGTGTGCCGTTGCATATTGTGGATTTGGGCGCCACTGAAGCCCCTGCGGTTTTGATATTGGCAGAGCAGGGCGGCGAGGTAACAGCCGCGATGGCCGATTACGTTTGGTACACAGCCGCCACGCCAAAGCAGGACTATTGCGAACAGATGCGCAAACAATTCGGCAAATGACTTTTCCACAGGCAAAAAAAGACCCGGTAAAAACCGGGTCAAATAACCGTGATTAGCCTGATGAGGAGATAATCTGAGAGTCCGAACCAAGGGCTTTTCAGAATATCGACTGATCTCGCGACCAGTTGTGATAATCATAGCGATTCTCATTACGGAGTCAACAACTGATTCTGCATTTATTTGATTTAGTCGATGAAATGGCCGGAACACCCCGAAAACAAAGGCTTTGCGCTAACCTTCGGTTCTCGTCAATTGAGTGAGCTGGGTGTTCAGTTGGCCAATGCGCCGCGCCATGCTCTCGATCAAGCTATGCGCGATCTTCGGATTGGATCGAGTCATGCTTAAAAACTGGTCGCCGGGAATCAGCATCACGGTGCTCGGATCGCGAGTGATCACCGTGGCATTGCGCGGTTCGCCAGTGAACACTGCCATGGCGCCAAAAATTTCGTCCTTGGGCACATCGCCCACCTTTTGCCCATCGACGAATGCCTCGGCATGTCCGTCGATGATCACAAAGACGTGATCGGCGGCGTCGCCCTGATGGATCAGGACTTCACCTGCCTCGACCCGTTTGAAGCCGTTGGTGCTGCGAAACTCTCGCGGCTTCAACTCTGCCACTGCGTGAGCGAGGATTGCCATTTGCCCCAGCAGGTATGCGAGAAATTGATCTGCTCGGGAAGCATCGGCATACAGATGCTGAAAAAGCGCGTGGCGATGATAGGGTTGCAAGCGCAATGGCCCGTCACTGCAAAAGCGGCAGTCGCCCCACTCTTCACCTTGCTGAAGGCCGATCAAATCACCTTCCTGCCAGTAAAACAGTGGGCGCGCGCCGATGCAGCCGTTGATCACGCCTTCGCTGAGCAGAAAAAGCTGATCATCTGGCAACTGCGCGAGCAAATCATCCGTTGCCTGCAGTTCGACAATCGCGCCACAGGGGGCCAGGCCTTCGAGCCATTGCCCAGGCAAACTCTGCAAGCGATTGATCAGTGCGTCGGCGTGTGCCGATTGGTCCCCCAGTAAATACATGGCGGTCAGCGCCCGTTCAGTTCTTGTGACGCGAGGAAATGGCATCGAGCTGCTTGTTCAGGGCGTCCTTGCGCTCGGCGGGAATGTCGTTCCAGTGCACATCCATCAGCGCGCCTTCGATCGCATACAACAACACCTTCGATGCGCGAAACCCGCGGGTACGCACGGCCCGGTAGGCGTCCACCGCGCCCAGGCGACGCAAGTCCGAGGCGCTGTGGATGCCCACGGCATGCAGCCATTGCGCCGACGTCTTGCCAAGATTCTTCAGGTGCTGCAGTTCATCATTCATCAAGCCTCCTTGCGACGGCCGAATGGTGCGTGGGCGAGCTTCTCAGGAGTGTAGCCATCAGTAGGAAAAGCGTGGTTCTTTGGTCGGATTCGACGCAAATGCTTCTAAGAAAAGAAGTTTGAAAGGCCTGCGAGCGCAGAAAGGAGGGAGAAAACACACATATCAATGTAGGAGTGAGCCTGCTCGCGATAGCGGACTGGCAGGCACACATGTGTTGAATGTTAAACCGCTATCGCGAGCAGGCGCACTCCTACAGGGAAGGCGCTGGATGGTTATTTCAGCGAGTGCGATAACGCAAACGCGTACCGAAATTCATCGACATCAGAATCTCGTCGGCGCTCAGCTCAGGGGGAAAGTACGCCCCGGAAATCTGCGCGTGGGCCAGGCTCGCACCTTCCAGCGATGCATTACGGAAATCGATGCCACGCAAATCGGCGGAACGGAAGTACGCGTCCCGGAAATCCACGCCATCGGCGTTCAGTTCACGCAGATCAAGACCACGGAAGTCGCCGCCGACCATGTCGATCGGGCCGTCTTGCGGTCGTTCCTTGTTGAAACCTGTGATGTCGTCTTTGTGCAGCAAGGCGTATAGCGGGGTGTCGAGAAGTTTCGGCTGGCTCATGTCATATCACCGTTGGTTTTATGACGCCAGTATAGTGCCACTATTTGACGGCCGTGAAGCAAGCGAGGGCTTCACGACCGAAATAGTTTCTTACAAGCCTGGCAGGCGCTGACGGATCTGCGCGACCACGGTGTCCAGCGTGCCGGATTCATTGGTCTGCACGCGTTTGCTGCGCAGGATTTCTTCTGGTGTCAGCGCTTCGCGGTTGGCTTGCTGTGCTTCGATCACCGCGAGGGTGGCGTCGGACGGATCCTTCTGGTCGGCCTGACGAATCGCCAGCCAGCTCTCGATGACCGCTTGCGGCGCGTTGCAGTCGAGGATCAGGAACGGCGTACCGGTGGCTTCAGCGATTTTCGCCGCGTTGTCGCGCTGCTCACGCTTCAAGTAAGTGGCGTCAATCACTACCGGGAAACCGGCGTGCAGGATCACTTCAGCGATTTCATGCAAGCGTGCGTAGGTCGCGGCGCTGGCGTCAGCGCTGTAAATGCCGGCCTGTACATTGTTGTCGACGGTTTGCTCACCGAACAAACGCTTGCGTTCAACATCGGAGCGCAGGCGAATCGCGCCCAGCGCTTCGACCAGACGCATGGCTACATGGCTCTTGCCGACAGCGGATACGCCGTGGGTGATTGCCATGAAGCGCGAAGGAATGGTGCTGTAGCTTTCGGCCAGGTTGGCGTAGTTGCGGTACTGGCGCAGAGTGGTGGCGCGCTGCACCGGGGTCGCGTCCGCCGGCATGCTGAACAGGGCAACCTTGGCGCGAACCAGGGCACGGTAGGCTTTGTAAAAGTTCAGCACTTCCAGACCTTGATAGTCGCCGGTCAGCTCCAGGTACTGGCTGATGAAACGGCGGGCCAGGGATTTCAGGCCGCGGTCTTCCAGGTCCATCGCGAGGAAACCGGTGTCGGCCCAAACGTCGGTGAAGCGGAACGGTTCGTTGAACTCGATGCAGTCGAAGATCACTACTTTGCCGTCGATGACCGTGGCGTTACCCAAGTGGATATCGCCGTGGCATTCACGGGTGAAACCTTCGGTCTTGCGCTGAGCGAACAACGGCTTGAGACGTTCGAAGCTGCTTTCGGCCCAGGCTTTCAAAGCCTCGAGTTGCAGCAGATCGTTCTTGTCGCTGAGGAACGGCAGGATCTGCTCGAAGTTTTGCGACACCGGCGCCATCACGCTGTCCGGGGTGCCTGCGTCGTGCTCAGCCGGGACTTTCGGCGCACTCAGGTGGAAACGCGCGATCTGCTCGGCCATCTCATCGATGTGCTGGGTGGTCAGCTCGCCGTTGGCTTGCAGGGTGCTGAGCATGCCGGTCTGCGGGAATTGGCGCATTTTCAGCACATATTCGATGGCCGGGCCGTCGCCGCCCAGTTGCGGTGCTTCGACGCTACCGGTCACTGGCAACACTTCCAGATACAAATCGTCGGTCAGGCGCTGGTTCAGGCGCAGTTCTTCAGCGCAGAAATGTGCGCGTGAATCGAGGCCGGTGAAGTCGAGGAAGCCGAAATTGACCGGCTTCTTCACTTTATAAGCAAAGGGACCGGTGAGGATCACCCAAGAGATATGGGTTTCGATGACCTGGAACCCTTCGACGGGGTGTGGGTAGAGGGCCGGGTTTTGCAGGGCAGCGATCAGTGACTGGCTCACGGGCGATCCTTCAGAGACTGGGGGGAAATTCGACGCGGCCATTATGGCCGCTCGCCAGCCTGACGCAAACCTCGGAGCGCTCCTGTTGAGGATGAATAAAGTGCGTATAATCCGCCGCCATGACTCGAACCCGATCTCCCCGTACCAAGAAAAAACCACCCTCCAAGGGCCTGAACCCGTGGTTGAGCTGGGCCATTAAACTCAGTCTGGTCGGCCTTGTGGTGCTGGCTGGCTTCGCCGTTTACCTCGATGCCGTGGTTCAGGAGAAGTTCTCCGGCAAGCGCTGGACCATCCCGGCCAAGGTGTACGCGCGTCCGCTCGAGCTGTTCGTCGGACAAAAGCTCAGCAAGGACGATTTCCTGACCGAACTCGATGCCCTCGGCTATCGTCGCGAAGCCGTGAGCAATGGCCCCGGCGCTGCAGCCGTCAGTGGCAATACGGTCGATCTGAATACCCGTGGCTTCCAGTTCTATGAAGGCCTGGAAAAACCGCAGCCAGTGCGCGTGCGTTTCTCCGGGGACTATGTCGCTGAACTGTCGGCAATCAACGGTTCGAAACTCTCCGTGGTGCGCCTTGAACCGCTGATGATCGGCGGCATTTATCCAAAAAATCTCGAAGACCGCATTCTGATCAAGCTCGATCAGGTGCCGCCGTATCTGCTCGAAACACTGGTCGCCGTGGAAGACCGCGATTACTACAGCCACTGGGGCGTGTCGCCGAAGTCGATTGCCCGCGCTATCTGGGTCAACACCTCTGGCGGCAAGATGACCCAGGGCGGCAGTACGCTGACCCAGCAGTTGGTAAAAAACTTCTATCTGACCAGTGAACGCAGCCTGACCCGCAAGCTCACCGAAGCAATGATGGCGATGCTGCTGGAGCTGCATTACGACAAGAAGGAAATCCTTGAGGCCTACCTCAACGAAGTCTTCGTCGGGCAGGACGGTCAGCGTGCTGTGCACGGTTTCGGTCTGGCCAGCCAGTTCTTCTTCGGTCAGCCACTGTCCGAGTTGAAGCTGCATCAGGTTGCATTGCTGGTCGGCATGGTCAAAGGCCCGTCCTACTACAACCCGCGTCGTAATCCTGAGCGTGCGCTGGAACGACGTAACCTGGTGCTCGACGTGCTTGAGCAGCAGGGCGTGGCGACTGCAGAGCAGGTCGAAGCGGCGAAGAAAATGCCGCTGGGCGTGACCACTCGCGGCAAGTTGGCCGACAGCTCGTTCCCGGGCTTCATCGATCTGGTCAAGCGTCAGCTGCGTGAAGACTATCGCGACGAAGACTTGACCGAGGAAGGCCTGCGCATCTTCACCAGTTTCGACCCGATCCTGCAGATGAAAGCCGAGGCTTCGGTCAACGACACCTTTAAACGTCTGGCCGGGCGCAAGGGCTCCGACGATGTCGAAGCGGCGATGGTCGTGACCAACCCGGAAACCGGCGAAGTCCAGGCGATGATCGGCAGCCGTCAAGCCAGTTATGCCGGGTTCAACCGCGCACTGGATGCGGTGCGGCCCATCGGTTCGTTGATCAAGCCGGCGGTTTATCTGACTGCGCTGGAAAAGCCGAGCCAGTACACGCTGACCAGTTGGCTGTCGGATGATCCGTTGTCGGTCAAAGGTGCGAACGGTCAGGTGTGGAAGCCGCAGAACTATGATCGCCGATCCCACGGCACCGTGTTCCTCTATCAGGGCCTGGCGCATTCCTACAACCTCTCGACTTCGCGCCTGGGTCTGGAAGTGGGCGTGCCGAATGTGCTCAAGACCTTGGGTCGCCTTGGTGTGACACGCGAATTTCCTGCGTTCCCGTCGATGTTGCTCGGTGCTGGCGGCATGACCCCGATCGAAGTCGCCACCATGTATCAGACCCTCGCCAATGGTGGTTTCAACACGCCGATGCGCGGGATTCGCAGCGTACTGACCGCCGAGGGCGAACCGCTCAAGCGTTATCCGTTCCAGATCGAACAGCGTTTCGATCCGGCGTCCATTTATCTGATCCAGAACGCCATGCAGCGCGTGATGCGTGAAGGTACCGGCAGCTCCGTTTATAACGTGCTGCCCAAGACCCTGACGCTGGCGGGCAAGACCGGTACCAGTAACGATTCCCGCGACAGCTGGTTCGCCGGCTTCAGTCAGGATGTGCTGGCGGTGGTCTGGCTGGGGCGCGACGATAATGGCAAGACACCGTTCACCGGTGCGACCGGTGCGCTGCAGGTGTGGACCAGTTTCATGCGCAAGGCCGATCCGCTGCCGCTGGACATGCCGCAGCCGGACAACGTCGTGCAGGCGTGGGTCGATTCGCGTACCGGGCAGGGCTCCGATGCCAACTGCCCGGGGGCGGTGCAGATGCCGTATATTCGCGGCAGCGAACCGCCACCCGGCGCCGCGTGTGCGAGCGAAACGCCTGCATCCGGCGAGTCGGTGATGGATTGGGTCAAGGGCTGGATGAATTAAGCAAAGAGGGTTTCAAGTGAACAAGTGGTTGATTCCAGCGGTGACTGCCGTGGCTTTGCTCAGCGGCTGCTCTTCCGTACAGCGTGGTTCGATCCCGGTGGTTGATTCCGGTACTGCGGTGTCCAACAGCGAGCGTATGTCGGCCAATGGCGGTTTCCGTCAGACGACGGTCAAGCGTCCTGTGCAGGGCCAGGCTCAGGCTATTCCCCAAGGCGATACTGGTGTGGTGGTGATGGTGCCGGGCGGCGGCGCTGCGGTGTCGACACCGATCAGCTCTTCGCCAATCGTGCCGGGCCCCGCGTCCGGTGGTATCACGTCGGGGCCTTACACGCCTTCGCCGGTTGAGTCGGCGCCGGTCAATTCCGGCAGCTACAGCATGCCTTCGACGCCGAGCGGTATTCCATCCGCCAGCAGCGGCGGTGGCTTGTCGGCGGACGAGCAGTTGGACGGTCCGGTACTCGCCTTGCTGACCACCGCTCAGCAGCAACAGGCCGGAGGCGATCTCAATGGAGCGTCTTCCAGCCTGGAGCGTGCACAGCGTGTCGCTCCGCGTGAGCCGCAAGTGCTTTATCGTCTGGCGCAGGTGCGCATGGCTCAAGGTGACGCGCCGCAAGCCGAGCAATTCGCTCGCCGTGCGCTGACCATGGCCAACGGTCGCCCGGACCTGCAGGCCAATCTGTGGGAAGTCATCGCCCAAGCCCGCGAGAAGCAAGGCGATTCCGCCGGTGCCACTTTGGCCCGACAGAAGGCCAAGGTCTCGCTGTGATGGATGCTCGTTTCCCGAAAATCGCCGACCAGTTGCTACTGATCGAGCGAGAGCTGCGCACTCAAGGCTGGTGGGACGAAGTTCAGCCGTCGGCGGAAGCGCTGAGCAGTGTTGAGCCGTTTTCGGTCGACACGCTGGACTTCGAACAGTGGCTGCAATGGATCTTCCTGCCGCGCATGAAGATGATTCTTGAGCAGGATCTGCCATTGCCGAATGCCTCAGGCATTCAGGAAATGGCCGAAATGGTCTTCGCCCAGCGCAACCTGGGTGGCAAGGATCGTCAGTTGCAGGTGCTGCTCAAAGAGTTTGACCTGCTGATCACTGCCTCGCGCTGAACCGATCCTTTCCGGGCTGGCACCGCCTCAATCCTTTTTACGGCGGACACCGGATAACTGTAGGAGCTGCCGTAGGCTGCGATCTTTTGATCCTGTTTTTAAAGCAAGATCAACAGATCGCAGCCTGCGGCAGCTCCTACAGGTGTCTACTCGCAATTCTGTGCGATTTGTTTCTGCGCTTCCACGATGCGCTCCTGCCGCTGCGCATCGTCCAGCCGGCGCAACTGTCCCTCCACTTCCTCCCTTAACCGCGGATTGTTCTGCAATTGCGCGAGGTTCGTGCGTGCCTGCTCGCAAAACTGCTTGAGCTGCGTCTGCTGATCGGCGACCTGTTTCTTCACCTTGTCGTCGATAGCCTTTTGATCGCCGAGTGCACCACTGCCCGGCATTGCCGCCGGTTTCGGTGGAGGCGAAGAGGGCGTCTGCAAGGTCGTCGACGGCTGACCCGGTGGCGGCTGCGCATCAAAATGGGTCACCCCTTGAGCGTCGACCCATTTGTAGATTTGAGCGGCCATACACCACGGGCTGAGGCCGATCAGCAGAGTAAGGAGGAGCGTTCGCATGCTGAATCCTTGGCAAAAGTGCGCAATTGACACTAACAGAGTAGCGGTTTTCAGGTTTTTTCTTGCGTTCTCATGTGCTTACCCACAATTAACCACACAGACGACTTGACTTGGAGAGGGCGAAACAGAAGAATCCAAAGTCCGCTGTAGAGGGACTGCCAGAAGCAGACCCACTCGGTAGATCATGAGGCGCACATCCGCGCCGACCTGTTACACCCGCAACGCGTTACCTCGCGCTGGGTGGGAAAGGCCCGCAACACTGGGACGATCCCAATACTTGCTCAGTCAGTGCTGACGTAGTCGGCGACCACCGTCGCTCATGCTCTGCCGAGAAGTAAACCTATTAAGACCCGCCCCTTTTTTGTGGACGGTATTCTGGCGTTTTAGAGGTGAACAACGTGGAGCTTTTATCTGGCGGTGAGATGCTTGTCCGCTTTTTGCGTGACGAAGGCGTCAAATATATCTACGGGTACCCGGGTGGTGCTCTCCTGCATGTTTACGATGCCCTGTTCAAAGAACCGGAAGTGAATCACATCCTGGTTCGTCACGAACAAGCGGCGACCCATATGGCTGACGGCTACGCCCGTGCCACCGGTAAAGCCGGCGTGGTATTGGTGACGTCCGGTCCAGGCGCCACAAACGCCATCACCGGTATCGCCACGGCCTATATGGATTCGATTCCCATGGTGATAATTTCCGGTCAGGTGCCAAGCACCATGTTCGGCACCGACGCGTTCCAGGAAACCGACATGATCGGTATCTCCCGGCCGATCGTGAAGCACAGCATCATGATCAAGCACGCTTCGGAAATCCCGGAAGTCATGAAGAAGGCCTTCTACCTGGCGCAATCCGGTCGTCCGGGCCCGGTCGTGGTCGACATCCCGAAAGACATGACCAACCCGGCTGAGAAGTTCGAATACGTCTTCCCGAAAAAAGCCAAGCTGCGCTCCTACAGCCCGGCCGTTCGCGGTCACTCCGGGCAAATCCGCAAGGCGGCAGAAATGCTCCTGGCGGCCAAACGCCCAGTGCTCTATTCGGGTGGCGGCGTCATCCTCGGCAACGGTTCCGCACCGCTGACCGAACTGGCAAAAATGCTCAACCTGCCCGTGACCAACACCTTGATGGGCCTGGGTGGTTTCCCAGGCACTGATCGTCAGTTCATCGGCATGCTCGGCATGCACGGTAGCTACACCGCCAACCTGGCGATGCATCACGCTGACGTGATCCTGGCGGTCGGCGCGCGTTTCGACGATCGCGTGATCAACGGCCCGGCAAAGTTCTGCCCGAATGCCAAGATCATCCATATCGACATCGATCCGGCTTCGATTTCCAAGACCATCAAGGCCGACGTGCCAATCGTGGGTCCGGTCGAGAGCGTCCTGACCGAAATGGTCGCGATCCTCAAGGAAATCGGCGAGACCCCGAACAAGGAGTCCGTGGCCAGTTGGTGGAAGCAAGTTGATGAATGGCGTGGTGATCGCGGCCTGTTCCCTTACGAAAAGGGCGACGGCAGCCTGATCAAGCCGCAAACCGTGATCGAAACCCTCTGCGAAGTGACCAAGGGCGATGCCTTTATCACCTCCGACGTGGGCCAGCACCAGATGTTCGCGGCGCAGTACTACACGTTCAACAAGCCGAATCGCTGGATCAACTCCGGCGGTCTGGGCACCATGGGCTTCGGTTTCCCGGCGGCCATGGGCATCAAGTTGAGCTTCCCGGATGACGACGTTGCCTGCGTGACCGGCGAAGGCAGCATCCAGATGAACATCCAGGAACTGTCGACCTGCCTGCAATATGGCTTGCCGGTGAAAATCGTCATCCTGAACAACGGTGTTCTGGGGATGGTTCGTCAGTGGCAAGACATGAGCTACGGCAGCCGTCACTCGCACTCCTACATGGAATCGCTGCCTGACTTCGTCAAGCTGGCTGAAGCCTACGGCCACGTCGGCGTACGCATCACCGAATCGAAAGATTTGAAGTCGAAGATGGCAGAAGCGTTCGCCATGAAGGATCGCCTGGTGATCATCGACGTTTCGGTCGACACCAGCGAGCACGTCTATCCGATGCAGATCAAAGACGGCTCGATGCGCGATATGTGGCTGAGCAAGACGGAGCGTACTTAATCATGCGGCACATTATTTCCTTG
>NZ_JBIUVX010000028.1:0-37283 GCF_044743175.1 Pseudomonas sp. NPDC087690
CGACAAGATCCGTGACGTTATCGGTAAAGGTGGCGCGACCATCCGTGCGATCTGCGAAGAAACCAAGGCTTCGATCGACATCGAAGACGACGGTTCGATCAAGATCTTCGGCGAAACCAAGGAAGCGGCTGAAGCAGCACGTCAGCGCGTTCTGGGCATCACCGCTGAAGCCGAGATCGGCAAGATCTATGTGGGTAAAGTTGAGCGCATCGTCGATTTCGGCGCATTCGTCAACATCCTGCCAGGCAAGGACGGTCTGGTGCACATCTCGATGTTGAGCGATGCTCGCGTAGAGAAAGTGACCGACATCCTGAAAGAAGGCCAGGAAGTGGAAGTGCTGGTACTGGACGTGGACAACCGCGGTCGTATCAAACTGTCCATCAAGGACGTGGCAGCGGCGAAGGCCTCGGGCGTTTAATCACCCCCAGGCTTTAGCGCAATAAAATGCCCCGCCGTGAAAACGGCGGGGCATTTTTTTGTCTGTCATAAACACCCAGAGATCGCAGCCTGCGGCAGCGTCCACAAAAGCGCTGTGGTAACCCGATCATGCAAGAGTTGCCGCAGGCTGCGATCTTTGCTTTTGTGAAAACCGGTGCTAGGTTTAGCCCACCGCCCGTGTAGCTCAGCCGGTAGAGCAGCGCACTCGTAACGCGAAGGTCGCAGGTTCGATTCCTGTCTCGGGCACCATCTTCCTTATTTCACCTTGCGGCTCAGATCCTCGACAGTACGTTTGAGCTGATCCATCGCCCGATCCTGATCGTTGATTTTCTGCTTCAGACTGGAAATCTCGCTGCTGTTCGAATTGGAGCTGGAACCGCTGTTGCGCTTGAGGTCCTCCACCTGACGGCCGAGGGTTTCGAGCTTGCGATCCTGTTCCTTGACCTTGTTTTTCAGCTCCTCGATTTCCTTGCCGCTGGAACTGGAGCTCGAACCGCTACTGCGTTTGAGTTCTTCGATCTGACGTGATTGATCGCTGATGGTGTCGCGCATTTTTTTCAATTCATCGACGCTGAAATCGCTGCGGATCACCACTTCTTTACCATAGTCGTTGTGAATCAACGAAAATTTGTCACCGTAGGAGGGGCTGCTGGAACTCAGCTCCAGTGCCATTGCGCTCGCGGGAAGAGCCATGGCAGCAATCAGAGCGGTGGTGGAGATAACGGCGGACATTTTCGAAAAACTGCGCATCACTGGTTTTCCTTGTGAACAGCGAAGATGGGTGCCGAAGTGGCACATCGCTATGACTCGGATTTCGTATTTATGTTCCGTAGGTCAACTTTTTGTGCGAGAGATGTAAAGAGCCGTGTAATTCGTCATGCAAACGTCCTATATTCGGTGCCTGCATGAGCATCGCTTAGCAGTTTTCAGATGATCCCGAATGGTTCCGAAGGCCGGACAAATCCGCGTCAGAGAGATCCTTGATGATCCAGATCCATCCTCCATTCTTACGATCAGCGAGAACGCCATGACCGAATTAACTCAAGAGCAACGTCACGAATTAGCGCTGGAAAAGTACATTCTGGACGTACCGGACCTGAAAGAAGAGATCAAGGACCTTAGTCCTGATGATCAGAAAGATCAGATCCAGTGGGCGTTCGAAGACGAGGCCGAAGCTCAGGGCCTGCAGCCCTGGGAGTTGACGCTCAAGTACACGAGCACGCCGGAGGAGTTCGAGGCGCAGCGTCTCGTGCTGCACAAAGAGGCGGCCGAAGTACTGGGTGTCGAGTGGGATGAGTACTGCGAGATGAATAATCTGGTGGTCTGAAACAAAAACGCCAGCCTTATCCGGGCTGGCGTTTTTTATTGCGTAGTCTTCAGAGACTCAAGCGCATCGACAGGTCGACCGCTTTGACGTCCTTGGTCATCGCGCCGATCGAGATGTAATCCACCCCGGTCTCGGCAATCGGCAGCAACGTGCTTTCGTTGATACCGCCGCTCGCTTCCAGCTTCGCCTTGCCGCCGTTCAGGCGCACGGCTTCGCGCATGTCATCCAGGCTCAGCTCGTCGAGCATGATGATGTCAGCGCCTGCCTCCAGTGCTTCTTTCAGCTCATCCAGGCTTTCCACTTCGACTTCCACCGGTTTGCCCGGCGCGATCTTGTGCGCGGCGGCAATTGCCTGCGGGATGCCACCGCTGGCGGCGATGTGGTTTTCCTTGATCAGGAACGCGTCGTACAGTCCGATGCGGTGATTGTGGCAGCCACCACAGGTCACTGCGTACTTCTGCGCCATACGCAGGCCTGGCAGGGTTTTACGGGTATCGAGCAGCTTGACGTCAGTAGCGCCGACGAAGTCTGCGAGGTACTGCGCGCGTGTGGCCACGCCTGACAACAACTGCAGGAAGTTCAGCGCACTGCGTTCACCGGTCAGCAGCGACCGCGCCGGACCTTCCAGATGAAACAGCGGTTGATTGGCTTTGACCCGCTCGCCATCGACCACTTGCCAGTGCACTGCAACGCGGGGATCGAGCTGACGAAATACTGCATCGACCCACGCCGTGCCACAGACGACGGCCTCGTCGCGGGTGATGATGGTGGCTTTGGCCAGGCGTTCGGCCGGGATCAGTTGCGCGGTGATGTCGCCGCTGCCGATGTCTTCGAGCAACGCACGGCGCACGTTGGCTTCGATTTCGGCGGTCAAATCGGCGAGACGTAGATTCGGCATAACGGGCTCCACAAACAAAGTGGTTCGATTATAGGGGCATGGGATCAGCCAACCCAAGGCGAGAACGTGCGTGCCTGACTGCATCCGGTCGAATTTGTTTGAGCAAACAGTGTTGAACCGTGGTCACTGGAAGGGCGCCGGTATAGGGGAAACCCTGACGGCTATAGCGCCGGAGACATCTTTTGCAAGATAATCCGCCTTGCATTTGACGTCATAGCTTTGACGTCCTAAGAATCACCGTTCCAGGAGGCTTGGATGCACAACGACGGGAAAGTAGTGCCTTTGCACAAGGCCGCTACCGATCAGGCGAATCACTCGCCGCTCGCCCGCCTGCCTGTGATTCTGCTTCAGGTTCGCGACAAGGCTGCGCAGCAACTGCGTCACGGTTTGCAGGAACTGTTCGATAACGCCGACGACACGCTGTTTGAAATGGCCGATCGGGCGCGCAACGACGTCGAGCAGAACATCTTTTTCGAAGCCATGCGCGACCTGCGCCTCAAGCGCAAGAATATCGAGCGCGGCTTTCTCGAACAGTTTTTCGAGGCCTTCGTCGGTCTCACTCAGTACGACCCCACGCACAACACGCTGCCACGCACGCTGATGTTTGAGGACTCGGCACCGCGCACCGATGACATGGAGCGCAGCGTAGCGGTCGAAACCATGGTCGGTCGGGTGCTCAAACGCGATGGTTTCGCCCTCGATCAATTGACTCTGCGTCTCAACGCCTTGCTCGGCAATACCCTCGACGACCAGCACAACCCGCTCGGCCCGGCGATGCTGTGCGAGTTCTTTTTGCAGGCCGGGCGCAATCTGGGCGTGGAGATCAAGGTCAAGCTGATCCTGCTCAAACTGTTCGAGCGTTATGTGCTGGCCGACACCGAACAGCTTTACGCTGAGGCCAACCAGTTGTTGCTCGCCACCGGCGTGTTGCCGGCGTTGAAACCGGCACCGGCGCGGCGCGCCATGGATCGAGCGGCCGCGAGTGTCTACAGCGAAGAAAGTCATGAGCCGACGCCCGCCGACGAAGGCGTGCAAGAAGTGTTCGCCGCGCTGCAGGAGTTGCTGTTGCATGTGCGCGGCAGCGTGGCGCCGACCCTGGAACCCAGCAGCGCGAGCCAACCGATCACCACACGCGACCTGCTACGCCTGCTTTCGCATTTGCAACAATACGTGCCATCGCTCGCCGCGCAGGACGACTTCGATCTGCGCAATCAGCTCGAACAACTGCTGACGCGGGTCAGCGTCAAAAGTGGCAAGTCGCGGATCGTCGGTGGTGCAGACGAAGACGTGATCAACCTGATCGCCATGGTCTTCGATTGCATCCTCGAAGATCGCAACGTACCGGATTCGCTCAAGGCGCTGATTGCTCGTTTGCAGATTCCGATGCTTAAGGTAGCCGTCCTCGACAAAAGCTTTTTCAGCCGTAGCAGCCATCCGGCGCGGCGCCTGCTCAATGAAATCGCCGACGCAGCCATGGGCTGGGGCGACTGCGACAGTGCCGAGCGCGACAGTTTGTACGTGCGCATCGAACAAGTGGTGCAGCGCCTGCTCAGCGATTTTGTCGATGACCCGGCGATTTTTTCCGAGCTGCTCGCCGACTTCCTCGCCTTTACCAGCGACGAACGCCGCCGCAGCGAACTGCTTGAGCAGCGTTTGCGCGACGCCGAAGAGGGGCGCGCCAAAACTGAACTGGCCCGGCGCCGGGTCGAACAGGCATTGAATCAGGCATTGCTGGGCAAAGTCCTGCCGCCGTCGGTAGTCACTTTCGTCCAGAACGCCTGGAGCAAGGTGCTGCTGCTGACGCGCCTCAAACATGGCGATCAGTCCGCAGAGTGGCAGGCCGATGTGCAGACCATGGAGCAATTGATCTGGAGCGTGCAGCGTCATGATGATCCCGAGTTCAGTCTGCGTTTATTGACTCTGGTGCCGGGGTTGCTCAAGTCGCTGCGTGATGGCTTGACCAGTATCGCGTTCGATCCGTTTGCCACCGGTGAGTTTTTCAGCGAACTCGAAGCGCTGCACGTGAAGGTATTGGAGCGAGCGGCGGACACCGATCAAGCGACGATGATGGTCGAAGTGTCGCAGCAGATCGTTTTGCCGACCGCTGACGAGGGCTCGGTGGAACTGACCTCCGTACGTTTGCCTCACGACGATGCAGGTCTGCGCCAGGTTGACCAGTTGCGCCTCGGCAGTTGGGTGGCGTTTGCGGAAGACGACGAACACAGCTTGCGCTGCAAACTGGCCGCTATCATCGAAGCCACGGGCAAGTACATCTTTGTCGATCGCACCGGGACGAAAGTACGCGAACGCAGTCGCACCAGCCTTGCCCTCGAATTCCGCCGTGGCGCCGTCCGTGCGCTGGACGATACGCTGCTGTTCGACCGGGCGCTGGAGTCAGTGCTGGGCAATCTGCGGCGACTCAATCGCGCCAAGTGATCGCGCGCCGGGGGCCGATCACGGCATACTGGGCGTCAACACAGTCGGCGTTGAAGGAATCGGTATGCAGTTGGATCCCGCTAGCGGGTGGTGTCACGGGGTGCAGGTCTGCCCATCGCCCAACTTCAATGAGCGTCCTGCGGGCGAAGTCTCCCTGTTGGTCATCCATAACATCAGCCTGCCACCGGCGCAGTTCGCCACGGGCAAGGTGCAGGAATTTTTCCAGAATCGTCTGGATGTCACCGAACATCCCTATTTTGCAGGGATTGCTGACCTGCGCGTCTCGGCGCACTTTCTGATTGAACGTGACGGCAAGGTCACCCAGTTTGTCTCCTGTCTCGAACGGGCGTGGCATGCCGGAGTGTCGATTTTCGACGGCCGCGAAACCTGTAACGATTTTTCCGTGGGCATCGAACTCGAAGGCACCGATGATCTGCCGTTCACCGATGCGCAGTATCAAGCCTTGACGACGCTGACCCGTCAGTTGCAAACAGCATTTCCGGCTATCACCGGCGCCCGTATTTGCGGGCACAGCGATATAGCACCCGGGCGTAAGACCGATCCTGGCCCGGCATTCGACTGGGCGCGTTACCGCGCAGCCCTGGCACAAGAGGAAGGACAATGAGTTTTCTGGTGTTACTGCTGGCGGTCTGGATCGAGAAGTTCTCGGCCTTGCGCCATCGGGTTCAACGCGATGGCGGATGGATCCGCGAACTGAACAAACTCGAAAGCAGCGCGCGACTGGCCAGCCAGCCATGGATAGTGCTGACGATTCTGGTGTTGCTGCCGGTGGCGCTGCTTGGCTTGTTGCTGGTGGTGCTGGAGCCAGTAGCCTATGGCTTGCTGGCCTTGCCGGTGCATTTACTGGTGGTGATTTACAGTCTGGGACGCGGCGATTTACTCGGCGGCCTCGGGCCGTTCCGTGATGCCTGGCGCCGTGAGGATCTGCAAGCGGCGGCACATGTGGCCAAGCGCGATCTGGATATTTGCGCTGACAGCGGCGAGCAATTGCTTGATCGCGTGCAGGGGCATCTGCTGTGGGAGGCTTATCAGAGTTTCTTCGCGGTGATCTTCTGGTACTTCCTGCTCGGGCCGGTGGCGGCGTTGGCTTATCGCTTGTTGGCGCTGGCCGAAGAACACGGCAAGAATCCCGCACTGGCCGAACGCGCCGGGCAAATGCGCCATGCCTTTGATTGGGTGCCGGTACGCTTGCTGGCGGCCAGCCTGGCGCTGGTCGGCAACTTTGTCGCGGTCAGCCGGGTGATGCTGCATGAGCTGCTGAACTGGAACATCAGCGCTGCGCAACTGATCAACAAGGTTGGATTGGCTGCTGGAGAGATCCCTCCGCCTGCGGTCGGTCCGGATGGCATCAACACTCTCGATTGCCTGTGGGAACTGCTGCTGCGTGCGGCAGTGCTGTGGTATGCCGGGTTTGCCTTGTGGACGGTTCTGGTTCACTGATTAAAAAAAGATCACAAGATCGCAGCCTGCGGCAGCTCCTACACAGGAATTGTATGTTTCCTGTAGGAGCTGTCGCAGGCTGCGATCTTTTTCGTTGTTAACCTTAAGTTACAAAACCTCCCTTCGATTTGAGCTATACAGAGACAGCGCCCGATAGTGGCTATCTGCTGTCGCCCCGCGCCTGCCAATAAAAACAAGAAAAACCAAGGGAGACTTCCAGTGAAGAGCTTGCTCTATCCCGCCGTCTCGCTGATGAACCGTCTGAGCTTCGGCATGAAGTTCAGCCTGATCAGCGTGCTGTTCCTGGTGCCGATGCTGGTGACCAATTTCTATCTGGTGCGCGATTCCTATCGCGAATTCCAGGGCACCCGCGTCGAGCTGCAAAGCCTTGATCTGCTGGGCAGCAGCCTGGCCCTGCGCCGGGATCTGGAGACGCTGAACAATCTGGTGCAGATCAACGTCACCCTCGGTCAGTCTGGCAAGGCCGGGAATGTCGAAGCGCAAATTACCAAGCTTGAACAAGCGGTTTTGACACGCCTGCAAGGGCTGACGGCGATGACCGACGATCCCGAACATATCCAGGTGTTCGACGGCAAACGCGATGAAATGATCGCCGCATTCAAGGCGCAGCAAACGGAAAACTCGCTGCAGAGCAAAAGCGCGTTGATTGGCAAACTGCTGGCCAGTGCGCAGATTTTCAGCCAGATCATCACCAGTCAGGCCGGCCTGAGCCGCGACAACCAGAGCGATATCCGCCAGCTCAGCGAACTGGTGACCCTGATCACGCCGACCGTCACGCAAACCCTCGGCGAAGGCCGGGCCATGGGTTCGTATTCATTGGGCCAGGGTTTTCTCAACAGCGCCTCAAGCACCCGTTTCGATGAGCTGTTGGTGCAGATCGAAAAACTCCAGGCGGAGTACGCTTTGAAATTGCAGGACGCCCTCGGCTCCAGTAAAGCTGCGCGCGAACACCTCAGTGCGGTGGCCGACAACAGCAAGGCCTCGTTGAAACAGGCCAGCGAACTGTTCGAAGAGCAGGTCGTCATGGCCGACACCCTCGATGCGCCGTGGCAAGCTTTTTACGATCAGGTCACCGGGCTGATCGGCAAGACCTACGAGCTCAACGACGCCACGTTGAAATTCCTCGACACTCAGTTGCAGCAGCGTCTGGCGCAGAATCGCACACACATGCTTCTGCAGACTGTGGCGCTGTCGGTGGTGTTCGTGTTGATTTTCTACCTCTATGGTGGCTTCTACGCTTCGACCCGCACCACGCTTAAACGCCTCGGGGCGATGATGGACAAGGTCGCGGCCGGTGACATGACGGTTAACTTCAAGGCCAACAGTCGTGATGAGCTGGGTGAGTTGGGCGAAGTGTTCAACGGCACGGTGAAGAAGATTCACGACTTGATCGAGCGCGTCGGCCAGACCGTGGGCGAAGTCGAGCGTCAGGCCGGCCAGGTTGAAAACGTCTCCGCACAAAGCAATCAGGCGGTGGCGGGCCAGCGCACGCAGATCGAACAAGTGGCGACGGCGATGAACCAGATGTCGGCGACTTCACTGGAAGTCGCACGCAGTGCCGCCGCGGCGGTGAGCAGCGCCCACAGCGTGAATGACGAGACCATCAGCGGTCGTGGGCTGGTGGAGTCGCAGCAGGGCAGCATTGCTGCGCTGGCCAGCGAGATCGATCAGTCAGTGTTGGTGATCAATCAACTCGCCAGTGACAGCCAATCGATCAGCCGTGTTCTTGAAGTAATCAAGAGCATCGCCGAGCAGACCAATCTGCTGGCGCTCAACGCCGCGATCGAAGCGGCCCGTGCCGGTGAGCAGGGTCGTGGTTTCGCCGTGGTTGCCGATGAGGTGCGCACCCTGGCCAAACGCACCCAGCAATCGACCGAAGAGATTGAACAAATGATCGCCAAGCTGCACGGCGGTGTCGGTGCAGCGGTGAAAGCCATGGGCGTCAGCCATCAGATGGCCAACGGCACGGTCGGGCAGTCGGAGAAGGTTCAGCAGGCACTGGAAAACATCCTTGGGGCTGTGGGCATGATCGTCGATCAGAACCAGCAGATCGCCGCTGCCGTTGAGCAGCAAACGGCGGTGGCCCATGACATTGATCAGAATATCGTCGAGATCAACCGCGCCGGCGAGCGTACCGCGCAGGGGGCGCATCAGACCGAAGATGCCAGCCGGGCACTGTCGGCTCAGGTCGTGGAACTGAAACAACTGATCAGCGCCTTCCGCGTCTGAGCTGTACACAAATCCCCTATAGGAGCTGCGGCACGCTGCGATCTTTTGATCCTGATTTCAAAGATCAAAAGATCGCAGCCTCGTTTCACTCGACAGCTCCTACAGGGGGAGATGTGTTACCAGCCGAAGACTTCGCAGCTGTTGGCGGTGCTGGCCGTGGCCAGTTGTTGCGGGCTGATTTTCATCAGTCCGGCCAGCGCCTCACAAATCGCCGGCAAGTGCGCCGGACTGTTGCGCTGACCGGGAAACATGACAGGCGCCATGTCCGGTGAATCGGTTTCCAGCACGATCGACTCCAGCGGCAACTCCGCCAGCACGCGATGCATGCGCAGTGCCTGCGGCCAGGTCGGCGCGCCGCCCAGACCCAGTTTGAAACCCAGTTTGATGTACTCCCGCGCTTCTTCACGGCTACCGGCGAAGGCGTGGATGATCCCCGCGCGTTTGAGCTTGAAGCGTTTGAGCGTTGCGATCACCGCCGCGTGGCTGCGCCGGACGTGGATCAACGCCGGTAACTCAAAATCCGCCGCCAATTGCAGTTGCGCTTCGAAAAGCGCCTGTTGTCGCTCGCGATCCAGCGTTTCGATGAAGTAATCCAGACCGATTTCGCCCACCGCACATAACTGCCGATGACCGCGCAAGCGTGTCAGCCAATCGCCGAGTGCGTTCAGATCTTCCGGGCGATGCTGATCGAGGTACACCGGATGCAGACCGAACGCCGCGTACAAATCGGCATCGCTCTGCACCAGATCCCACACCCGTTGCCAGTTCCCCTCATAAACCCCCAACACCACCATCCGCCGCACCCCGAGGGCACGGCTTTCGACGAGCAACGCCTGTCGATCTTCGTCGAAGTCGGGGAAATCGAGGTGGGTGTGGCTGTCGATCAGCTCCACGATTCAGTCTCGGTGAATACGCTGCTTGAATGTCCGCGCGATGGCCTGCACGCCGGGCTCGTACTTCGACTGTTCGACGGCGGCCAGCGCCAGTTCCAGCGCCTTGTCGGCAATCAACTGGTGCTGTTGGGCCATGGCGTTGACCGGCAGCGGCAGGAAATCCAGCAACTGCGTGTCGCCAAAGGTGCCGAGACGCAGCGGCCGCGATTTCAGCGGGAAGTCATGCAGCGCATCGAACACGCCCTGCAGCAGGACGTAGGACGTGGTGACCAACGCGTCCGGCAAATGCCCCAGGCGTTGCAGGAGTTCTTCCATCAACTGCTTGCCGCACTCACGGCTGAAAGATTCAGCGTGCTCGACCAGCACCTCGCCTTTGAAGTCGACCAGCGCTTGTTTGAACCCGGCAGCACGTTCTTGGCTGATGCTCAGTTCCGGGCGCGCACCAAGCAGAACGATCTGCTTGAGTTGCGGGTCGAGCAGGCTCTGGGTCAGGTGCAGGCTGGCCTCGCGGTCGTCACTGATCACCGAGCAGAAATGCTCCGGCTCCATGACCCGGTCGATGGCGATGATCGGCAGACCTTTGGCCTGCAACTGCCGATAGCTGTCATCGCCGGCCGGCAGGCAACTGGCGACGATCAGCGCATCGCAACGGCGCGCGCGGAACAGTTGCAGCAACTGGCGCTCGCTGTCCGGTGCATCGTCGGAGCTGGCGATCAGCAACTGATAGCCGCGCGCCCGCGCACCTTGCTCCAGCAGTTTGGCGATCCGCGCGTAACTGGGGTTTTCCAGATCCGGCAGAATAAAGCCCAGCGTGCGCGTGTGCCGACTGCGCAGCCCGGCTGCTTGAGGGTTTGGCGTGAAGCCATGCAGATCGACCACTGCCCGCACGCGCTCGACGGTCGCAGTGCTGATGCGCTGCTGTTCGGCCTTGCCGTTGATGACGTAGCTGGCGGTGGTCACGGACACTCCGGCCAACCGCGCGATATCACTGAGTTTCAACCCGGGATTTCCTTGTTTTTGCGAGCTTGCCGCAACATTTTCGCCAATCCTACCCGATTAGGGCAGGCGACTATTGTCGCAGCGCATCCGACAAGTTGGACTTCAAGGATGGGACATTATCGAGTAACGTGCCGATCAATCTAGATTAAACGTTTCAGCAAGCGTATTTTCTACGTTTTAGACGCCTTTGGCCGGTGCTGCCGTGAAACCGCCAAAACTGCCGCTGAAAAGCAAAGCGGCAGAGCGCCTAAGCTGCAACCATCCAAAACAATACCTGGCACCTTCATGTGCCAAAAAGGAGATCGCATGCTCGAGCTCACTATAGAGCAGATATCCATGGGCCAATCGGCTGTGGATAAACCCGCCGCCCTGCAATTGCTGGCCAATCATCTGGTGGCCGATGGTCTGGTCGCCGACGGCTACCTCGCCGGATTGCAGGCCCGGGAAGCCCAGGGCTCGACCTTTCTCGGTCAAGGTATTGCCATTCCCCACGGCACCCCGGAAACCCGCGATCAGGTGTTCGCCACTGGCGTGCGCCTGATGCAGTTCCCGGAAGGCGTGGATTGGGGCGATGGCCAGATCGTTTATCTGGCGATTGGCATCGCCGCCAAATCCGACGAACACCTGCGTCTGCTGCAACTGCTGACCCGTGCCCTCGGCGAGACCGATCTGGGTCAGGCCCTGCGTCGCGCCAGTTCGCCTGAAGCGCTGCTGAAACTGCTGCAAGGCGCGCCGCAAGAGCTGGCGCTGGACGCGCAGATGATCGGCCTCGGCGTCTCGGCCGACGATTTCGAAGAACTGGTCTGGCGTGGCGCACGTCTGCTGCGGCAGGCCGATTGTGTAAGCAACGGCTTCTCGGCGGTGTTGCAACAAGTCGAAGCGCTGCCGCTGGGCGACGGCTTGTGGTGGCTGCACAGCGAACAAACGGTGAAGCGTCCGGGCCTGGCGTTTGTTACCCCGGACAAACCGATGCGCTACCTTGGCCAGCCACTCAGTGGTCTGTTCTGCCTGGCCAGTCTGGGCGAGGCGCACCAAGCGTTGCTCGAACGTCTTTGTGCGTTGCTGATCGAAGGTCGCGGCCATGAGCTGGGCCGCGCCACCAGCAGCCGCAAAGTCCTTGAAGTGCTCGGCGGTGAATTGCCCGCCGACTGGCCAAGCGCTCGCATTGCCCTAGCTAACGCCCACGGTTTGCACGCGCGTCCGGCGAAGATCCTCGCGCAACTGGCAAAGAGTTTTGATGGCGAGATTCGCGTGCGCATCGTCGACGGTCAGGACAGCGCCGTGTCGGTGAAGAGTCTGAGCAAACTGCTCAGCCTCGGCGCCCGTCGTGGCCAGGTGCTGGAGTTGATTGCCGAGCCGAGCATTGCCGCCGATGCCTTGCCAGCGTTGCTCGCCGCTATCGAAGAAGGCCTCGGCGAAGAAGTCGAGCCGCTGCCCGCGATTAGCGAACAACGAGAAGTCTTTGCCGACATCGCCGAAGTAGTCATTGCCCCGGCGTCCGGCACTCAGTTGCAAGCCATTCCCGCCGCGCCCGGCATTGCCATCGGCCCGGCGCACATTCAAGTGCAACAGACCATCGATTACCCAATGCGCGGCGAGTCCGCTGCCATCGAACGCGAGCGTCTCAAGCAAGCGCTTAGCGATGTGCGCAACGACATTCAAGGCCTGATCGAACGCAGCAAGGCCAAGGCCATCCGCGAGATCTTCATCACCCACCAGGAAATGCTCGACGACCCGGAACTCACCGATGAAGTCGACACCCGCCTCAAGCAAGGCGAAAGCGCCGAAGCGGCGTGGATGGCGGTGATCGAAGCAGCGGCCAAACAACAGGAATCACTGCAGGACGCTTTGCTTGCCGAGCGTGCGGCGGATCTGCGCGACATCGGTCGCCGCGTGCTGGCGCAACTGTGTGGCGTGCAGACCCCGAGTGAGCCTGAGCAACCGTACATTCTTGTCATGGACGAAGTCGGCCCCTCCGACGTCGCGCGGCTGGATCCGGCGCGCGTGGCGGGGATTCTCACCGCACGCGGCGGCGCCACGGCGCATAGCGCAATCGTCGCGCGAGCCCTCGGGATTCCTGCGCTGGTCGGCGCTGGCGCCGCGGTGTTGTTGCTGGCGCCGGGCACGCCGTTGCTGCTCGACGGCCAGCGCGGTCGTCTGCATGTCGACGCCGATGCTGCGACCCTGCAACGCGCCGCCGAAGAACGCGACACCCGCGAACAACGCTTGAAGATTGCCGCCGAACAACGCCACCAACCGGCGCACACCACCGACGGTCACGCCGTCGAAGTGTTCGCCAACATCGGCGAAAGCGCCGGCGTGATCAGCGCGGTGGAGCAGGGCGCCGAAGGCATCGGTCTGCTGCGTACCGAATTGATTTTCATGGCCCATCCGCAAGCGCCGGACGAGGCGACGCAAGAAGCCGAATACCGCCGCGTGCTTGATGGTCTCGCCGGTCGCCCGTTGGTGGTGCGCACGCTGGATGTCGGCGGCGACAAACCGCTGCCGTATTGGCCGATCGCCAAGGAAGAAAACCCGTTCCTCGGCGTGCGTGGCATTCGCCTGACCTTGCAACGTCCGCAGATCATGGAAGCGCAATTGCGCGCCTTGCTGCGTTCGGCGGACAACCGTCCGCTGCGCATCATGTTCCCGATGGTCGGCAGCGTTGAAGAGTGGCGTCAGGCCCGCGACATGACCGAACGTCTGCGCCTGGAAATTCCAGTCGCCGATCTGCAACTGGGGATCATGATCGAAGTGCCGTCCGCCGCTTTGCTCGCGCCGGTATTGGCCAAGGAAGTCGACTTCTTCAGCGTCGGCACCAACGACCTGACGCAATACACCCTGGCCATCGACCGTGGCCACCCGACCCTGTCGGCGCAGGCTGACGGTTTGCACCCGGCGGTGCTGCAACTGATCGACATCACCGTGCGCGCGGCCCATGCCCACGGCAAGTGGGTCGGTGTTTGCGGTGAGTTGGCGGCGGATCCGCTGGCGGTGCCGGTGCTGGTCGGCCTCGGCGTCGATGAACTCAGTGTGTCCGGGCGCAGCATTGCTGAAGTCAAGGCACGCATCCGCGAACTCAGCCTGACTCAGGCGCAAACCCTTGCTCAACAGGCCCTGGCCGTGGGCAGCGCCAACGAAGTGCGTGCATTAGTGGAGGCCCTGTAATGGCCAAGATTCTTACCCTGACTCTCAACCCGGCGCTCGACCTTACCGTCGAACTGCCACGCCTGGAGGCCGGTCAGGTCAATCGCAGCGACGAGATGCACACCCACGCCGCCGGCAAAGGCGTTAACGTCGCCCAGGTGCTCGCCGACCTCGGTCATCAACTGACGGTCAGTGGTTTCCTCGGCGAAGACAATTTGCAAGCGTTCGAAACCCTTTTCGCCAAGCGCGGTTTTGTCGATGCGTTTATCCGCGTGCCGGGTGAGACGCGCAGCAACATCAAAGTCGCTGAACAGAGTGGACGCATCACCGACATCAACGGCCCGGGGCCGGTGGTCGATGCCGCCGCGCAGCAAGCGTTGCTGGAGCGGCTGGTGCAGATTGCACCGGGACATGACGCGGTGGTGGTCGCCGGCAGTCTGCCGCGCGGGGTCACGGCGCAATGGCTGCGTGAGCTGATCGAACGGCTCAATCAGCTCGGCCTGAAAGTCGCTCTCGACTCCAGCGGCGAAGCGTTGCGCGAAGCTTTGAAAGCCAGTCCGTGGCTGATCAAGCCGAACACTGAAGAACTCGCCGATGCGCTCGGTTGCGAGGTGGTTTCTCACGCCGCTGAAGCGCAAGCAGCGGCGCAATTGCACGCGCAAGGCATCGAACACGTGGTGATCTCCCACGGTGCTGACGGCGTGAACTGGTTCAGCGTCGGTTCGGCACTGCACGCGACGCCGCCGAAGGTCAGCGTCGCCAGTACGGTCGGTGCCGGTGATTCGTTGCTGGCCGGTATGCTTCACGGTTTGCTCAGCGCCGACACGCCTGAACAAACCCTGCGCACGGCCACCGCGATCGCCGCGATGGCGGTGACCCAGATCGGTTTCGGCATCAACGATGCTGCGCAACTGGCGCAGCTCGAACAGGGCGTGCGCGTGCGCCCCCTGACAGAACAATAAGAGGGTTTGTCATGAAACTAGCCATTGTTACGGCTTGCCCGAACGGCATGGTCACCAGTGTGCTGTGCGCGCGCTTGCTCGATGCGGCGGCGCAGCGTCAGGGCTGGAGCACCAGCGTTGAAGTGGTCGATGCCGCGCACCCGGAACGCGAGTTGTCGGCAGCGACAATCGAAGCGGCGGAGTGGGTTTTGCTGGTCGCCACCGGCGCGGTCGACATGACACGTTTTGTCGGCAAACGTGTGTTCCAGATTGCCCCGGCGCAGGCGTTGCAGGATGTTGAAGCAGTGCTGCGCCGTGGCGCAGAAGAGGCTGAGGTCTACGTTGCCAGCGCGGCTGAACCGGTGGCTGATGCGCCGCGTGCGCCACGCATCGTCGCCATCACCGCGTGCCCGACCGGTGTCGCCCACACCTTCATGGCGGCCGAAGCCTTGCAGCAAACCGCCAAGCGTCTGGGCTATGAATTGCAGGTCGAAACCCAAGGCTCGGTGGGCGCGAAAACTCCGTTGAGCGCAGCGGCGATTGCCGAGGCAGACGTGGTGTTGCTGGCGGCGGACATCGAAGTCGCTACCGAGCGTTTCGCCGGCAAGAAAATCTATCGCTGCGGCACTGGGATCGCCTTGAAGCAGTCCGAAGCCACGCTGAAAAAAGCGCTGGCCGAAGCTGTTGTGGAAAGCGCAGCCAGTAACGGCAAAACACCGGCCAAGCCAGAGAAAACCGGCATCTACAAACACCTGCTGACCGGCGTGTCGTTCATGCTGCCGATGGTCGTGGCGGGCGGTTTGATGATCGCGCTGTCGTTCGTGTTCGGCATCACCGCGTTCAAGGAAGAAGGCACCTTGGCCGCTGCGCTGATGCAGATCGGCGGCGAGACCGCGTTCAAACTGATGGTGCCGTTGCTGGCGGGTTACATCGCCTATTCGATTGCTGACCGTCCAGGTCTGGCGCCGGGGATGATCGGTGGTCTGTTGGCGAGCACCTTGGGCGCCGGTTTTATCGGCGGCATCGTCGCCGGTTTTATCGCCGGTTATGCGGCGAAGGCGATCAGTCGATATGTCGCCTTGCCGCAAAGTCTTGAGGCGCTGAAACCGATTCTGATCATTCCGTTGTTCGCCAGCCTGTTCACCGGTCTGGTGATGATCTACGTGGTCGGCAAACCGGTCGCCGGCATGCTCGGGGCGCTCACGCATTTCCTCGATAGCATGGGCACCACCAACGCGATTCTGCTCGGTGTGTTGCTCGGCGGCATGATGTGCGTCGACCTCGGCGGGCCGATCAACAAAGCCGCGTATGCGTTCTCGGTGGGGCTGCTGGCGTCGCAAAGTTATGCGCCGATGGCGGCGACGATGGCGGCGGGGATGGTGCCGCCGATTGGCCTGGGCATCGCCACGTTTATTGCGCGGCGCAAGTTTGCCCAGACCGAACGTGAGGCGGGTAAAGCGGCGCTGGTATTGGGGCTGTGCTTTATCTCCGAAGGGGCGATTCCGTTTGCCGCGAAAGATCCGTTGCGGGTGATTCCGGCGAGCATTGCCGGTGGTGCGTTGACCGGTGCGTTGTCGATGTATTTCGGCTGCAAGTTGATGGCGCCGCACGGTGGCTTGTTTGTGTTGGCGATTCCGAATGCGATCAACCATGCGTTGCTGTATCTGCTGGCGATTGTCGCGGGGAGTTTGTTGACCGCTGTGGTCTATGCGACGGTCAAACGGCCTGAAGCCGTCGAGTTGGCGCTGGAGCCCGCCAAGGCCTGACTGACAACACAAAACCCTTGTAGGAGTGAGCCTGCTCGCGATAGCGGTCTGTCAGTGACATGAATGTTGGCAGGTATACCGCTATCGCGAGCAGGCTCACTCCTACAATGGGTTCCGCGGTGTGTCTGGTGTCATGTGTGTTTCATGATCGCGTGCTTAAGTTTTCCTTTTCTCAGGGAGAACACCATGAGCGATTTCAACCCCGGTCGCCGGCGTGTCATGCAAGTCGTCGGCGCCGGTCTGCTGATGCCAGGGCTGGCGCCGGCGGTGATTGCCTCGGTCAAGGACCGCCCGCAACTCACCGATGGCGTGCAGTCCGGCGACCTGCAGGGCGACCGCGCGATGATCTGGAGTCGCAGCGATCGGCCGGCGCATATGGTGGTCGAGTGGGACACCCGCAGCCAGTTTCGCCATCCCCGCCGATTGGTCTCGGCGCTGGCCGATGCGCGCACAGATTTCACCGCTCGGGTCGAGCTCACCGGGCTGCCGGCCGATCAGGCGATTTTTTATCGGGTTTATTTCAAGGATGCGCAGACCAGCGTCGCCAGCGAACCGTGGCTGGGTCACCTGCGCAGCGCACCGACGGCGCGGCGCAACATTCGTTTTGTCTGGAGCGGCGACACCGTCGGCCAAGGCTTCGGTATCAACCCCGACATCGGCGGCATGCGCATCTACGAAGCCATGCGTCTGCGCCTGCCGGACTTTTTTATCCACAGCGGCGACACCATCTACGCCGACGGCCCGGTGCCCGCGCAGCTCACCACTGAAGGTGGCCGGATCTGGCGCAACCTCACCACCGAAGCCAAGAGCAAAGTCGCGCAGACCCTCGACGATTATCGCGGCAACTACCGCTACAACCTGATGGACGAAAACATCCGTCGCTTCAACGCCGAAGTGCCACAGATCTGGCAGTGGGACGACCATGAGGTGGTCAACAACTGGTCACCGGGCAAGCAACTCGACGAGCGTTATCAGGAGAAAGATATCCACACCCTGGTCGGGCGTGCGCGTAAGGCCTGGCTGGAATATTCGCCGATGCGTTTGCAGGCTGCCGACGGTGGCGGGCGTATTTATCGCAAGCTCAGCTACGGCCCGATGCTCGATGTGTTCGTGCTCGATATGCGCAGCTATCGCGGCGCCAACGACGACAACCTCGGCGCGGCGAAACCGTTCCTCGGGCGTGAGCAACTCGACTGGCTCAAGCGCGGCTTGAAGAAATCCAAAGCGCAATGGAAGGTCATCGCCGCCGACATGCCAATTGGTCTTGGCGTGCCCGATGGCGAGGTCAGTCCGGGTGTGGCGCGTTGGGAAGCGGTGGCCAATGGTGATCCGGGAGCGGCGCAGGGGCGCGAGCTGGAAATCGCCGAATTGCTCGGCTATCTGCGCGCACAGCAGGTGCGCAATTTCGTCTTCCTCACCGCCGACGTGCATTACTGCGCGGCGCATCACTATCACCCGGATCGCGCGGCGTTTCAGGATTTCGAACCGTTTTGGGAGTTTGTCGCGGGGCCGTTGAATGCCGGGAGCTTTGGGCCTAATCCTTTGGATAAAACCTTTGGCCCGGAGGTGGTGTTCGAGAAAGCGCCGCCGGCGCAGAACGCATCACCGTTTGCCGGGTTTCAGTTTTTTGGCGAGGTGAATATTGAAGGGCAGAGCGGTGAAATGAGCGTGGTATTGCGCGATCTTAATGGCGTAGCCGTTTTCGAGCAAAAGTTGCAGCCCGCTTGAAGATCAAAAGCTGACCCTCACCCCAGCCCTCTCCCGGAGGGAGAGGGAGCCGATCGAGGTGTTTGAAGAGGTACGTCGACCTGAAAGACCGAGTTGATTATGAGATCAGCACAAAGCCTTTCTCGATTATGGATTCGGTAAAGCAGTCGCAGGTCGGCGTACATCTCAAGCATCCCCCAATCAGTTCCCTCTCCCTCCGGGAGAGGGTTAGGGTGAGGGGCTCTTTAATAGACATCACGCCGATATCGACCCTGCTCAATCAACCGCTCCACTTCGGCTGCCCCGAGAATGTCGTTAAGCACCTGATCAACCCCCGAAGCCATCCCCTGCAAGCTGCCACAGATATAAATCACCGCCCCCTCCGCCAGCCATTTCTTCAGCTCATCAGCCGACTCACGCAAGCGATCCTGCACATAAATCTTCTCCGCCTGATCCCGCGAAAACGCTAGATCCAGCCGCTCCAGATCACCGTTGATCAACCACTCTTCCAGCTCCGCACGGCAGAGGAAATCGTGTTCACGATTGCGCTCGCCAAACAGCAACCACTGACGCTGTTGACCATCGGCAATCCGCGCCTTGAGCAAACTGCGCAACCCGGCCAGACCGGTGCCGTTGCCCAGCAGAATCATCGGCACGGGGTCGTTCGGCAGGTGGAAACCACTGTTGCGTCGAACCCGCAAACTGATGCTGCCGCCCACCGGCGCATGCTCGGTCAGCCAGCCAGAGCCAATGCCCAGACTGCCATCCGAATGCTGCTCCTGACGCACGATCAGCTCCAGCACACCGTCGGCGGCAATCGAGGCGATCGAGTATTCGCGCATGGCCAGCGGCACCATCGCATCGACCAGCGACTGCGCATGCAAACCGACCAGATGCGCGCGATGCTCCGGCAATTGACGCGAAGCCAATGCGACTTCCAGCGGCTCGTCGAGGCCGTTGATTTTCACCGTGGTCTCGCCACGAATGCCGAGGCCGTCGAGGAAATGTTCGATGGCCCACGGGCAGTTGCGCGGTAGCACTTCGACCAGGTCGCCAGCTAACCAACTGCTGGTATTCGGTGCGCTCAGGCCCAACAGATAAACCGGCGAACCGCTGCTGTCCGGGTTCATCAGTTCGCGACGTGCCAGCGTCCAGTTGTCGTAGCTCGGCGCTTGCCAGGTATCAACCGGCGCTTGCCCGGTGAGCAGGCCGAGTTGCGTCTGCCAGTGGCGCAGCGCATACGGGTCGCCACTGTCGACTTCCACTGGCGCAAACAGCGTCTTGCCGCCGTGTTCGCTCAGCCATTGATGCAGGCGTTTGGCGAAACCGCAGAAGTGCTGATACTGACGATCGCCGAGACCGAGCACCGCGTAGTTCAAGCTGTCGAGTGTCGAGGCTTTGCTCAAGACTTTGCGCTCGAAACCACGAGCGCTGTCCGGTGCTTCGCCGTCACCGAAGGTGCTGACGACAAACAACGCATTGTTCGATTCACGCAGATCCTGCTCGCTGACATTCGCCAGTGGCTGCACTTTCACCGGCAGTCCGGCGGCCTGCAATTGCCCGGCGGTCTGCCACGCCAGTTGCTCGGCGAAACCGCTTTGACTGGCGAAACCGATCAGCCATGCCGAGGCGTCGCCCGCCGGTTGATCGAGGCCTTTGCGCGCATCCTTGATCTGTTTTTTCTTGCGTCGGCGATCGAGGTACAGCAGCCAGCCGGTGATGAAGAACAACGGCATGCACACCGCCGCAAGGGTGATGATGATTCGCCCGACGAGGCCGAAATAGCTGCCGACGTGCAGCGCATAAATGCTCGTCAGCAGTTGTGCCTTGAAGCTCTTGTCGGCGTAGCGGTCGACGCGTTTGACGATGCCGGTGGCCGGGTCGAGGGTGATCTGGTTGAGCGCACGATCATGCGGCGAACTGTCGAGCAGGTAAAACACCGTCGCCGGTTGACCGGCCACAGGCGGCATCCGAATGTTGTAGGCAGACAGGCCCGGACCTGCCGCGCTGTAGATACTGCTCCACATCGCCGCGTAGTCGGCGATTGGCGCCGGGCCTTCCGGCGCCGGGCCGCGACCACCGCGTACGCGTTCGTTTTGCGGCGCGTCGGAGAGCAATTTGGTCAGGCCTTTGTTGTACCACTCGTACGACCACGACAACCCGGTCAGCGCCAGCAGCAGATAGACCAACAGGCACCAGGTGCCCGCCACCGAATGCAGATCCCAATTGAAAGTGCGGCCCTTTTTCTTCCAGTCCAGCGTCAGCCATACGCGCCAGCTGTTCCACTGTCGCGGCCAGCGCAGGTACAGACCGGAGAGGCAGAAAAACAGCAGGATCAGCGTGCAGGCGCCGGTGATGTTGCGCCCGGTATCGCCCATGGCGAGGAAGCGGTGCAGTTGCAGCATCAGGCCGAAGAAGTCCTGGCCGACGGCATCGCCCATGAACTCGCCGGTGTAGGGGTCGAAGTAGCGCATTTCGCCGCGACGTTCGCCCTTGGGCGGGGTGAAGAAAACTTTCGCCGCGTTACCGCTGTCGGTCTCGACCCAGAGCATCGAGACTTTCTTGCCCGAGGTGGCTTCGATGCGCTCGACCAGTTCGACGGGCGGAAGGACGCCGGCGACTTGTTTTTCCACTTGCAGCACGGACGGATTGATCGCCCGCAGGATTTCGTCCTGAAACGAATAGGCCGCGCCGGTGATGCCCATCAGGGCCAGCACCAGGCCTGCGGTGATGCCAAAAAACCAGTGCAACTGGAACAGGGTTTTCTTCAACACGTCACTCGCCGTCCATTCGGAAATTGTCTTCACGGCGCGCATTATGCCGTGGGTTATCGAGAAGCGTTCTTTATTACGCAGAAAAGCCCCGTTCAATTGAATGAACGGGGCCAAGCCTTGCGGCGCATACCTTGTGGGAGCGAGCCTGCTCGCGAAGGCGTCGTGTCAGTCAGCCTCTACTTAACTGACCCACCGCATTCGCGAGCAGGCTCGCTCCCACAGGTTTCCACATCGGTCAGAAGTGGAAATTGGTGCTCAACAGCGCCGTCCGGCCCGCCGCCTGGTTGGCGAAGTGGGTCGAGAAGGCTTTGTCGTAGTAGTTTTCGTTGGTCAGGTTCTGCACGTTGAGTTGCAGGTCGACGTTCTTGGTCAGCTTGTAGGCTGCCATCGCGTCGTAACGCACATACGAATCGACCATGGTGGTGTTGGCCACGCTGCCAAACACGTCATCCACGTAGAACGCACCGCCACCGATAGTCAGCTTCGGCGTGACCTGGTAAGTGGTCCACAGACTGGCGCTGTTCTTCGGCGTGTTCGGCAGTTCGTTGCCATCGTTGGCGCGGCCCAGTGGACCGCCGTCGACTTGTTCGCTGTCCATGTAGGCGTAGCCGGCGAACACTTGCCATTTGTCGGTGATCTTGCCGCTGGCCGACAGTTCGACGCCTTGCACGCGGGTCTTGCCGGCATTTTCGTACGACGAGGTATCGACTTGCACACGAGCGTTTTCTTTCTCGGTGCGGAAGATGTCAGCGGTCAGCGACAGGCGATCGTTGAGCAGATCCCACTTGGTGCCGATTTCGTAGTTCTTGGTGGTTTCCGGCTCCATGTCGCTGCTCAACAGGTTGCCGCTGCGATCTGCCGTGCCGCCCAATGGGTTGCCTTCCTGACCTTCACCCAGCGTGTTGCCCGGTGGCGTCGCCGAGGTAGCGTAGGACGCGTAAATGCTGCCGTTCTCTGCTGGCTTGTAGACGACACCGAACTGACCGGTGACGAACTCGCTGGTGTCATCACCCTTGGAGGTAGTGCTGCCAGCGTTGTTGTAGGACTTGTAGCCGGTTTCGAAGTGGTCGTAACGCAGGCCCATGTTCACCAGCCATTGCTCCGACAGCTCCAGGGTGTCGAATACATACAGTGCGTAAGTGTCGGACTGGGTGTCGGTGCCGGCGTAGTTGCGCGAGATGGCGCCGTTCCACGGATCGTTCGGGTTCGGGTTCGACAGCGAGGTGCAGTTGTAGCCACTGGCTGCGCCGATCAGACCCGGGTTGCAGTTGGTGGTCGCGGCGCTGGTGCGCGGCGTGGTGTCGGTGTTGACGTTGTACGAGGACTTCTGGCTTTCCTCACGGGTGTATTCGACACCGGTGGAGAAGCTGTTCTTGAAGCCGGCGACGTAGAAGTTGCCGAACAGGTCGGTCTGGTTGGTGGTGGTCTCGGTGTTGCTCACCCGAGTATTGGCACGACGCCAGACGCTGCCGTTGTTGACGTTGCCCTTGCTGTCGTCCGGCTGGGTCAGGATGTAATCCTGCATGCTGGTGCCGTGACGCAGGGTGTTCTTGAGGGTCAGCGAGTCGCTCAGGTCATGCTCGATGGCGAAGGTCGCGGTGTCGGTGCGGCCCTTGCGGAAGTCGCGATCCAGACCGTAGAAGTTGCTGTGATCACCGCCGGCGTAAGGCTTGTCCGGATTGGACTTGGTGCGTGCAGCGGAGCCACCGGCAGGAATGGTGTACGGCACGCCCGAATCCGGGGTGTCGTTGCTTTCCAGATGGTAGTAATCGAGGTTGACGCGGGTGTCGGTGCCCAGGCCAAACGCCAGGGACGGGGCGATACCCCAACGGTCGTAATCGACCTTGTCACGACCGGCGACATTGCTCTCGTGGCTCATCAGGTTCAGACGGCCAGCCGCGGTGTCGCTGAACTGGTAGTTACCGTCGAGGGTGTAACGCTGGGTCTGGTCGGAGCCCCAGGTGAAACCACCGTCGAACGAGTTGCCCAGGTGCGCTTTCTTGCTCACCAGGTTGATGCTGCCGCCTGCTGCGCCACGACCGCCGATGGCGGAGTTCGGGCCCTTGCTGACTTCAATGTTTTCTACGGCGAAGATCTCGCGGCTCTGTGAACCGGTGTCGCGCACGCCGTCGAGGTAGGTGTCGCCTTGGGCGTCGAAACCACGGATGAACGGACGGTCGCCCTGTGGATTACCACCTTCACCGGCACCGAAAGTGATTCCCGGCACGGTGCGCAGCGCGTCCTGCATGTTCAGGGCGCCGGTGTCTTTCAAGACTTGTTGTGGAATAACGGTCACCGAGCGCGGCGTATCGACCAGTGGTGCGGTGTACTTGGGCGAGGAGGCTTTCTCGACCTGGTAGGACGTTGGGTCCTGCGCTTCGCCGTTGATGGCGGTGGCGTCCAGGGCGATGGCATTGCCGGAGGCTTTGCTGTCGGTTTTTTCCGCAGCGAAGACCATATGGCCAGCGGAGCCGGCGGTGATCGCTACGCCAATAGCTGAGGCGAGCAGACGTGGTGAACTGACCGGTAATTGTGCGTGTTGACGTGCCATTTTTATTCCCCTCCCCAAGGATTTGAGGCGGCGGAATATAGGGTAAACAGGTATTCGTATCAATTGCGAAACATTGCTAACTGCACTGAATTTACATTCTTTACAATTTAACCTTACGGTTTTTGCCAGTTCATTCGTCTCCCGGGTTTTACATGGCCAATAAGAATCAATACCATTGCCGCCTCTTTGCCATCTGGTGACATCGCCATGCTGCTGCACATCCCTGGATTGTTCGCGAAAGACGAGGTGCAGCGCATTCGCGAGGCTCTGGAGCAGGCCGATTGGGCTGATGGCAAGATCACCGCTGGTTTCCAGTCGGCCAAGGCCAAGCACAATTTACAGTTGCCTGAAGGCCATCCGCTAGCCAAGGAAATCGGTGCGGCGATGCTTGAGCGGCTGTGGAAAAATCCGCTGTTCATGTCCGCCGCGTTGCCGCACAAAGTCTTCCCGCCGTTAGTGAACTGTTACACGGCCGGCGGCAGTTTCGATTTCCACATCGACAATGCGGTGCGCCAGCCCAAGGGCAGCATCGAGCGGGTGCGCACCGATCTGTCGGCGACGCTGTTTTTCAGCGAGCCTGAGGATTACGACGGCGGCGAGCTGGAAATCCAGGACACCTACGGCACTCGGCAAGTGAAACTGCCGGCCGGTGATATGGTTTTGTATCCCGGCACCAGCCTGCATAAAGTCAACGCAGTTACTCGTGGCGCGCGCTACGCCTCATTCTTCTGGACGCAGAGCCTGGTACGCGAAGACAGCCAGCGTGCGTTGCTGTTCGAGATGGACGGCGCGATCCAGCAACTGACGCAAGACCTGCCTGATCATCCTTCGCTGATCCGCCTCACCGGCACTTATCACAACCTGCTGCGTCGCTGGGTCGAGGTATGAGTTTTCAACTACGCCGCGAGGAAGTCCTCGACGGCGCGCAACTCAGCGCGATGCTCGAAGAAAGCCCGGCTCGCGCGGCGCAGGCGATTCTGCTCGCCGCGGGTGAAGGCGTTGTCGAAGCGCAAGCGTTGCTCGGACAGATTCTGCTGGATGGCCAAGGCATTGCGCAGGATCAGGCGCTGGCGCTGCGCTGGTTTGGCATCGCGGCGGGGCGTGGGCATCTGATGGCGCGCAACATGCTTGGTCGCTGCCATGAACACGGTTGGGGCGTAGCGGCGAATGCGTCAATTGCCGCGCAGCAATACCGCATTGCAGCTGATGCTGGGCTGGATTGGGCGATGTACAACCTGGCCAATCTGCTGGCGACCGGGCGGGGTGTCGCAGTGGATCATCTGCAGGCGCTGGCGTTGTATCGGCGTGCGGCTGAATTGGGCCATGCGAAATCGATGAATCTGCTGGGGCGGTATCTGGAAGAAGGGCAGGTGTGCCCGGCGGATCTTACGGCGGCGCGTGATTGGTATCGGCGTTCGGCTGTGGGTGGGGATTTTCGTGGGCAGTTCAGTTTCGCGGCGGTGTTGGCGGATGAAGGGCGGATTGATGAGGCGGTCGATTGGCTTGAGAAAGCTTTGGCCGGCGGTAATCTGAATTTTCTGCGGTTGGCGAGTCAGGCGCTGCTAGGTGCGACAGATCCCAGGATTCAGGGGATGGCTGCTCGGTTCGTGCGTCGATGCACAGACTTGCAGCGCGTCTGAATTCGCAAAGCCCTCACCCTAGCCCTCTCCCGGAGGTAGAGGGGACCGATTGGGGGATGCTTGAGAGGTGCGCCGACCTGAAAGTGCTTTGCCGAATCCATAATCGACGCGGTATTTCCGGTCGGTGAATGACGCTTTACACCTCGGTCGGCTCCCTCTCCTTTGGGAGAGGACTGGGGTGAGGGGCCTCGGTTTCAAGTACCCCGCAAAACTTCAAGCCGAACGCACAGACACAAAAAAGCCCATGACACGTCATGGGCTTTTTGCATTACGGCTTAAGCGCTTACACGTAAAACGACTTCAACGGCGGAAAGCCATTGAACTCGACTGCGCTGTAACTGGTGGTGTAGGCACCGGTCGACAACCAGTACAACCGATCACCGATCGCCAGGTTCAGCGGCAAACCGTACTTGTAGTTCTCGTACATGATGTCAGCGCTGTCGCAGGTCGGGCCGGCGATAACGACTTCTTCCATCTCGCCTTTCTTTTCGGTCCAGATCGGGAACTTGATCGCTTCGTCCATGGTTTCGATCAGGCCGGAGAACTTGCCCACATCGGTATACACCCAACGCTCGACCGCCGTGCGCGACTTGCGTGCGACCAATACCACTTCGCTGACCAGAATACCGGCGTTGGCGATCAGCGAACGGCCCGGTTCCAGAATGATTTCCGGCAGGTCATCGCCGAAGTCTTCCTTCAGGAAGCGGATGATTTCTTCGGCGTAGGTTTCCAGGCTGTTGGTGCGGGTGATGTAGTTGGCCGGGAAGCCGCCGCCCATGTTGATCAGCTTGAGGTGGATGCCGTCTTCTTCTTTCAGACGCTCGAAGATCACTTTGACCTTGGCGATTGCTGCGTCCCAGACGCTGATGTCGCGTTGCTGCGAGCCAACGTGGAAGGAAATGCCGTAAGGCACCAGACCCAGGTCGCGAGCGAGGATCAGCAGATCCATGGCCATGTCGGTCTGGCAGCCGAATTTGCGCGACAGTGGCCAGTCAGCGGTGGTCGAGCCCTCGGTGAGGATTCGCACGTAGACTTTCGAGCCCGGGGCAGCCTTGGCGATGTTGCGCAGGTCGGCTTCGGAGTCGGTGGAGAACAGACGCACGCCCTTCTCGTAGAAGTAGCGGATGTCCTTGGATTTCTTGATGGTGTTGCCGTAGCTGATACGGTCGGCGCTGACGCCGCGATCCATTACCTTGTCCAGCTCGTAGATCGAAGCGATGTCGAAGCTCGAACCTTTCTCTTTGAGCAGGTCGATGATCTCGACGGCCGGGTTGGCCTTGACCGCGTAGTAGACCTTGGCGAATTCGAAACCGGCGCGCAGGTCATCGTAGGCCTGGCTGATCATCGCGGTGTCGATCACCACGAACGGGGTTTCCTGTTTGTCGGCAAACGCCTTCATTTTGTCGAATGTAGCGCGCGCAAAATAGTCTTCGACCTGGATCGACATGCTGGGAACTCCTACTGGCAAACTAAGTTAATCAATGGGTGCAAATGAACGCCCTCCGTATCCCCACTTTGGTTCGCCTACTTCCCAAGGCATGTCGCCGAAAGCAAAAAGGCCATGGGATGTGCAGCTTTCCCTTGGCCTTGCTGTCTCGTCGTCAGTACTTGAGCCGGATGGATCGTTTCCAGCATGGACGTTCGGCGCGAACTTTAGGGCGTGAGGGGCGTGAGATCAACTAAAAATGTCGCGTTTTTGCACGCTTCTGACGTGCGTCGCGTTCATCACTCTTTGTAGCCGACCGAGATGACGGGCAGATGTTCCCCGAGAATTTTCGAGTGTTAAAAATACCTGCACGTTCGCGGATTATGTCGGCTAAGTCGTGGGGAAGTGTGATGGCGGCAACATCGGCGACGTTGGCGGCGAGAGGGCGGGGTGAGGGGGATTTTGGTTGTTTGGAAGGCTACCCAGCGCATGCTGTCTGGTTCTCAGGTGTTGAGATTCTTTTCCGCCTTGTGAATGACTTGGTAACACCCCCGGTTCTGTAGGAGTGAGCCTGCTCGCGATGACTTTTTTTCAGCCGACATCTTCATTGACTGATATTGCGTTATCGCGAGCAGGCTCACTCCTACAGGGTTTTGTGTTTTACCGGTTGATCAGGCGACCACCGCCTCAGCCGGCGAGACGATATTGGTCTTCATCCCACGCGAACGCCCCGAACTCAGATAAGCCGCAATCGACTCCTGCGTGACCTCACCGAGGAACACCCGCTCGGCATCCATCACCGGCAACCATGCGCGATTGAACTCGTACATGCGCGACAGCAGGATGCGCAGATGCTCGTCGTACGCCGCCGTGGCGTTGAACTCGCGCAGATATTGCGCGCAAGTGCCGGTCTGACGATGCAGATCACGACGACGCACATACCCCAGCGCTTTGTTCTCGGCGCAAGTGACCACGACATAACGGCGGTCATGTTCGTCCATCAATTCCAGCGCATCGGCCACCGGCGTTTCCGGGCTCACCGACGGCGCGTTGTCCGCCGCGTCTTCCGCCTTCACCAGCAACAGACGCTTGAGCGTGCTGTCCTGGCCGACGAAGTTGCTGACAAAATCGTCCGCCGGGTGCGCCAACAGCGTGTCCGGATGATCGATCTGCAGCAGTTTGCCGGCGCGGAAAATTGCAATCTTGTCGCCGAGTTTGATCGCTTCGTCGATGTCGTGGCTGACCATGATCACGGTCTTGTTCAGCGCGCGCTGCATCTCGAAGAATTCGTTCTGGATCATCTCGCGGTTGATCGGGTCAACCGCACCGAACGGCTCGTCCATCAGCAGCAGCGGCGCATCAGCGGCCAGTGCACGGATTACACCGATGCGCTGTTGCTGACCACCGGACAGTTCACGCGGGTAGCGATGCAGATACTGCTTGGGCTCCAGCTTGATCATGCTCATCAATTCGCGGGCGCGGTCGTGGCATTTCTGTTTGTCCCAGCCGAGCAGTTTCGGCACGACGACGATGTTCTCTTCGATGGTCATGTTGGGGAACAGACCGATCTGCTGGATCACGTAACCGATGTTGCGACGCAGGGTCACTTCGTCGAGATCGGTAGTGTCTTCGCCGTTGATGAGGATCTTGCCCGAGGTCGGTTTGATCAGGCGGTTGATCATCTTCAGCGTGGTGCTTTTGCCGCAACCCGATGGCCCGAGGAACACACAGATTTCGCCTTCATTGACGGTCAGGCTTACCGAGTCCACGGCTTTGACGTCTTTGCCGTTGCTTTGGAAAGTTTTGCTGAGGTTTTGAAGTTCGATCATTTGAGCAGTCCTTTTGGAGTCAGCGTACGTTGCAGCCACTGCAGGAGAAGGTCGGCGAAGATCGCCAGAAGACTGACCAGCAGTGCGCCGACGATCAGCATCGACATGTCACTGCGGCTGATGGAAGCGAGGATCAACACACCGAGGCCGCCGGCGCCGATGGTTGCGGCAATGGTCATCACGCCGATGTTCATTACCACGGCGGTGCGCACGCCAGCGAGGATCACCGGCACGGCGATCGGCAGTTCGACCATGCGCAGGCGCTGGCCGAAGGTCATGCCGATGCCGCGTGCGGCTTCACGGATGCCCGGTTCGACGCCAGTGAGGGCGAGGTAGGTGTTGCGCATGATCGGCAGCAGTGAATACAGGAACACGGCGGTGATCGCCGGCATCGGGCCGAGGCCCTGGCCGAACTTGGAGTAGAACGGCAGCAGCAGACCGAACAGGGCAATCGACGGCACGGTCAGCAGCACCGTGGCGCTGGCCTGCAAAGGCCCGGCGAGCGTCGGAAAACGCGTCATCAGGATGCCCAGCGGCACGCCGATGAGGATCGCCAACGTCACGGCGATGCCGACGAGGGTGATGTGCTGCCAGGTCAGGTGCATCACCTGCTGCCAGTCGAGGTGGGAAAAGGCGTTCAGAAATTCCATGACTTTTCCTCCTTAATCAAGTGGGTGCTGGCGCAGGAAATCGGCGGCCACTTTCGATGGGCTTTCGTGATCGACGTCGACCCGCGCGTTGAGCTGGCGCATGGTTTCGTCATCGAACAGTTCGGCCAGTGGCTTGAGTTGCTCGGCCAGTTTCGGATTGGCGTCCAGCGTTGCCTGACGCACCACCGGCGCGGCGGTGTAGTCGGGGAAATAGTGCTTGTCGTCTTCCAGCAACTTCAGGCCGAAGGCGTTGAGGCGACCGTCGGTGGTGTAGACCAGACCGGCAAACACCTGACCGTTGCGCAACGCGGTGTAGACCAGGCCCGCGTCCATCTGGCGGATGTTCTTGCGGGTCAGGTTCATGCCGTAGAGATCGACCATGCCGATCAGGCCGTCGGAGCGGTTGGCGAACTCGGTGTCCAAAGCCACCAGATGATTGGTCTTGGCTTCGGCGCGCAGCACTTCGTTCAACTGGCTGATGTTGTTGATCTGCGGATATTCCTCGGCGACCTTTTTAGGGAGGGCGAGGGCGTAGGTGTTGCTGAATTTCGACGGCGTCAGCCAGACCAGGCCTTTTTTCGCGTCGAGTTCTTTCACTCGGGCGTAGGACTGGGCGCTGTCGAGTTTCTCGGTGACATGGTTGTAGGCCACCAGCGACACGCCGGTGTATTCCCAGAGCATGTCCAGCTGTCCGCTTTCGTGGGCGCTGCGGGCGAGGTTGCTGCCCAGACCGCCGGTGATCTGCGCGTCGTAGCCTTTGCTGCGCAGGTATTGCGCGGTGATTTCGGCGAGCAGGGTCTGCTCGGTGAAGACCCGGGCGCCGAGGCGGATCAACGGTTTTTCAGCGGCTTGCGCGATTCCCGCGAACAGCAATACGCAGCCTAAGATCAAGCTAAGTCGTTTCATAAATATTCCTTCGCAAAAGCCTTAAGACGGGCGCAAACCGCGTTCCAGCCAGAGACGGCTGGCGAGGGTGACCACGCCATCGAGCAGCAAGGCCAGCAGCGCGGTGCACGCGGCGCCGAGCAGCAGTTGCGGCTGATTGTTCAGGGCGATGCCAGGGAAGATCAGGCTGCCAAGGCTGTTGGCACCGATCAGGAAGGCCAGCGGCGCGGTGCCGACGTTGATTGCCAAAGCCACGCGCACACCACCGACAATGATCGGCACGGCGTTGGGCAGCTCGACTTTCCACAGCACCTGGCGCGGGGTCATGCCGATGCCGACGGCTGCTTCTTTCAGCGAGCCCTGGACATTTTTCAGGCCTTCGTAGGTGTTGCGCACAATCGGCAACAAGGAGGCGAGGAACAAAGCGAAGATCGCCGGGCCACTGCCGATGCCGAGGATGCCCAGGGCAATCGCGAGCACGGCCAGCGGAGGCACGGTGTTACCGATATTGAAGATCTGCATGAAGCGTTCGGCGCGTCCGACCATGGTCGGGCGACTGAGGAAGATGCCGGCGGGGATGCCCACGACAAGGGCGGCCAGCATTGAAGCGAGGACGAGAATCAGATGAGCTTGCAGGTAAAACAACAAATCGTCGCGGTAGTGTTCGATCGTGTTGATGCCGATCCAGTGGACCAGCAGGGCCAGGAGCGCGATCACCACCGCACCTCCCATCAGCCCTTTGCCATAGCGGATAGCCACAGGCGGACTCCTTTTTTTGTAGTCGGCGAGCGCAGTCCCGTGTGGCAAGCCAAGCCTTGGCTGCCGGGAGCGTCGTTCGCGAAAAGTAGCCGTTTTTCAGTCCCGGCAAAGCGGTCTGAAAGCGAGCCATGAGCGCAGCCTCGTCAGGCTAACTTGCTGATTTTTCAGCCCCTGACGAAAATTCGTAACAGGGGATGGACGTCTCCGTGCTTTAAAAGGTTCCCATCTGCGGCAGCATTTGGCCACCCTTAATGTGCTCAACGGTTCGGTTATTGCATCGAGTTGGGCTATAATCACGGCCCTTTTTTGAATCACCGCCAGGCGATTTCCCATGACCAACCAGGCCGCCGAAGTCGCGAAACGCCGCACTTTCGCCATTATTTCCCACCCCGATGCCGGTAAAACCACGATCACCGAAAAGCTCCTGTTGATGGGCAAGGCGATTGCAGTGGCCGGTACGGTGAAATCCCGTAAATCCGATCGCCATGCGACATCCGACTGGATGGAGATGGAGAAACAGCGGGGTATTTCCATTACCACGTCGGTCATGCAGTTCCCGTATCGCGAACACATGATCAACCTGCTCGACACCCCGGGCCACGAAGACTTCTCCGAAGATACCTATCGCACTCTGACGGCGGTGGACTCGGCATTGATGGTTCTCGACGGCGGTAAAGGTGTCGAACCACGGACCATTGCGCTGATGGACGTCTGCCGTCTGCGTGACACGCCGATCGTCAGCTTCATCAACAAACTCGACCGTGACATCCGCGACCCGATCGAACTGCTCGACGAAATCGAAGCCGTTCTGAAGATCAAAGCCGCGCCGATCACCTGGCCGATCGGTTGCTACCGCGACTTCAAGGGCGTGTACCACCTGGCCGACGACTACATCATCGTCTACACCGCCGGTCACGGTCACGAACGCACCGAAACCAAGATCATCGAGAAGCTCGATTCGGACGAGGCGCGCGCGCACCTGGGCGACGAGTACGACCGTTTCATCGAACAGTTGGAACTGGTTCAGGGCGCCTGCCACGAATTCAACCAGCAGGAATTCCTCGACGGTCAGTTGACTCCGGTGTTCTTCGGTACTGCATTGGGCAACTTCGGTGTTGACCACGTACTCGACGCCGTTGTCGATTGGGCGCCGCGTCCATTGGCCCGTGTGGCCAACGAACGTACGGTCGAGCCGGTCGAGGAGAAGTTCTCGGGCTTCATCTTCAAGATCCAGGCGAACATGGACCCGAAGCACCGCGACCGTATCGCCTTCATGCGTATCTGCTCGGGCAAGTACGAGAAAGGCATGAAGATGCGCCACGTGCGTACCGGCAAGGACGTGCGCATCGGCGACGCCCTGACGTTCTTCTCCTCCGAGCGTGAACAGCTTGAAGAAGCCTTTGCCGGCGACATCATCGGTCTGCACAACCACGGCACCATCCAGATCGGCGACACCTTCAGTGAAGGTGAAACCCTGGGCTTTACCGGCATCCCGCACTTTGCCCCGGAACTGTTCCGTCGTGTGCGTCTGCGTGATCCGCTGAAGTCCAAGCAGTTGCGTCAGGGGCTGCAGCAGTTGGCCGAAGAGGGCGCAACACAGGTGTTCTTCCCGGAGCGCAGCAACGACATCATTCTTGGCGCTGTGGGTGTGCTGCAGTTCGATGTGGTCGCCAGCCGTTTGAAAGAGGAATACAAGGTTGAGTGCTCGTATGAGCCGATCACTGTGTATTCCGCGCGCTGGATTGAGTGCGCCGACAAGAAGAAGCTTGAGGAATTTTCCAACAAGGCTGTGGAAAACCTGGCGGTCGATGGCGGTGGTCACCTGACTTACCTGGCGCCGACGCGGGTTAACCTGGCGTTGATGGAAGAGCGTTGGCCGGATGTGAAATTCCGTGCGACGCGTGAGCATCATTAAGCGTTGAGCTTTGTTGTTCGAGAGCCCCCAGGGTTTTGGCCTTGGGGGCTTTTTTCTGGGTGTATATCCGTTTTTTTGGTTGCTGCGGCTGGCGGTTTCGCCCTTACGGCGAGTCACCTTTTCCAAACGCCGAAAAGGTAACCCAAAAGGCTTGCTCCTACGTGCGGCCCGCTCGCTGGGGCTCGGGGTTCCTTCGCTCCGGGATCAATCCCTCCACTCAGCCTTCCGACGTCGCCCGTGGATCAAGATCAAAAGCTGCAGCCGAGCTAACGCTCATCCTGTTGAGTGGTGAGGAGCACAGCTTGGTCGGCTTTGGATTTGTGGTGGATTTGCCCCTCATCGGAACGCCGCCCGCCCAGCCCTCTCCCCAAGGAGAGGGAGCCGATTTGTGAGCCTTTCAGATCCTTGGTTCGACTCGGTATTTCACTTCGGCGTAGCTCTCCCAAACACCTCGGTCAGTCCCCTCTCCCTCTGGGAGAGGGCTAGGGTGAGGGGCTTTTGATCTGTTGCAGAATCTGAGGGGCGACTCGGTATTTCACGTCGGCGTAGCTCTCCCAAACACCTCGGTCAGTCCCCTCTCCCTTTGGGAGAGGGTTAGGGTGAGGGGCTTTTGATCTTCGGCACGGTTTTATCGTGCGCAATGGCTGTAGGCCGTCTCCGTTTTTTGTGATCTCGATGTTCTCGAGCGCGACAACCAGCCTGCTGGCCGTTAGTGTTCCAGCTCCACCCAAGTCGCTCTGAGAGGTCAATGGAATGACGAGTCGTCTGACTCACCTGCTGCGCCTCGGCGGCTATTTCGGCGTGATGGCCTGGGTGCTCGCGGCGTTGCTGTTCATCAATCGCCTGAGCAGCATGGTCAAGCTGTTCATGGCGTTGTACCTGCGCCAGGAGCTGGGGCTGGCGATCGAGACTGTCGGCTGGTTGCTGTCGGCGTACGGCGCGGGTTTGCTGGTCGGTTCGATGCTCGGTGGCTGGCTCAGTGATCATGTGCGCACCGCGCGGCTGACGGCAGCGTTGTTTTTCATTTCGGTGTGGGTGCTGATTCTGCTGGGGCTGGTGATGCAGGTGCCGTTGCTGGCGGCTTTGCTGTTGCTCAGCGGGACCATTGATGGCGCCATTCGCACCCTGCACCAGCGCCTGATCATGGAATATTGCGAGGTGGCGCAGCGTTCGCGTGCGCAGGCCTTGAGCCGGGTGGCGCGTAATCTCGGCATGGCCGCCGCCGGGGTCGCGGGCGGGGTGTTGGCGCAGACCGATTTTCGCTGGGTGTTTTTCGGTAGTGCAGCGATGACGTTGTTGGCCTTGCTGTGGTTTGTCCGGACGACATGGCGTCGGCCGGTGCTGATCAATGCCGAGCTTTCTACGACCGGCGCGGTTGGAGCGGGTGTGCCATACCGCGACAAACCCTTCCTCTGGTTGCTGGCAGCGACGGCCGTGCTCGGCATCGCGTTCGACACTGTCTACAGCACGCTGGGCAACTATCTGCGTGATTACTACCACTTGAGCACCGAGGCGATCGGCTGGCAGTTCGGGCTCAATGCGCTGTTGGTGATCGCGCTGCAGATCCCGCTGTCGCACTGGGGCGAGCGCTGGGGCTCGCGACGACAAATGGTGGCGGGCAGTTTGCTGCTGGCCTGCGGGCTGGGCATGTTGCCGTTCGGTTCCGGGTTGGCGTTCGTCTGCCTGTCAACGGTGATCTGGACGCTGGGCGAGGCGCTGTTCATGCCGCCGCTGAATGTATTGGCCATGCAGTTTGCCCAGCGTGGCAAAAGTGGGCAGTACTTCGGGTTGTTCTTCATGAGCTGGAGTGCCAGCGCGCTGCTGTCGCCGGTGCTCAGTGGTCAGCTGTACGGCAACTTCGGCGGTCACAGCGTGTGGCTGGCCAGTGCAACCCTGCTGCTGATATCGATCCCGTTGACGTGGCAAGCCACCCGCGCGCTTAGCTGATCCGGTTATTGAGCTTATTCGAAAGCAATCTGTCCGCCGACGGCATTTCTGCGCGCCCGTTAGCGTCCTAACTGGTGAGTCCGACTGATCGGAACTAGATTTCACACAGCGCCAGTCCGGCACGAATGTCTCACCTGAAAATGGATGGAGTCGGCTATGAAAAGCAGGTTGCTACGGGTTTTATTGCTGTTGAAAGTGATGGTCATGCTGTCCCTCGGCACCGCAACGGCCTGGGCCGAGTGCGAGGATCACGATTCTCAGGCCTTCAATGGTCAGGTTGGGCACAGCGGACTGATGTTGGCCAAGTCCGAGTCCGAGCCGGGCGATCAGGGGCAGGGTGGCAGCGCCGATGATGACGACTCGACCACCGACGAGCCGGACACCGACGATCCGGATGACGAGGGCGATAGCCAGACGTAAATCGCCGGCAAAAGAAAACCCCTTCTGACTCGACTGATGCGCAATCGAGGTGGAAGGGGTTTGCTCAATACCTAACGCTATTTGAAATACGATCCCTGTAGGAGTGAGCCTGCTCGCGATAGCGGTGGATCAGTCGATGAGGATGTTGACTGAAATTACGCCATCGCGAGCAGGCTCACTCCTACAGTTTCTTTGTAGCTTCCGGATTTGTTTACGCCGCGCCGTCGAGGAACTGCTCGGCGTAGTGACAAGCCACCTGCCGGTTGTCCAGCGGACGCAACAACGGCTCTTCAGTGCTGCAACGCTCGGTCGCATACGGGCAGCGCTTGTGGAACGCGCAGCCCGGTGGCGGATTGAGCGGGTTAGGCAGTTCGCCGACGATCTTGATTTTCGGCTTGTTCGGGTCCGGGTGAATGGTCGGGGTCGCCGAGAGCAGCGCCTGGGTGTACGGGTGCAGCGGGCGTTCGTAGATGTCGTTCTTCGGGCCCATTTCCACCGGGCGACCGAGGTACATCACCATCACGTCATCGGCCACGTGCTGCACCACTGCGAGGTTGTGCGAGATGAACACGTAGGCGGTGTTGAACTCCTGCTGCAGATCCATGAACAGGTTGAGCACCTGCGCCTGAATCGACACGTCGAGCGCCGAGGTCGGTTCGTCTGCCACCAGCACTTTCGGCTGCAACATCATCGCCCGGGCGAGCGCGATACGCTGACGCTGACCACCGGAGAACATGTGCGGATAACGCTGATAGTGCTCAGGACGCAAGCCGACCTGCTTCATCATCGCCTGGACTTTTTCGCGACGTTCGGCGGCGGAAAGGTTGGTGTTGATCAGCAGTGGTTCGCCGAGTTGGTCACCGACTTTCTGCCGTGGGTTCAACGATGCGTACGGGCTTTGGAAGACCATCTGCACGTCTTTGCGCAGTTGCTTGCGCTGGGCCTTGTCGGCGCCGGCGACTTCCTGGCCGGCGATTTTCAACGAGCCGGAGGACGGATCTTCAATCAGCGTCAACGCGCGGGCCAGAGTGGATTTGCCGCAGCCCGATTCACCGACGACGGCGAGGGTCTTGCCGGCTTCCAGTTCGAACGACACGCCATTGAGTGCGCGCACGGTCGCGTGGCCCTTGAACAGGCCACGGGAGACTTCATAGTGACGGGTGAGGTCGCGGGCGGTAAGTACGACGGCCATTACGCCACCTCCTGGTTCAACGGGTAGAAGCAGCGGGCGAGGCTGTGGGCTTTCGGATCAAGGCCTGGACGCTGCGCGCGGCAGCTGTCCTGCACGTACGGGCAGCGCGGTGACAGCAGGCAACCTTGCGGACGGTCGTAACGACCCGGGACGATGCCCGGCAGGGTGGCCAGACGTGTAGCGCCGAGGCTGTGCTCGGGAATCGCCTTGAGCAGCGCTTCGCTGTACGGGTGCGCCGGGATGTCGAACAGTTGCGGCACCTGACCGACTTCAACGGCTTGGCCGGCGTACATCACACAGACGCGCTGAGCGGTTTCCGCCACGACCGCGAGGTCGTGAGTGATCAGCACCAGGCCCATGTTCTGTTCTTTCTGCAACGCCAGCAGCAGATCCATGATCTGTGCCTGAATCGTCACGTCGAGTGCCGTGGTCGGTTCGTCGGCGATCAGCAGTTTCGGCTCGCCGGCAATTGCCATGGCGATCGCAACGCGTTGGCTCATACCGCCGGACAGTTGATGCGGGTAGGCGTCCATACGGCTGGCAGCACCGGGGATTTCGACTTTTTCCAGCAGTTCGATCGCACGTTTGCGCGCTTGCTTGCCGGACATTTTCAGGTGCAGACGCAGCACTTCTTCGATCTGGAAACCGACGGTGTAGCTCGGGTTCAGCGCGGTCATCGGATCCTGAAAGACCATCGACAAGTCTTTGCCGACGATCTGCCGACGCTGACGATTGCTCAGCTTGAGCATGTCTTTGCCGTCGAAGCTGAGCGAGTCAGCGGTGACGATGCCGGGATGCTCGATCAGGCCCATCAGCGCCATCATGGTCACGGATTTACCCGAACCCGACTCGCCAACGATGGCCAGTACTTCGCCTTTGTCGACTTTGAGGTCGAGGCCGTCGACCACCGGGGTCGCGTTTTTGTCGCCGAAGCGAACGTTGAGATTCTTGATTTCTAGCAGTGACATGGGTTTTTAGTGAGGCGGTGTTCTTGAGTTTGGGTTCTATCGCATCGCGAAGGGAGTGGTAAAT
>NZ_JBIUVX010000028.1:37293-67822 GCF_044743175.1 Pseudomonas sp. NPDC087690
TCAAGTTGATTGCCAGCACGCTGAGCAAAATGGTCAAACCAGGCAGACTGACTACCCACCAGGCGCGTTCGATGTAGTCGCGGGCCGAGGCCAGCATGGTGCCCCACTCAGGGGTTGGCGGTTGTACGCCAAGGCCGAGGAAGCCCAGTGCTGCGGCATCGAGAATCGCCGAGGAGAAGCTCAGGGTCGCCTGCACGATCAGCGGCGCCATGCAGTTCGGCAGCACGGTGATGAACATCAGGCGTGGCAGACCGGCACCGGCCAGGCGCGCGGCGGTCACGTAGTCGCGGTTCAGTTCGCCCATCACGGCGGCACGGGTCAGACGCACGTAGGACGGCAGCGAAACCACGGCGATAGCGATCACGGTGTTGATCAGGCCAGGGCCGAGGATGGCGACAATCGCCACAGCCAGCAGCAGCGACGGCAGGGCCAGCATGATGTCCATCAGACGCATGATGGTCGGGCCGATCATCTTCGGGAAGAAACCGGCGAACAGGCCGAGCAGGATCCCCGGAATCAGCGACATGACGACCGACGACAAGCCAATCAGCAGCGACAGACGCGAGCCCTGGATCAGACGCGACAGCAGGTCGCGCCCCAGTTCATCGGTGCCGAGCAGAAACTGCATCTGCCCGCCTTCCAGCCACGCTGGCGGCGTCAGCAGGAAGTCGCGGTATTGCTCGCTCGGGTTGTGCGGGGCGACCCACGGCGCGAAGAGTGCGCAGAAAATCACCAGCGACATGAACAGCAGGCCGGCAACCGCGCCTTTGTTCTTGGAGAAGGCTTGCCAGAATTCTTTGTACGGAGACGGGTACAGCAGGCTTTGATCCGCGCTTGCGGCGGACGTGGCTACTGAGGATGTTGGAGTGCTCATGGTATGGACCTCAGCGCTGATGACGGATGCGTGGGTTGGCAAAGCCGTAGAGGATGTCCACTACGAAGTTGACCAGAATCACCAGGCAGGCGATTAACAGGATGCCGTTTTGCACAACCGGATAGTCCCGGGCGCCGATGGCTTCGATCAGCCATTTACCGATGCCGGGCCAGGAGAAAATGGTTTCGGTCAGAACGGCACCGGCCAGCAATGTGCCGACTTGCAGACCGACCACGGTGAGTACCGGAATCAGTGCGTTACGCAAACCGTGAACGAACACCACGCGCGACGGCGACAGGCCTTTGGCCTTGGCGGTACGGATGTAGTCTTCGCGCAGCACTTCGAGCATCGACGAACGGGTCATCCGCGCGATCACCGCCAGCGGAATGGTGCCGAGCACGATGGCCGGCAGAATCAGGTGATGCAGGGCATCGAGGAATGCGCCCATGTCATCGGCCAGCAGGGTGTCGATCAGCATGAAACCGGTGCGCGGCTCGATGTCGTAAAGCAGGTCGATGCGCCCGGAAACCGGGGTCCAGCCCAGGCTCACCGAGAAGAACATGATGAGGATCAGGCCCCACCAGAAGATCGGCATCGAATACCCCGCGAGGGAGATGCCCATCACCCCGTGGTCGAACAGCGATCCTCGCTTGAGTGCCGCAATCACTCCGGCCAGAAGCCCGAGAATGCCGGCGAACAGCAGGGCGGCCATGGACAGTTCCAGGGTCGCCGGGAAGAGGGAGGTGAACTCGGTCCATACGCTCTCACGCGTACGCAGGGATTCGCCGAGATCGCCGTGGGCCAGTTTGCCGATGTAATCCAGATACTGGGCATACAGCGGCTTGTTCAGACCTAGGCGTTCCATTGCCTGAGCGTGCATTTCGGGGTCGACCCGACGTTCGCCCATCATCACTTCCACGGGGTCGCCCGGAATCATGCGAATCAACGCGAAAGTCAGCAAGGTGATGCCGAAAAACGTGGGGATCAACAACCCCAGTCGGCGGGCAATAAAACTAAACATCTTGTGTGGTACCTCATCAGCCGGTTAGGCGTGCCCGGCGTCCCTGGGGTCAGGGACACCGGGAGTTTCTTATCTACTTCACCTGGGTGGTGGCGAAGTTATTAGTGGTGAGAGGGCTGATGTGATAACCCTCTACGTTGTTGCGCATTGCGGTAAACATCCTGGTATGGGCCATGCTGATCCATGGCTGGTCCTGATTAAACAGCACTTGCGCCTGTGCGTAGAGCTTTGCGCGTTCGGCCGGATCTACTTTAGCCCGTGCTTCATCCAGCAGTGCCTGGAATTTTTCGTTGCACCAGCGAGCATAGTTCTCGCCATTTTTTGCCGCTTCGCAACTGAGCATAGGCGTCAGGAAGTTATCCGGGTCGCCGTTGTCGCCCGCCCATCCGGCCGAAACCATGTCGTGCTCGCCGGCCTTGGCGCGTTTAAGCATTTCGCCCCATTCCATCACGCGGATGTCGATCTTGATCCCGACTTTGGCCAGGTCAGCCTGCATCATTTGCGCGCCGAGCATCGGGTTCGGATTGGTCGGGCCGCCGCCGTTGCGGGTAAACAGGGTAAACACGGTGCCTTCCGGAACCCCGGCTTCCTTGAGCAGGGCGCGGGCCTTGTCCAGATCGCGTGGCGGGTTCTTCAGGTCGTGGTTGTAGCCGAGCAAGGTCGGCGGGTACGGGTTGACCGCTGCGGTAGCGTTGCCCTTGCCGAACACTGAGTTGACGTAGGCTTCCTTGTCGAAGGCGATGTCGATCGCTTTACGCACCCGCACGTCGCTCATGTACTTGTGCTGAGTGTTCAAGGCGATGTAGGCCACGGTCATTGCGTCCAGTTCATCGACTTTCAGGTTGCTGTCTTTCTTGATGCTCGGGATGTCATCCGGCTTCGGATACAGGGTGACCTGGCATTCGTTGGCCTTGAGCTTTTGCAGACGCACGTTGTTGTCGATGGCGATCGCCAGAATCAGCGCGTCGGCCGGCGGCTTGCCACGGAAATATTCCGGGTTGGCCTTGAACCGTACCTGGGCGTCTTTGGCGTAGCGCTGGAAGATGAACGGACCGGTACCGACTGGCTTGTTGTTGAGGTCGCCGGTCTTGTTCGCCTTGAGCAACTGATCGGCGTATTCGGCCGGGTAGATCGAGGAGAACGCCATCGCGAGGTCGGCCAGGAACGGTGCTTCGCGGCGGGTCAGGGTGAATTTGACCGTGTTGTCGTCGACTTTTTCTACGCTTTTGAGCAGTTCCTTGAAGCCCATGCTCTCAAAGTACGGGAAGCCCACGCTCGACAGTTTGTGCCACGGGTGATTCGGGTCCAGCTGACGCTGGAAGCTCCAGACCACATCGTCGGCGTTCATGTCGCGGGTCGGCTTGAAGTATTCGGTGGTGTGAAACTTGACGCCTTTGCGCAGGTGGAACGTGTACGTCAGGCCGTCTTCGCTGATGTCCCAGGACTCGGCGAGCGCCGGGATCACTTCCGTGGTGCCGGGCTTGAAGTCCGCCAGTCGGTTGAAGATGGTTTCGGCCACCGCATCGGCCGTGACTGCAGTAGTGTACTGGACCATATCGAAGCCTTCCGGGCTGGCTTCGGTGCAGACCACCAAGGGTTTGGCCGAGACGCCGACAGCGACACTCAGCAACGCAGCCGCAATGGCCGCACGTAGGGGAAGCATTTTCATCGATAACCCTCTGCAATCGGTTGAAGACAAAAAACCGAACGGCTGACTCATCATGAGTCAGCCGACGGTTGGCGTTCTTACAGGATGTTGAACGGAATCGTGGTCACGAGACGGAACTCGTTGATGCTGCCGTCAGCCTGGTTTTCACTGGCGCGGTGAGCGGTGTAGGTGCCACGAATCGTGGTGGCCTTGAGCGGGCCGCTTTGTACGGCGTAGGTTGCGCCAACGCCGTATTCATAGTGGTGCTCGCCGTCCATCGACTGCACGCCATCATAGCCGCCACCCTTGTAGTGAGTGCCGTCGATGCCCCAGCCGCGCGCCTGGTAGATGTTGAACTTCAGGCCCGGCACGCCGTATTCGGCCATGTTGATGCCGTAGGAAACCTGGAAGGATTTCTCGTTCGGGCCGTTGAAGTCCGAGAGCAGGGAGTTGGCCAGGTAGATACCGTTGGTTTCGTGCAGGTAGTCGAAGTACTCGTTACCGTTCACTTCCTGATACGAGAAAGTCAGGGTGTGCGCCAGGTGAGTCAGGCCGAACGACAGCGAGTAGGTATCGTTGTCGATTTCGCCCAGCAGTTTTTTGCCTTCGTCGACGGTCTTGTAGTAGTTCAGACCGGTGGTCAGGCTCAGCACGGAGCTGTCACCCAGTACGTGCGTAGCGCCGAAGTAGTATTGGTTCCACAGGTCTTCAGCCTGAGTGCCCCACAGGCTGGTGGTCAGACTGGCGAACGGCTGGTACGAGATACCGGCGGTGTTCACGTGGTCAGCTTCAGCGTCGATGCTGCCGTATTCGGAGCGGAACTTGCTGAGGCTTTCTTCGGTACGTGGCGAGACGCGGTCGAAGGTTGCCAGGTCGAAGGACAGGTTGTTCAGTTCTTCGCTGTGGATCGCGATCCCTTCGAAGCTCGATGGCAGCGGACGGTTGCCGATCACGTCGACCTGCGGGCTGCTGAAGTTCATGCGGCCGGCGGTCAGAGTGGTGTTGGAGATACGCGCCTTGACGTTGGCCAGGCCCAGTTTGCTCCATTGACCGACAGCGTCACCGCCTTCACGGGTCAGGGTACGGTTGTTGCCCGCGCCTGGACGGGTGCCCGGTGCGCCGCCGTTGTTGGACGCGAGGTTTTCGCGATCACGCTCCAGCGCGATGGCGTTGTAGGCCGCCACTTCGGTGCTGAAACCGACAGTACCTTCGGTAAAGCCCGAGTTGTACTTGATGATCGTGCCTTGTACCCAGTTGATACGGCGGTCGGTCTCGGCCGATTGACCGTTCTTGCGGTAAGCGAACTTGCCGCCGCGCTTGAGTTGCTCGTTGGCGTACCAGTTACGGGTCGAACCGCTGATCGATTGACCTTCGAGGAAGCCAGTGGCATCGGCCTGGGCACTTTTTTCGTTGACGGTCACCGGGGTGAACGCCTGGCTTTGGGTTTCCGCGTAAGCCGTGGCGGTGACGCTGCTGATGGCCAAGGCCAGTATCGCGGTGCTGCTCAGTTTCATGGGTGAAGCTCCTTTACTTTCTTTTTATGCCGGCTTTTTTTGGTATGCCGGTTATTGGTTTAGAACTCATTCACACATCGCAAACGTTTGCCAAAGGCCGGATTGGCGAATTTCGGCAAAGCGCTTGCGTGAGGGGCTAGACAGCGCCCCTCAGCGTTGCGGCTAATCGGTTGGGTTAATCGATACTGACACCCGAGAACACGTTGCGACCGAATGGGCTGACCTTGAACCCTTCGATGCTGGTGCTCAGTGGCTGGTTGACCGTCGAGTGGGCGACAGGCGTGATCGGCACTTGCTGTTTAAGCAATTGCTGGGCCTGTTTGTAGAGCACGGTGCGCTGGTCACGGTCGGTGACGACCTTGGCCTGTTTGATCAGCTTGTCGTACGCCGGATCGCACCACATGGAGTAGTTGTTGCCGCCGATGGCATCGCAGCTGTACAGCGTGCCGAGCCAGTTGTCCGGATCGCCGTTGTCACCGGTCCAGCCGATCAGACTGATGTCGTGCTCGCCGTTCTTGGTGCGCTTGATGTACTCGCCCCATTCGTAGCTGACGATTTTCACTTTCAGACCGATCTTCGCCCAGTCAGCCTGGAGCATTTCGGCCATCAGTTTGGCGTTCGGGTTGTATGGACGCTGCACCGGCATCGCCCACAGGGTGATTTCTGTGCCTTCCTTGACGCCAGCAGCCTTGAGCAGCTCTTTGGCTTTTTCCGGGTTGTAGGCGGCGTCTTTGATGCTGTCGTCGTAGGACCACTGGGTCGGCGGCATGGCGTTGACGGCCAGTTGGCCGGCGCCTTGATAAACAGCGTTGAGAATCCCCTGTTTATTCACCGCCATGTCCAGCGCCTGGCGCACTTCGAGCTGGTCGAAGGGCTTGTGGCGCACGTTATAGGCGATATAGCCGAGGTTGAAACCCGGCTTGGAGATCAACTGCAGTTTCGGATCGGCCTTCAGCGCTTCAACATCGGCAGGGCGCGGATGCAGGGTGATCTGGCATTCGCCCGCCTTGAGTTTCTGCACGCGCACCGAGGCGTCGGTATTGATCGCGAAGATCAGATTGTCGAGTTTGACCCGGCTCGGGTCCCAGTAATGTTTATTGCCGGTGTAACGAATGTTCGAGTCTTTCTGATAACTCTTGAATACGAATGGCCCGGTGCCGATCGGCTTCTGATTGATATCGCTCGGCTTGCCGTCGGCCAGCAGCTTGTCGGCGTATTCGGCGGACAGGATGGCGGCGAAGCTCATGGCGAGGTTCTGGATGAACGCGGCGTCGACGCTGTTGAGCGTGAACTCCACGGTCAGCGGCCCGGTCTTTTCGACCTTGGCGATGTTCTTGTTCAGGCTCATCCCGTTGAAGTACGGGAACTCGGTCGGGTAAGCCTTACGGAATGGCTGCTGTGCATCAAGCATGCGATTGAACGTGAACAGCACGTCGTCGGCATTGAAGTCGCGGCTCGGCTTGAAGTACGGCGTTGTATGAAACTTCACTCCTTCACGCAGGTGAAAGGTGTATTTGAGACCATCCTCGGAAATGTCCCACTTGGTGGCCAGACCCGGTACGACGTTGGTCGCGCCTTTTTCGAACTCGACCAGACGGTTGTAGATCGGTTCGGCCGCGTCGTTATCGGTCGCTGTCGTGTATTGCGCGGTATCAAAACCCGCCGGGCTGCCTTCGGAACAGAACACCAGGCTCTTGCTGGCGGCGAAACTGGCGGACGAAGCCAACAGGCCGGCGCCCAGTAATGCGGAAAAAATCAAGGTATGGCGCATGACGCTCCCTCTTTTTTAGTGTTGTTCAATGCGCCGCCGTCCCATCCTGAGACGTTTGGCTGCATCGAGCTCAATCCAGTACGTACGGCAAACCGGTGGCCCACACAGAAACTGGTCAGTACCCGACGGTAGGGGCCGCGGTCCTGGCAGTAAATGCGTAAATGCCTTAAAGCTCGTAGGAAAAGGCGACGCGTCCTATACCACTGTTGTAATCCGCAGTGGAATTGGCTGTAGGCAATTTCCTGAGTTCCCGGCAGGTAAAACAACGGCGACGTCAAAAACGTCGCCGTTGCAGTGCCTTATTTGCTGACGCTGACGCCGTAGAAGGAGTTCAAGCCGAATGGGCTGATCTTGAAGTCCTGCACGTTGGCGCGCATGGGTTGGTACACCGTCGAGTGAGCGATAGGTGTCATCGGGACTGCATCTTTGAGGACATGTTGTGCCTCTTTGTACAGTTCGGTGCGCTTACCTTGGTCGGTTGTGCGCTTGGCTTCCTTGACGAGGCCATCGAACTTCTTGTCGCACCACTTGGAGAAGTTGTTACCGCTGAGCGAGTCGCAGCCGAACAGTACGTTCAGCCAGTTGTCCGGGTCACCGTTATCACCGCTCCAGCCAATGATCATGGCCTGGTTCTCGCCACCTTTGGAGCGCTTGATGTACTCGCCCCACTCGTAGCTGGTGATCTTCACTTTCAAGCCGATCTTGGCCCAGTCGGACTGGAGCATTTCAGCCATCAGTTTGGCGTTCGGGTTGTACGGACGCTGCACCGGCATCGCCCACAGCACGATCTCGGTACCTTCCTTGACGCCGGCTTCCTTGAGCAGCTGTTTGGCTTTCTCAGGATCGTACTTGGCATCTTTGATGGTGGTGTCGTAAGACCACTGGGTCGGCGGCATGGCGTTGACGGCCAATTGGCCTGCGCCCTGGTAAACCGAATCAATGATTTGCGGCTTGTTCACGGCCATGTCCAGCGCCTGACGTACGCGCAGGTCAGCCAGCGGGTTGGCCTCGTTGCTGCCCTTGACCTTGTCCATCACGTTGTAGGCGATGTAGCCAAGGTTGAAGCCAGCCTGATCAGGCATCTTCAGCGACTTGTCTTCTTTCAGCGCTTTCAGGTCGGCCGGACGCGGGAACAGGGTGACCTGGCACTCGTTCTTTTTCAGCTTCTGAATACGTACCGACGGGTCGGTGGTGATGGCGAAGATCAGGTTGTCGATCTTCACGTCATCAGGCTTCCAGTAATCCTTGTTGCCGGTGTAACGGATGTTGGAATCTTTCTGGTAGCTCTTGAACACGAACGGGCCAGTGCCGATCGGCTTCTGGTTGATGTCGGCGGCTTTGCCTTCTTTCAGCAGCTGCGCTGCGTACTCGGCGGACTGCACCGAGGCGAAGCTCATGGCCATGTTCTGAATGAACGCAGCGTCGACTTCTTTCAGAGTGAACTTGACGGTGTGGTCGTCGACTTTATCGATCTTGGTGATGTTGGTGTCCATCCCCATGTCGGTGAAGTACGGGAATTCGGTAGGGTACGCATTACGGAACGGTTCATCCTTTTTAATCATTCGATTGATGGTGAACAGCACGTCGTCGGCGTTGAACTCACGAGTCGGCTTGAAATACGGGGTGGTGTGGAACTTGACGCCTTCACGCAAATGGAAGGTGTAAGTCAGGCCGTCATCGGAAATGTCCCACTTGGTCGCCAGACCAGGAATCACAGCGGTGCCGCCGCGCTCGAACTGGGTCAGACGGTTGAACATGGTTTCAGCTGAGGCGTCGAAGTCGGTTCCGGTGGTGTACTGGCCCGGGTCGAAACCGGCCGGGCTGCCTTCGGAGCAGAACACCAGGTTAGTCGCAGCGGATGCGAAAGGTGCGGAGGCTAACAAGCCTGCGCCGACTAGAAACGGAATGACCGCGTGTTTAAGCATGTTGGCCTCATGATTTGTTGTCATTTTTTAGTTGTGAGGTACGACCTCGTGAGTCGTGCCTGCGGATACTTATGCAGGGGCCATACCCATTGCAAGATCCAGAGTGTGAGCGAGCGTTAAACGGTGGCACGTACGTACCTTAATGTCGCATCTGTGTAACTTTTGACGCATTTGACCGTTTGCGGGTGGTTTTTACGGTGCAAATGAAGCCCCAAAACGGTGCGACAGTCATGTTGTGCGCGCCGGCTTGGGGCCTGGTGTTACTTATTTATACCGACGCCATAGAAGGGGGTTAGACCGAACGGGCTAATCCGGAAATCAGTGACTTCCTTGCGCAGTGGCTGGAACACCGTGGAGTTGGCAATCGGCGTGATTGGCACCTGCTGTTTAAGGATCAGTTGCGCCTGTTGATACAGTTTTACCCGCTGCGTATTGTCGGTGGACAACTTGGCTTGTTGCACCAGTTTGTCGTAAGCCGGATCGCACCATTTGGCGTAGTTGCTGCCCTTTACTGCCGCGCAGCTGTACAGCACGCCAAGCCAGTTGTCCGGGTCACCGTTGTCACCGGTCCAACCATAGATCATGACGTCGTGTTCGCCATTTTTCGCGCGTTTGATGTACTCGCCCCATTCATAGCTGACGATGTTGGCCTTGATGCCGATTTTCTCCCAGTCCTGCTGGATCATCTGTGCCGACATCCGCGCATTCGGGTTCGAGGCGCGTTGCACTGTCATTGCCCAAAGGTTGATGGTTGTACCCGGCGCAACCCCTGCTTCCTTCAGTAGCACCCGGGCTTTTGCCGGGTCGTATGGGGCGTCCTTGATGGTCGGGTCATACGACCATTGCGCCGGCGGCAAGGCGTTTTGCGCCAACTGGCCGGCGCTTTGGTAGACGGCTTTGATGATCGCCGGTTTGTCGATGGCCATGTCCAGCGCCTGGCGCACCTTGAGCTGATCGAGCGGCGCGTGGGTGGTGTTGTAGGCGAGGAATCCGAGGTTGAAACCGGCCTGTTTTAGCACGCGCAGATTCGGGTCTTTTTCCATCACTTCGATGTCGGCCGGGCGCGGATAGCCGCTGACCTGGCATTCGCCGGCCTTGAGTTTCTGCAGGCGAACGGCGGCGTCCGGGGTGATCGAGAAGATCAGGTTGTCGATCTTCACGTCTTCGGGTTTCCAGTAGGCCGTGTTGGCGGCGTAGCGGATCTGCGAATCCTTCTGGTAGCGCTTGAACACGAACGGGCCGGTACCGATCGGTTTCTGGTTGAGGTCGGCGGCTTTGCCTTCCTTCAACAGTTGCGCGGCGTACTCGGCCGATTGCACCGAGGCGAAGCTCATGGCGAGGTTTTGCACGAACGCGGCGTCGACGTTGTTGAGGTTGAAGCGCACGGTGTTGTCGTCGAGTTTTTCTACCGATTTGATTGTGGTGTTGAGGCCCATGTCGGTGAAGTAGGGGGACTCGGCGGGGTAGGCCTTGCGGAAGGCGTTGTCTGGGTCGAGGAGGCGCTGGAAGGTGAAGAGGACGTCGTCGGCGTTGAAGTCTCGGGTCGGGGTGAAATATTCCGTGGTGTGGAATTTCACACCTTGGCGTAGGTGGAAGGTGTATTGCAGGCCGTCGCTGGAGACGTCCCATTTGGTTGCCAGGCCGGGTTCGATGTCGGTGCCGCCGCGTTTGAATTGGGTGAGGCGGTTGAAGACGGTTTCGGCGGAGGCGTCGAAGTCGGTGCCGCTGGTGTATTGGCTGGGGTCGAAGCCTGCCGGGCTGGCTTCGGAGCAATAAACGAGTGTTGTGGCGGCGTTGGCGATCGGGGCTATGGCTGTTAGTGCGAGGGTGATTAGTAGTGGTTTGAGGGTGAATCTTTCCATGGAGTCCCCGGGGAGATTGGAGGTGGTTGTGATTTCAGGGTAGCGGGGATTTGGGGGGCTTCGGAAATATCGTTTTTCTTGGGGGAGTGTCTATCTCGGTATATCCAGCGGTTGTGGGCATATCCGTTGCTGCGGTGATGGCTGCTTAGGGTTCCGCCCTTACGGCGGATCACTTTTTACAAACGCCCGGAATGCCGGCCCAGAAAAAAGTAACCAAAAACGCTTGCTCCTGCGTGCGGCCCGCTCGCTGGGGCTCGGGGTTCCTTCGCTCCGGGATCGATCCGGGCGCAGCGTCTCCGGTTTGCTGCGCTGCACCTACTCCCGCTGTGTTTGGCTTCGCCAAACGGTCGCTGCGCTCCCACGCCCGGATCAATCCCTCCACTCAGCCTTCCGACGTCGCCCGTGGATCAAGATCAAAAGCAGGCGAGCTGACACTCGGCCTATTGAGTGGTGAAAAGCGGGTGTCTGCTTTAGTTTTGAGTTGGATTTGCCCCTCACCCCAGCCCTCTCCTGAGGGAGAGGGAGCCGATTTTTGGGCATTTCAAAATCTGAGTTCGACTCGGTATTTCACGTCGGCGTAGCTCGCCCAAACACCTCGGTCAGTCCCCTCTCCCTTTGGGAGAGGGCTAGGGTGAGGGTTTGCTTTTGACTGTTTAAATCTGTGTCAGATAACCAGAACCTTCCCACAAGGTTTTCAGGTTGTCCGTCGGCTCTCTAGGCTCTGGTTGTCGCTGAATGTTCAGTGATCGGGTGTGAGAACCCGCCGAGCTTGAAACTAGCACCAGTAAGACCATAATTGCGGCCGGCTTATTAGCTGTCGCAATGCCTTATGGCGGCTGTGTGCGGGCAGACTTCGGTCTGGCCGGTTTTCTGCTCACCGGTTTCTCACTCCGCACATAGCTGCCACCCTTTGCCACGTGAGAAATGGCTGAGGGCGGCTCGAATGACGAGCAGATTTTTATGAAAGATCAAATTGTCCCCGATCCCCCCCCTCGAATCCACAACCCCGCTCGAAGACGCCATCCGCGCCGACGATCAGATCAAAAACCGCGAAGCGATAAAGCGCGCCCTCGACTTCTACCTCAGCCCCGAACCCAGTAAACCGCGTCTACCCAGCACGATGTTCCTTGTCCATCCGAACATCGACACGGAAAGTCTGCTCGCGCATGCCTGCGAGTCACTCGCTTCGGCGAATGTCATGGCAGGCGATTTCGCTGATCAGCTCAGCCGCCCGCAACGCAGCACGGCGTTGGCGATTCAGCAGATTGTGATGCTGGCGGAGTTGGCGGTGAATCGGGCGCTGGATCGGGTTGATCCGCAGGCTTGATACCGCGTTATCGTTCATCGCGAGCAGGCTCACTCCTACAATTGAAATGCATTCCTCTGTAGGAGTGAGCCTGCTCGCGATGAGGGCAGATCATTCCCCCCAAAATTCGGACACAAAAAAACCGGCGATCATTCACTGATCGCCGGTCTTTCATTCAGCCCACATCAAATCACTGCATCAACACTTCAATCGAACCATCAGCCGTCATGCTCACCTGGCTGGTGCCCGCTTCGACTTCCGGCGTCACCGGGGCCGAATCCATCGCTGCCGCTTTCATCATCATCGGTGCGCGCAGGTAGGGTTGTGGATAACCGTTGCTGTTGAGGTTCAGGTTGACGATTTTGTAGCCCTTGCCGCCCAGTGCGTCGGTGGCAAGTTGCGCGCGGTTCTTGAATGCAGTCACGGCTTCTTTCAGCAGTTTGTCTTCGCTGGACTTGCGGGTCGGGTCGGCGATGGCGAAGTCCATACCGCCCATTTTCAGGTCGCCCAGCAGTTCGCCGGTGAGTTTCGACAGGGCGGCGAAGTCGGCGCTTTCCAGGCGCAGTTCGGCGCGTTCACGCCAGCCGGTGATCTTCTGGCCCTTGGTGTCGTAGATCGGGTAACTGTTGCGGCTGCCCTGGCGCAGGGTGATGTCCTTGACTTGCTTGGCCTGGGCCAATGCCTTGTTCATGGTGGTGCTGACGTCGGCGGCGAGTTTCGCCGGGTCGGTGTTTTGCTCTTCGGTGTAGAGGGTGACGATCATCAGGTCGCGGGCGACTTCCGTGCTGACTTCGGCGCGCAGGGAAATCTGGTTGTAATGCAGCTCATCAGCGGCCAGGGCCGGGAGGCTGGCGATGCTGCCGACGGTCAGGGCGAGAAGGGCGGCGCTGCGGCGAAATGTGTGCATGAAAGCTCCTTGATGAGGGCGCAGGTGATGGTTCGGGGGCCTGCGTGAAACCATCAGACTCTAGCTTCTGTGATCCGGTTCGCCCAGTTACAACTTCTATACAGATGGCCGGGGCTGCTGCGCAGCCCTTCGCGAGCAGGCTCGCTCCCACAGGGAAATGCATTTCAAAGGTGGGAGCGAGCCTGCTCGCGAAGGCGTCCTTATAGCCGCCGATAATGTTTTTGCCATGTGGTCGTTTGCCGCACTTTCGCCTCTCAAGGCCGTGCGTTGGTTATACTCCGTGCGATCCGCCTGGAGCGCTCATCAGGAGAGCTCATGCTCGCCCCCGTACAATTGACTTCCGCCACTCGCCAGAATCTCTGGCGGCTGACTTTCATCCGCACCCTGGTGCTCGCCGCGCAGGCCGGTTCCGTAGGCCTGGCCTACTGGCTGCAATTGTTGCCGTTGCCGTGGGTGCAACTGGCGATGACCCTCGGCTGCTCGACTCTGCTCTGCGTGTTTACCGCCGTGCGCCTGCGCACTTCGTGGCCGGTGACCGAACTCGAATATGCGCTGCAACTGGCCTGTGATCTGGTGATCCACAGTGCGTTGCTGTACTTCTCCGGCGGCTCGACCAACCCGTTTGTTTCTTACTATCTGGTGCCGCTGACCATCGCGGCGGTGACGCTGCCGTGGCGCTATTCGGTGATTCTGTCCGGCATCGCGCTGGCGCTGTACACCGTGATGCTCACGCGTTTCTATCCGTTGGAAACCCTGCCGGTGGCCCGCGAGAATCTGCAGATCTACGGTATGTGGCTAAGCTTTGCCTTGGCCGCTGCAGTGATCACGTTCTTCGCTGCACGCATGGCCGAAGAGTTGCGCCGTCAGGAAGAGTTACGGGCTATTCGCCGCGAAGAAGGCCTGCGCGATCAGCAATTGCTGGCTGTTGCCACTCAGGCCGCTGGCGCGGCGCATGAATTGGGTACACCGCTGGCGACCATGAGCGTACTGCTCAAGGAGATGCAGCAGGATCATCCCGACCCGTTGTTGCAGGACGATCTGAAGGTGCTGCAGGACCAGGTCAAACTGTGCAAGGAAACCTTGCAGCAATTGGTCCGCGCCGCCGAAGCCAATCGACGTCTGGCCGTCGAGATGCAGGACGTCACCGACTGGCTCGACGAAGCCCTCAACCGCTGGCACCTGATGCGTCCGGAGGCCAGTTATCGCTTCCACCGTCTCGGCCAGGGCACGGTGCCGCGTATGGCGCCGCCGCCGGATCTGACGCAGGCACTGCTTAATTTGCTGAACAATGCTGCCGATGCCTGCCCGGAAAATCTCCAGGTGACCCTGGACTGGGACGTCGAGAACCTGACCATCAGCATTCGTGACCACGGCGCCGGTGTGCCGCTGGCCATCGCCGAGCAGATCGGCAAACCGTTTTTTACCACCAAGGGCAAAGGTTTCGGCCTGGGCCTGTTTTTGAGCAAGGCCAGCGTGACACGCGCCGGCGGCTCAGTGAAACTCTATAGTCATGAGGAAGGCGGCACGCTCACCGAGCTGCGCCTGCCCCACGGCGCCCGAGGAGACCAACATGAGTGACGAAATCCAAGTCGAAGGCGAAGAACTGCCGCATTTGCTGCTGGTCGACGACGACGCAACATTTACCCGCGTCATGGCCCGCGCCATGGCTCGCCGTGGCTTTCGCGTCAGCACCGCCGGCTCCGCTGAGGAAGGCCTGACCATCGCCCAGGCCGATCTGCCTGATTACGCTGCGCTCGACCTGAAAATGGACGGCGACTCCGGTCTGGTGCTGCTGCCCAAGCTGCTGGAGCTGGACCCGGAAATGCGCGTGGTGATCCTCACCGGTTATTCGAGCATTGCCACTGCGGTCGAAGCGATCAAGCGCGGCGCCTGCAACTACCTGTGCAAACCGGCCGATGCTGACGACGTGCTGGCCGCGTTGTTGTCCGAGCACGCCGACCTCGACAGTCTGGTGCCGGAAAACCCGATGTCGGTCGACCGCCTGCAGTGGGAACACATCCAGCGCGTGCTCACCGAGCACGAAGGCAACATCTCCGCCACTGCCCGCGCCCTGGGCATGCACCGCCGCACCCTGCAGCGCAAACTGCAGAAGCGCCCGGTTCGTCGCTGAACCTGCGCTGAACGACTATCGCCAGCCCTCGCGATAAAACGCACCGATCATTTATGATCGGTGCGTGTCTGTTCTTTTCTATATCGAGCCTTATCCATGAATCAGAACGCTGAATATTCCGCGGTCAACGATGCTGTGCGCGGGCAGTTTTTTCGCAAGGTGTGGGCGATCATCACGCCGTATTGGCGCAGTGAAGAGAAGGGCAAGGCCTGGACGCTGCTGATTGCGGTGATCGCGCTCTCGCTGCTGAGCGTGGGCATCTCGGTGTGGTTCAACACTTGGTACAAGGATTTCTACAACGCCCTGCAAAAGAAGGACGAAGCGGCGTTCTGGCGCTTGATTCTGTATTTTTGCGGCATTGCGGCCGTGGCGATCATCGGTGCGGTGTACAGGCTCTATCTGACTCAGATGCTGACGATTCGCTGGCGGGCCTGGCTCACCGAAAAGCATTTCTCGCGTTGGCTCGCCGACAAGAATTACTACCAGCTGGAGCAGGGCGGTTACACCGATAACCCGGACCAGCGCATTTCCGAAGACCTCAACAACTTCACCTCCAACACCCTCGAACTGGGTATCGGGCTGCTGCGCAATATCGTCAGTCTGGTGTCGTTCTCGATTATTCTCTGGGGCGTGTCTGGCAGTATCGAGGTCTATGGAATCACGATTCCCGGCTACATGTTCTGGTGTGTGCTGGTTTATGCGGTAGTGGGCAGTTGGCTGACACACTTGATCGGTCGTCGTTTGATCGGTCTGAACAACCAACAACAACGCTTCGAAGCCGACCTGCGTTTTTCCATGGTGCGGATTCGCGAGAATGCCGAGAGCATCGCGTTGTACAACGGCGAACCGAACGAAAACCGTCGCTTGAGCGCCCGCTTCGGCAATGTCTGGCACAATTTCTGGGACATCATGAAAGTGTCCAAGCGCCTGACGTTTTTCACTGCCGGTTACAGCCAGGCCGCGATCATTTTTCCGTTCATTGTGGCGTCACCACGTTACCTGGCCGGCAAGATCGAGTTGGGCGAGCTGATGCAGATCAGCTCGGCTTTCGGCAACGTCCAGGAAAGTTTCAGCTGGTTCATCAGTGCGTACCAGAGCCTCGCTTCCTGGCGCGCCACCTGTGATCGTCTGCTGAGTTTCCGTCAGGCGATGACCGATAACGAAGAGCGCGTGCCAGCCATCGATGTGCAGAATCAGGGCAGTGAATTGCAGGTGCACAACCTTGGCCTCGATCTGGCGGACGGGCGCCATCTGCTGACCAGCGCCGACATGACCGTCGAGCCGGGCGAGCGTGTCATGCTCAGCGGCCGTTCCGGCAGCGGCAAGTCGACCTTACTGCGGGCGATGGGGCATCTGTGGCCGGCGGGCCACGGCAACATTCGTCTGCCGGCGGCGCGCTATCTGTTTCTGCCGCAGAAACCGTATCTGCCGATCGGCACTCTGCGCGAGGCGTTGAGTTATCCACAACCGGGCGACACCTACGCGCCGGAACGTTATGCACAAGTGCTGGAAACCTGCCGCTTGCCGCATCTGGTCGCGCGACTGGACGAGGCCAATCACTGGCAGCGCATGCTCTCGCCGGGCGAACAGCAGCGTTTGGCGTTCGCCCGCGCCATGCTTTATGCCCCGCAATGGCTGTACATGGACGAAGCGACTTCGGCGATGGATGAGGAAGACGAAGCGACGCTGTATCAGGCGTTGATTGATCAGATACCGGGGCTGAGCATTGTCAGCGTCGGCCATCGCAGCAGTTTGAAACGCTTCCATCCACGGCACGTGCGGATCGACAGCGGCCATTTGGTTGAACAGACCGTGACCGCCTGATCATCGTTAAACCCCTGTAGGAGTGAGCCTGCTCGCGATAGCGTTGGGTCAGTCACATCGATGCTGAATGTGCGGACGTCATCGCGAGCAGGCTCACTCCTACATAAAGTGATGTAAACCGGAAAGTGATCGTACAACCCGCTTGAGCTATGATGCCCCCAAGCCGAACTTTCGAGACAAGATGCACACCATGGAAAACCTGATCGACACCCCGCGTCTCCCGCGCAAGCGCCGTAGCCTGGCTCAGGAACTGGTGACGGTGCTGAGCGAGCAGATCCGCGATGGCCTGCTCAAGCGCGGTGACAAACTGCCCACCGAGTCGGCGATCATGGAAGCCCATGGCGTCAGCCGCACCGTGGTGCGCGAGGCGATTTCGCGTTTGCAGGCTGCAGGGCAAGTGGAAACCCGCCACGGCATCGGCACCTTCGTGCTCGACACGCCGAGCCCGAGTGGTTTCCGCATCGACCCGGCCACTGTCGTCACCCTGCGTGATGTGTTGGCGATTCTCGAATTACGTATCAGCCTCGAAGTGGAGTCTGCCGGCCTGGCCGCGCAACGCCGCAGCGCCGAGCAACTGGCGACCATGCGCGCCGCCCTCGATGCACTCAACGAAAGCGCGGCCCACGCCAGTGATGCTGTTGCTTCGGACTTTGCCTTCCACCTGGAAATCGCGCTGTCCACCGGCAACCGCTACTTCACCGACATCATGACCCACCTGGGCACCAGCATCATTCCGCGTACGCGGCTCAATTCTGCGCGTCTGGCTCACGATGATCAGCAGCACTACATGAGCCGCCTGAGCCGTGAGCACGAAGAAATCTACGACGCGATTGCCCGTCAGGATTCCGATGCAGCGCGTGCGGCGATGCGTCTGCACCTGACCAACAGCCGTGAAAGACTGCGCCAGGCGCATGAAGAGGCGCAGGCGCAGAGGGGCTGAGTCGTCAGCCCACGATCCGTAAACGCAACGGCTGCGAAAACGGCTCCATACTCGACTCATCAACAAACTTGTAACGCAATTCGACATCCGTATTCAGGTACGCATGAAGTGCCTGTCTGGAAATCTGCAATTCGATCCCCGTCAGTTTCTCCATGTCATCTTCGGCATCGTCCCAAGTGCCGGTGTCCACTTCTTCACCTGCCCATTCCGGCTGTTCCGGGTCGTCGCCGAGAATCGGATAAACACTCCAGTTCGCCGGAAAATCGCTCGAATCCGGGACCTGTACGATCAATACATCGGGCAGCACGGATAGCTGAAGGGTGAGAGTGCCGGAGGCAGAGGCCACTTGCGCGAGGGTCGGCGCAGCATAATTCACAACCATTTCGGTTTCCTTCGAAGGTCCGCCACGATCCTTCGTGGCAGTCGTCGCACCTTACCCAGCGTTACTCCAACGCTCAGTAAACGAATCTTGACCAGACATTTCAGCGCTAGAACCCTTTAAACACGGGCTTTTTCGACGATTCCTGCAAAGCCTTAAACAGTTTTGTCCGACAAAAAACCACCCACAACGATGAAATGCAGTTGACGGTTATCTTTTAAGTTGTACGATGACCTACAACTTCAGCGAAGGCTGAACGGACCAATCACAAAAAACGTTGCTACCAGGGTGTTCGAATAATGAATCCACAAGAACTGAAGTCCATCCTCTCTGCCGGCCTGCTGTCTTTCCCGGTGACCGATTTCAACGCGCAGGGCGATTTCAACCGCGCGGGCTATATCAAACGCCTGGAATGGCTGGCTCCGTATGGCGCTTCAGCCTTGTTCGCCGCCGGCGGCACCGGTGAGTTCTTCTCCCTGGCTGCCAGCGAATACTCGGAAATCATCAAGACTGCCGTCGACACTTGCGAAACCAGCGTGCCGATCCTCGCCGGTGTCGGTGGTTCGACCCGTCAGGCCATCGAATACGCACAGGAAGCTGAGCGTCTGGGCGCCAAAGGTCTGTTGCTGCTGCCGCACTACCTGACCGAAGCGAGCCAGGACGGTGTTGCCGCTCACGTTGAAGCGGTGTGTAAATCGGTCAACATCGGCGTGGTCGTTTACAACCGCAACGTTTGCCGCTTGACCGCGCCGCTGCTGGAACGCCTGGCCGAGCGCTGCCCGAACCTGATCGGTTACAAGGACGGTCTGGGCGATATCGAGTTGATGGTGTCGATCCGTCGCCGCCTCGGTGATCGCTTCAGCTACCTGGGTGGTCTGCCGACCGCCGAAGTTTACGCTGCAGCTTACAAAGCGCTGGGCGTACCGGTTTACTCGTCGGCGGTGTTCAACTTCATCCCGAAAACCGCGATGGACTTCTACCACGCGATCGCCCGTGAAGATCACGCCACCGTTGGCAAGATCATCGACGACTTCTTCCTGCCGTACCTCGACATTCGCAACCGCAAGGCCGGTTACGCCGTGAGCATCGTCAAGGCAGGCGCAAAAATCGCCGGCTACGACGCAGGTCCGGTGCGCGCGCCGCTGACCGACCTGACAGGCGAAGAGTACGAAATGCTCGCTGCGCTGATCGACAAGCAAGGTGCGCAGTAACACCCGACAAAAACGCGGCCGCTGAGTAATCAGCGGCTTTTTGCGTAAAGGCTTTGAGATTTGAGGGCTGCCCCTGTGACAAATGCAAAACGCTACGACAACTACATCAACGGTGAATGGGTTGCCGGTGCCGATTACTCGGCCAACATCAACCCGTCCGAGCTGAGCGACACCATCGGCGATTACGCCAAGGCTGACCTGACTCAGGTTCACGCCGCCATCGACGCCGCCCGCGCAGCATTCCCGGCGTATTCGACTTCGGGCATTCAGGCTCGCCACGATTCGCTGGATAAAGTCGGCACGGAAATCCTCGCCCGTCGCGAAGAGCTCGGCACCCTGCTGGCCCGGGAAGAGGGCAAGACCCTGCCCGAAGCCATCGGTGAAGTGACCCGCGCCGGTAACATCTTCAAGTTCTTCGCCGGTGAATGCCTGCGCCTGTCCGGCGACTACGTGCCGTCGGTGCGTCCGGGCGTCAATGTTGAAGTGACCCGCGAAGCGCTGGGCGTGGTCGGTCTGATTACCCCGTGGAACTTCCCGATTGCGATTCCTGCGTGGAAGATTGCCCCGGCGCTGGCCTACGGCAACTGCGTGGTGCTGAAACCTGCAGATCTGGTTCCGGGTTGCGCCTGGGCGCTGGCGGAAATCATCTCCCGCGCAGGCTTCCCGGCCGGCGTGTTCAACCTGGTGATGGGCAGCGGTCGCGTGGTTGGCGATGCGCTGGTGCAGAGCCCGAAGGTCGATGGCATCAGCTTCACCGGTTCCGTCGGCGTGGGCCGGCAGATCGCGGTCAACTGCGTGTCGCGCCAGGCCAAGGTTCAGCTGGAAATGGGTGGCAAGAACCCGCAGATCATTCTCGACGACGCCGACCTCAAACAAGCGGTCGAGTTGTCGGTGCAGAGCGCGTTCTACTCCACCGGTCAGCGTTGCACCGCGTCGAGCCGTTTGATCGTTACCGCCGGTATTCACGACAAGTTCGTTGAAGCGATGGCCGAGCGCATGAAGTCGATCAAGGTCGGCCACGCGCTGAAATCCGGCACAGACATCGGTCCAGTGGTTTCGCAAGCGCAGCTTGAACAAGACATGAAGTACATCGACATCGGCCAGTCCGAAGGCGCACGTCTGGTCAGCGGCGGCGGTGTGGTGACTTGCGATACCGAGGGCTACTTCCTCGCGCCAACGCTGTTTGCCGACAGTGAAGCGTCGATGCGCATCAGTCGCGAAGAAATCTTTGGCCCGGTGGCGAACATTGTTCGCGTGGCCGATTACGACGCGGCGCTGGCGATGGCCAACGACACCGAATTCGGTTTGTCGGCGGGTATCGCGACCACTTCGCTGAAGTATGCCAACCACTTCAAACGCCATTCGCAAGCCGGGATGGTCATGGTCAATCTGCCGACCGCTGGCGTCGATTACCACGTTCCGTTTGGTGGCCGTAAAGGCTCATCCTATGGCTCACGTGAGCAAGGCCGCTATGCGCAAGAGTTCTACACGGTCGTGAAGACCAGCTACATCGGTTCCTGATCCACGCAATACCCCTGTAGGAGCTGCCGCAGGCTGCGATCATTCAAGATCAAAAGATCGCAGCCTGCGGCAGCTCCTACAGGAAATAAATGCAAGACCAAAGAAGATTCACCCGCGCATAAAAATAATCAGTGGGAGTACATCTACATGCAATCGACTCAAAAGCCGACTCACGTCCGCTATTTGATCCTGCTCATGCTGTTTCTGGTGACCACGATCAACTACGCTGACCGCGCCACGATCGCCATCGCCGGCTCCAGCCTGCAAAAAGATCTGGGCATCGACGCGGTCACCCTCGGCTATATCTTCTCCGCATTCGGTTGGGCCTACGTGGCCGGGCAAATTCCCGGTGGCTGGCTGCTCGATCGCTTCGGCTCGAAAAAAGTCTATGCCCTGAGCATTTTCACCTGGTCGCTGTTCACCGTGCTGCAAGGCTTTGTCGGTGAGTTCGGCATGTCCACCGCCATTGTTGCGCTGTTCATGCTGCGCTTCCTGGTCGGTCTGGCTGAAGCGCCTTCGTTCCCTGGCAACGCGCGCATCGTGGCCGCTTGGTTCCCGACCGCTGAACGTGGCACCGCCTCGGCGATCTTCAACTCGGCGCAATACTTTGCCACCGTGTTGTTCGCACCGCTGATGGGCTGGATCGTTTACTCCTTTGGCTGGGAACACGTGTTCATCGTCATGGGTATCCTCGGGATCATCTTCTCGCTGGTCTGGCTGAAAGTGATCTACAGCCCGCGTGAACACCCACGCATCAACGAAGCCGAGTTCAAGCACATCGCTGAAAACGGCGGCATGGTCGACATGGACCAGAAGGGCAAAAAGTCCGACGGTCCGAAATGGGATTACATCCGTCAGTTGCTGACCAATCGCATGATGCTGGGCGTGTATCTGGGCCAGTACTGCATCAACGGCATCACTTACTTCTTCCTGACCTGGTTCCCGGTGTATCTGGTGCAAGAGCGTGGCATGACCATTCTCAAGGCCGGTTTCATCGCCTCGCTGCCGGCAATCTGCGGTTTCATCGGCGGCGTGCTCGGTGGGGTGATTTCCGACTACCTGCTGCGCAAGGGCCACTCGCTGACCTTCGCTCGCAAAGCGCCGATCATCGCCGGCCTGCTGGTTTCCAGCAGCATCGTTGCCTGTAACTATGTTGAAGTGGAATGGATGGTCGTCGGCTTCATGGCCCTGGCCTTCTTCGGCAAAGGCGTTGGCGCACTGGGTTGGGCGGTGGTCTCCGACACCTCGCCAAAACAGATCGCCGGTCTGAGCGGTGGCCTGTTCAACACCTTCGGCAACATCGCTTCGATCACCACACCGATCGTGATTGGCTACATCATCAGCTCCACCGGTTCGTTCAAGTGGGCGCTGGTATTCGTTGGTGCCAATGCTCTGGTTGCGGTGTTCAGCTATCTGGTCATCGTTGGCCCGATCAAACGTGTGGTACTCAAAGAGCCGCCAACCAACGGCGGTGTTGAAGCCAGTGGTAAATTGTCCCAAGCGCATTCCTGAGGAGCGGCGTCATGCAGTTGATTGAACATTCCGACTCGCCGCGCCACATCCGCCTGCACGAGCGGGACAACGTGGTGGTAGTGGTCAACGACCAGGGCGCACCGGCCGGCACTGAGTTTGCCGATGGCCTGGTGACGCTGGAATTTGTGCCGCAGAGCCACAAGGTCACCCTCGAAGACATTCCCGAGGGCGGCCAGGTGATTCGCTACGGTCAGGTGATCGGCTACGCGTTGCAGCCGATCCGCCGGGGCAGTTGGGTCAAGGAAGATCAACTGCGCATGCCGACCGCGCCGCCGCTGGACAGCCTGCCGCTGTCCACCGAGGTGCCGGACGCGCAGGCACCGCTGGAAGGCTTCACGTTCGAGGGCTATCGCAACGCCGACGGCACCGTCGGCACGCGCAATATTCTTGGCATCACCACCACGGTGCAGTGCGTCACCGGCGTGCTCGATCACGCGGTGAAAAGGATCAAGGAAGAACTGCTGCCGAAGTACCCACACGTCGATGACGTGGTGGCGCTGACTCACAGTTACGGCTGCGGTGTAGCGATCACCGCCACCGACGCTTACATCCCGATTCGCACTGTGCGCAATCTGGCGCGCAACCCCAACCTCGGTGGTGAGGCGTTGGTGATCAGTCTGGGCTGCGAGAAATTGCAGGCCGGGCAGGTGATGCACGAGGACGACGCTTCGGTGGATCTCAGCGATCCGTGGCTGTATCGCTTGCAGGATTCCAGTCACGGTTTCACCGAAATGATCGAGCAGATCATGGAACTGGCTGAAGTGCGCCTGAAGAAACTCGACCAGCGCCGCCGCGAAACCGTGCCGGCGTCCGAGTTGATTCTCGGCATGCAGTGCGGCGGCAGCGATGCGTTCTCCGGGATCACCGCCAACCCGGCACTGGGCTATGCCTCGGACTTGTTGCTGCGTGCGGGGGCGACGGTGATGTTTTCCGAAGTCACCGAAGTACGCGATGCGATTTATCTGCTCACTTCTCGTGCTGAAACCAAGACCGTCGCCGAGGAACTGGTGCGCGAGATGGACTGGTACGACCGCTATCTTGCCAAAGGTGAAGCGGATCGCAGCGCAAATACGACGCCGGGCAACAAGAAGGGCGGGTTGTCGAACATTGTCGAGAAGTCGCTGGGTTCGATCGTCAAATCCGGCAGCAGCGCGATCAATGGCGTGCTCGGCCCGGGCGAGCGCTTCAAGCAGAAGGGTTTGATTTTCTGTGCGACGCCGGCGAGTGATTTTGTTTGCGGCACGTTGCAGTTGGCGGCGGGGATGAACCTGCATGTGTTCACCACCGGGCGTGGCACGCCGTACGGTTTGGCGATGGCGCCGGTGGTGAAAGTCTCGACACGCACGGAGCTGGCGCAGCGCTGGCCGGATCTGATCGACATCGACGCCGGGCGGATTGCCACCGGGCGTGCGACCATCGAAGAGTTGGGCTGGGAGTTGTTTCACTACTATCTGGATGTTGCGAGCGGCAAGCAGCAGACATGGGCGGAGAAGCACAAGCTGCATAACGACATTACGTTGTTCAACCCGGCGCCGATTACTTGATGCGTGATCGGCTTGGCCCTCACCCCAGCCCTCTCGCGGGGGGAGAGGGGGCCGATCCAGGGATATTTTAGAAGTACATCGACCTGAAAGTGCTTTGCCGAATCCATAATCGACTCGGTCTTGCAGGTCGATGTATGCCGCAAAACACCTCGGTCAGTCCCCTCTCCCTCGGGGAGAGGGTTAGGGTGAGGGGCTTTTCAAGCTTTTGGCTTATCATTAGCCCCCTAACGACGCTCACCCAAGGCTCCCCGGCATGCTGGCAATCTTCCTCGAAACCCTGAACATCACCGCGCCGGTGTTTGCCATGCTGTTTCTCGGTGTGCTGCTCAAGCGCATCGACTGGATCAACGACAACTTCATCCACACCGCCTCGTCGCTGGTGTTCAACGTGACCATGCCGGCGCTGCTGTTCCTCGGCATTCTGCACGCCGACCTGCATGCGGCACTGCAACCGTCCCTGCTGATCTATTTCTCCCTTGCCACGCTGGTGAGCTTTGCCCTGGCCTGGGGCTGGGCGATTTTCCGCTGCCCGCGGGAAGATCGCGGCATCTACACCCAGGGCGCGTTTCGCGGCAATAACGGCGTGATCGGTCTGGCGCTGGCGGCGAGCATGTACGGCGATTACGGGATTTCCCTCGGGGCGATTCTCGCAGCATTGGTGATCCTGTTTTACAACACCCTGTCGACCATCGTGCTGGCGGTGTACAGCCCGGTGATCAAGTCCGATCCGTGGAGCATCTGCAAAAGCGTGTTCAGCAATCCACTGATCATCAGCGTGATTGCGGCGGCGCCGTTTGCCTATTTCAAGATTGCTTTGCCGGGCTGGCTGGAGACATCCGGCCAGTATCTGGCACAGACCACCTTACCGCTGGCGCTGATCTGCATTGGCGGCACGCTGTCGCTGGCAGCGTTGCGCAAGAGCGGCAACATGGCGCTCAGTTCGAGTCTGGTGAAGATGGTCGGTTTGCCGGTACTGGCAACGCTGGGGGCGTGGTTGTGGGGTTTTCGCGGGGCGGAGCTGGGGATTCTGTTTCTGTACTTCGGCAGCCCGACGGCGGCGGCAAGTTTTGTCATGGCGCGGGCGGCGCAAGGCAATCATGAACTGGCGGCGGCGATTATTGTGCTGACCACGTTGATGGCGGCGATTACTACCAATATCGGGATCTTTGTTTTGCAGTGGGGTGGTTGGATCTAAAGGGCAACATCAAAAGATCGCAGCCTGCGGCAGCTCCTACATGGGCATGCGTTCCTGTAGGAGCTGCCGAAGGCTGCGATCTTTTAGCTTTTCTGGTAGGTATCAATCACTTCCTGCGCCGCGCGAAACGCATCAATCGCCGCCGGCACGCCGGCATACACCGCGCAATGCAGCAGCGCTTCACGAATCTCGTCTACCGTACAGCCATTGTTCAGTGCACCGCGCACATGGCCCTTCAACTCTTGCGGGCACTTCAACGCCGTTAGCGCCGCGAGGGTAATCAAACTGCGCGTCTTCAGCGGCAGACCTTCTCGATTCCATACCCCGCCCCAAGCGTGTTCATTGACGAAATCCTGCAGCGGTTGGGTGAATTCGGTGGCGTTGCCCAAGGCGCGATCAACAAACGCATCGCCCATTACCTGGCGGCGGACGTCTACCCCGGATTGCTTCGATTCGGTCATGGCATATCACTCTTGTGGTGTTGGCGGCGCCAGGCGCGGATGGAGGTGAACAGCAGAAACGCCAGCAACGGCGGCAGAACGTAAAACAGCATCAAGCGCTCCAGCTTGCCGGCCAGCGGCATGCCGGTGGTGAACGACACCACATGCAGCCCGTAGACCAGATACAAACCGAGCAGCAACAAACCTTCGGTGCGGGTCACGCGGTAGCCTGAATAGAACACCGGCAAGCACAGCGCGGCGACGCCGAGCATCACCGGCAAGTCGAAATCCAGCGCGTTCGGCGACACCGATAACGGCGTCGGTGCGATCAACGCAGTCAGGCCAAGCACGCCGAGCAGGTTGAACAGATTGGCGCCGATCACGTTGCCCACGGCGATGTCCCGTTGCCCGCGCAGTGCGGCGATCAGCGAGGTCGCCAGTTCCGGCAGCGAAGTGCCGACGGCGACCACGGTCAGACCGATCACCCGTTCGGAGAAACCCAGATCCGTCGCCACTACCACCGCCGCGCCCAGCAGCAGATGCCCGGCAAACACCAACATCGCCAAACCGACGATGATCATCAGCGAGCTGCCAATCCAGGACACTTGCGCAGCGTCTGTCTGTGCCGAGTGCGGGCGCGTCGAATGCCGCGACTGACGCAGCAACAGGCCGAGGTACAACGCCAATGCAGCCAGCAAGAGGATGCCGTCGAAGCGTCCGATCTCTTCGTTCCACGCCAATACGAACACCAACAGACTGGCGCCGATCATCAGCGGAATGTCGAGGCGCACCAGTTGCCGTGACACGCGCAGCGGGATGATCAGCGCCGACAGGCCGAGGGTCACAAGGATGTTGAAGATGCTGCTGCCGACCACGCTGCTGACCGCGATGTCGGGATTGTGCGCCAACGCGGCTTGCACACTGACTGCCATCTGCGGCGCGCTGCTGCCGAGGGCGACGATGGTCAGGCCGATGATCAGCGGACGTACGTGCAAGCGTTCAGCCAGGCGCACAGCCGCACGCACCATCAGTTCGGCGCCGAAGATCAGCAGGCACAGGCCGGCGAGCAGTTCGATCACGCTGATCAGCGGTAAATCGCTCAGTCCGTAAATGGTCAGCGCTCCATCAGTCGAGAGCCTGCACGCGAACCCGTGCGGTGCCGCTGCGCAGCATGCCGAGCTGTTCGGCGGCCTCGCGGGAAACGTCGATCAGACGTCCACGGGTGTGCGGGCCGCGGTCGTTGATACGGACCACGACGGATTCATCGTTTTTCAGGTTGGTGACCTTCACCCGTGTACCGAACGGTAGTTGGCGATGGGCAGCGGTCAGGGAATTCTGGTTGAACGGTTCGCCACTGGCGGTGCGTTTACCGTGGTGCCTGGCACCGTAATAGGAAGCGACGCCGGTCTGGTCGTAACCGTGCGGGTCGATGGTGTCGGTGCTGGCGCAACCGGCCATTAAAGAGAGCAGGGCGCAACTGATGAACAAACGCTTCATTCAAAGGTTTCCCGAATCAAATGTGGGAGTGAGCCTGCTCGCGATAGCGGTAAGACAGTCAACCTTTCAGTGTCTGACATTGCGCTATCGCGAGCAGGCTCACTCCTACAGGGTATGGAGCCAGGCTTGGGGTCTGGCTCCATTTTCATCAGCCTTCGAGCTTGCTTTTCAGCAGTTCGTTCACTTGCTGCGGGTTGGCTTTGCCTTTCGACGCTTTCATCGCCTGACCGACAAAGAAGCCGAACATCTTGCCGCGTTTGGTTTCATCCGCCGCGCGATACTGTTCAACTTGCTCAGCGTTGGCCGCAAGCATTTCGTCGAGCACCGCCGAGATCGCACCGCTGTCGGTCACTTGCTTCAGGCCACGTTTTTCGATGATCTCGTCCGCGCTGCCTTCACCGTTGGCCATCGCTTCGAACACAACCTTGGCGATCTTGCCGGAGATGGTGTTGTCCTTGATGCGCAGCAGCATGCCGCCCAACAGTTCAGCGGAAACCGGCGACTCGTCGATGTCCAGGCCTTGCTTGTTGAGCAGGCTGCCCAACTCGACCATCACCCAGTTCGCCGCCAGTTTGGCGTCGCCGCCGATGCTCGCGACTTTCTCGAAGTAATCGGCTTGCTCGCGGCTGGTGGCCAGCACGCTGGCGTCGTAGACCGACAGACCGAATTGCTCCTGGAAACGCTCGCGTTTCTGCGGAGGCAGCTCCGGCAGGGTGGCGCGCACCTCGCCGAGGAACGACTCTTCGATGACCACCGGCAGCAGGTCCGGATCGGGGAAGTAACGGTAGTCGTTGGCTTCCTCTTTCGAACGCATCGGACGGGTTTCGTCCTTGTTCGGATCGTACAGACGGGTCTGCTGGATCACTTTGCCGCCGTCTTCGATCAGCTCGATCTGCCGCTGGATCTCGGAGTTGATCGCCTTCTCGATGAAGCGGAACGAGTTGACGTTCTTGATCTCGCAGCGCGTGCCGAACTCAACCTGACCTTTCGGACGGATCGACACGTTGCAGTCGCAACGCAGCGAGCCTTCGGCCATGTTGCCGTCGCAGATACCCAGATAACGCACCAGCGCGTGGATTGCCTTGACGTAAGCCACGGCTTCCTTGGCGCTGCGCATGTCCGGCTCGGAGACGATTTCCAGCAGCGGCGTGCCGGCACGGTTCAGGTCGATGCCGGTGGCACCGTTGAATTCTTCGTGCAGGCTCTTGCCAGCGTCTTCTTCCAGGTGCGCGCGGGTGATGCCGACACGTTTGACGGTGCCGTCTTCCAGGGCGATGTCCAGGTGGCCCTTGCCGACGATCGGCAATTCCATCTGGCTGATCTGGTAGCCCTTCGGCAGATCGGGGTAGAAGTAGTTTTTACGGGCGAACACGTTGTGCTGACCGATCTCGGCGTCAATCGCCAGACCGAACATCACCGCCATACGCACCGCTTCCTGGTTCAGCACCGGCAATACGCCAGGCATGCCCAGGTCGATCAGGCTGGCCTGGGTGTTCGGCTCGGAACCGAATGTGGTGGAACTACCGGAAAAGATTTTCGATCGGGTAGTGAGCTGAGTGTGAATCTCCAGCCCGATCACGACTTCCCATTGCATGTGTGTCTCCTCAGAAGCCGGTTGGGGTGCGGGTGTGCCAGTCAGTGTTCAACTGATACTGGTGCGCAACATTGAGCAAACGGCCTTCCTGGAAATACGGCGCCAGCAACTGCACACCAACCGGCAGACCGTCGACAAAACCGGCCGGCATCGACAGGCCTGGCAGGCCGGCGAGGTTGGCGGTGATGGTGTAGACGTCTTCCAGATAGGCAGCAACCGGGTCGCTGTTCTTCGCGCCAAGCTTCCAGGCCGGGTTCGGCGTGGTCGGGCCGAGGATGATGTCGACTTCATTAAAGGCAGCCATGAAGTCGTTCTTCACCAGGCGACGGATCTTCTGCGCTTTCAGGTAGTAGGCGTCGTAATAACCGGCGGACAGTGCGTAGGCACCGACCATGATCCGGCGCTGCACTTCTGCGCCGAAGCCTTCGCCCCGCGAGCGCTTGTACAGGTCGATCAGGTCTTTCGGTTGCTCGCAACGGTGGCCGAAACGCACGCCGTCGAAACGCGACAGGTTCGAGGAAGCCTCTGCCGGGGCGATCACGTAATACGCAGGAATCGCGTGCTGCATGTTCGGCAGGCTGATTTCCTTGATCACGGCACCGAGTTTCTGCAGCTCTTGGATGCTGTTCTGGATCAGCTCGGCGATGCGCGGGTCGAGACCGGCGCTGAAGTATTCCTTCGGCACGCCGATGCGCAGACCTTGCAGCGAATCGCCCAGGCTTGCGGAGTAATCCGGAACCGGCTCATCGATGCTGGTGGAGTCGTTCTGGTCGAAGCCAGCCATACCTTGCAACAAAATGGCGCAGTCTTCGGCAGTGCGCGCCAACGGGCCGCCCTGATCGAGGCTGGAGGCGTAAGCGATCATGCCCCAGCGCGAAACGCGACCGTACGTCGGTTTCAGGCCAGTGAGGTTGGTGAACGCCGCCGGCTGACGAATCGAACCACCAGTGTCGGTGGCCGTGGCCGCTGGCAACAGACGCGCGGCAACTGCCGCCGCCGAACCACCGGACGAACCGCCCGGAACGTGTTCGAGGTTCCACGGGTTTTTCACCGCGCCATACCAGCTCGACTCGTTGGCCGAACCCATGGCGAATTCGTCCATGTTGGTCTTGCCCAGGGTAACGGCACCGGCAGCCGCCAGTTTCGCGACCACGGTGGCGTCGTACGGGGCTTTGAAGTTGTCGAGCATCTTCGAGCCGCAGCTGGTGCGAATGCCCTGAGTGCAGAACAGGTCTTTGTGAGCAATCGGCGCGCCAAGCAGGGCGCCGCTCTCACCGCTGGCGCGGCGTGCATCGGCAGCTTTCGCCTGCTCGATGGCCAGCTCTTCGGTGAGGCTGATGAAACTGTTGAGCTGCGGATCGAGCTGGGTGATACGCGCCAGCAGGACTTTGGTCAGCTCTTCGGAGGAAAACTTTTTATCGGCGAGACCGCGGGCGATCTCGGCCAGAGTCATTTGATGCAGTGCAGGCTCTTTCCCTTTAGTCGATGACTTTCGGAACCAGATACAGGCCGTTTTCGACCGCTGGTGCGATGGACTGGTAGGCCTCGCGGTGATTGCTCTCGGTCACGACGTCGGCGCGCAGGCGCTGACTGGCTTCCAGCGGGTGGGCCAGAGGCTCGATTCCGTCGGTATTAACAGCCTGCATTTCGTCGACCAGACCGAGAATGCTGTTGAGAGCGGAAGTAATGTGTGGAAGATCGGCATCATTGAGGCCAAGGCAGGCCAGATGAGCGATTTTTTCCACGTCGGAGCGTTCTAGCGCCATCGGGATTCTCCTGTGGAAAACAGAACGGACGGCGTCCGTGTGTTAGATTGTCGGAACACGACCGCACTTCTACGGTCATATGGCCGCGATTGTGGGGCTTGGTGCACAGAAAAGCGGCCAATTTAC
>NZ_JBIUVX010000029.1:0-64944 GCF_044743175.1 Pseudomonas sp. NPDC087690
CAAAGCAACGCCTACGAATTCAAGACCGGTTCGATTTATCCCGAACGCATCTACTGCGTGCAATACGATGAATCGGACCTGCATTTCATCCAGCGCCTGTGCGAGGAAGAAGGTATCCATTACCACTTCGAGCACACGGCGACGGCGCACAAACTGGTGTTCGGCGATGACCAGACGGTGTTCCCGAAACTCAAGCCTGTGGCCTATCAGCAAGACTCCGGCATGGTCGCCAGCGACCCGGTGATCAAGCGTTTCGACCTACGCTTGGAAACCCGTACCAGCCGCACCACGCGGCGCGATTACGACTTCGAAAAACCGCGCATCACCCTCGAAAGCGAAAACCGTGGCGACGCCCTGCCCGATCTCGAGGACTACGATTATCCGGGTCGTTTCATCGACCGCGAGCGCGGCAAGCACCTGGCCAAACGCGCCCTCGAACGCCATCGCAGCGACTTCCAGTTGGCCGAAGGCAAAAGCGATCAGCCGTTGCTGGTCAGCGGCCACTTCCTCGCCCTCACCGCGCACCCGAAAGCCAAATGGAATGACCTCTGGCTGCTCACCGAAGTCCTCCACGAAGGCAAACAGCCGCAAGTGCTGGAAGAGTCGGTAACCAGCGACACCACCGCACTTAAAGACGATTTCCACCAGGGCTACCGCAACCGCTTTCAGGCCACCCCATGGGACGTGCCCAACCGCCCGCCCCTGCGCCACCCGAAACCACGCATCCTCGGCAGCCAGAGCGCCGTGGTCACCGGCCCGAAAGGCGAAGAGATCCACTGCGACGAATACGGCCGCGTCAAAGTCCAGTTCCACTGGGACCGCGAAGGCCAGGCCGACGACAAAACCAGCTGCTGGCTGCGCGTCTCCAGCGCCTGGGCCGGCGCCCAATACGGCGGCATCGCCATCCCGCGTATCGGCATGGAAGTGCTCGTCACCTTCCTTGAAGGCGACCCCGATCAACCGCTGATCAGCGGCTGCCTGTACCACAAGGAAAACACCGTCCCGTATGCGCTGCCGGCAAACAAGACCCGCAGCACCTTCAAGACCCTCAGCTCGATGGGCGGAGGCGGCTACAACGAACTGCGCATCGAAGACAAAAAAGGTCAGGAACAGATCTACCTGCACGCCCAGCGCGACTGGGACGAAAACATCGAGCACGACCAGAAAATCCGCGTCGGCAACGAACGCCACGACACCGTTGAAAAGAACAGCTACACGGAATTCAAAGCCGAAGAACACCACACGGTTTATGCCGATCGCAAAGTCGAAGCGCGCGCCAACGACCACCTGACCGTGGGCGTGAACCAACACATCAAGATCGGCACCGGTCAGTTCATCGACGCCGGGCAAGAAATCCACCTCAGCAGCGGCATGAAAGTGGTGATGGAGGCCGGTGCGGAGCTGACCCTGATCGGTGGTGGCAGCTTTATCAAGATTGATGCTGGTGGTGTGACCATGAGCGGCCCGGTGATCAATATGAATTCCGGCGGAAGTCCAGGCAGCGGCACCGGTGCCGCGCCGCTGATGCCCGGAATCCTGAAACAGGCCGACGCCGACAAGGCCGGCCAGGTCCTGACCCCGGCCCAGATCAACACCCTCAAACGTAACGCGCCGTTTTGCGAAGAATGCGAAAAATGCAAGGCAGGTGCCTGTGCCATCTGATCGAATTACGCCCAAGGACTGGCTGGCGCAACAGCCGTTGCAGACTGGCGAGCGTTTGTATCTGGTCATTAGCGCAGCAAGCGATTCCGACGCGCTGAAAAACCTCTACCTCACCGAACCCTCCGCCCAACTCCTGCCGATCTGGGGCGGCACGCCCTACTCCACCTGGCAACCAGTGATGCCCTACGTCACCGAGCTCAAAGCCAATTCCGCGTTCCTGCCGTGGATCGCTGAAACCGACGCCCTCGACTGGGGTTGGCTGGCGGTATCGCGTTCGGAGCCGAACGAAGTGTTCGAGCATCTGCGCAGCCTGACTCAGGTGAAGATGCCGGATGGGACCGAGGTGTTTTTCCGGTTTTGGGATGGGCGGCATATCTACCCGATTCTGCATGGGCTTGGGGAGAAGGCCGGGGAAGTACTGCCGATGTTTGAGCGGTATCTGATTAATGGGCAGTCGCTGGAGGTTGGACCGAGGGCGCTGCCAAGAGTGAAGGATTGGCCGTGGTGGGAGGTGCCGAAGGATTTACTGGATGGGTTGATGGCCGAGAACCCGTCGACTGTTATCGGCAACATGATGCAGTGGCTGCTGGATGAGCATGCCGATCTGTACTTCTCGTTCCCTGAGTCGAACTTGAAACAAAAAGTGGCGCGATTTGTAAAACGCACGCCGCTCACGGAAGAAAATTTTACCGGCCTGCTGAAGGCCCATCTGGAAAGGGAGGTAGATGTATGAGCTTGGGCGAAACTTTTATTTATCTCACCGAGAAACAGCCGGACGAAAAAGAGATAATCTCCGATTTTAAGAGCTGCCTCTCGGAATATCGCTCTTACGCCACATATTTGGATGGCCTTGATGTGGAACAACAGTTCAAGGTCGGCGACGAAGTGGCAAAGGCAGCGCCTAAGGACAGCAAAAAAAAAGCCGTAGACTATGCTACATGCCCTGAAAATGGAAAGCTTACACTTATTCATAGTTTCGAATCCGCACGATTCGTACCAATTGGAAACACTCCAGTCGTACTAGTCCCCGTCGATACGACAGGCAAGCCGATGGGGGCTGCCATAAAAAAGCAAATCGGCCCTACCGGGATCGAGGTCATTCCTGGTCTGACGCCTCATCAGCGATATATGGTGACCTTCTTTCCCAATCCTACATCTGCAGACCTCAAACGTTTGTTCGACTCCTACGATGGCGTCATTGGTGATTTGGCGACATGGTTGGAGAACGAATGGAAGATAACGTGCCTGCCGCTCTGGCAAAAACACAACGAAGCATCCCTGTCTGAGAAGTTTTTTCAAAAATTACAAGCTGACTGGGATGGATTCTGGAGCTTCGTGATGAGTATATGGGGCGATATAAAATCGCTCTACAAATTGGTTGCGCACCCTCTAGATAATTATAAAAAACTCAAAGAATATTTCACCGAAGAGCAAATCAAAAAAATCTATAACTCATCGAAAGAGTCACTTCGAACCGCATTCTTGATTGCATGCGATGAACCACTTCTATGGGTTTATGTTTATGCAGTTTGGTCTTGGGTCACTATGCTGCCGCCGCAAACGCGCGCTGAGGTTGTCGCAAGACTCAAGACTGAAATCGTTTACATCATCCTCGGAATTATCTTCACCGCTGGTCTTGGCATTGCATTACGTGCTAGTGCAAAAGCGGTCAAGTCAACGTTGCAGGCTCAAAGAGCTTTCGAATTGGTAGAGAAGGTCACGGCCAAGCTGATTGAGATCAGTCGAATTCGCTTCAAAGCACACGCTGAAGCAGCCGCCCCGGTAAGGCTTTCTGGTGTAGGGGTAACCAACGCAAGCAAAAAAGCAGCGGCGGAGATCTTCCCTCATACGCCGGCACAATCGGTCGTTCCTCCAAAACATCCCACACCGGCGGCCGGTGCCAAGGTTGAACCAGACTCTCAGGTTCACGCGAGGAGCAAAACTCAGAACGAAACCCAGCTGCAGCAAATAGAGCCGGTTCAGAACGTTCCGGAACAACCGAAGAACCCAGCAGACAAACCCAGCGACTGTGTAACAGCAACGTGCAAGAACGGTGATCCGGTTTCTATGGTAACCGGAGAAGAGTTGCTGACGCTTACCGATGGTACGCTGGCTGGACTGCTGCCCTTCGAATGGACGCGTCTTTATCGCAGCAGTGCAGTTGAAATAGACAGTCGTCTGGGTCATGGGTGGAGTCATTCGCTTTCCCACAGCTTGCAACTCGATAATGAGGGCGTGCTGTGGACTGACAATGAAAACCGCCAGACTCGCTTTCCAATACCGACTGAACAACGTCCGGCCATTACCAACAGTCTGGCTAAGGCGGCAATTTTCCTGGGCGATGCGCCTGGAGAGCTAATCCTCAGTCAAGCCGGATCAACAGAACGCTTCTACCACTTCCGTGCCGGGCGCCTGACAGCTATCAGCGACGCCTACGACAACCGGTTGCACATCAGCTACGACCTGGTTGATCGTATTCAACGCATCGATAACAGGGCTGGTCGCTCGCTGCTTTTACGTTACGACGACAGGCATATCGTCGCAGTCGATTACCAGCAACAGCGTTCAGAATACAACGAGCGTGGTGAACGCCAGGATCCCTGGGTGACCCTTCAGACACTCGTCAGCTACCGCTACAACACGCAGAAACAATTGGTCTCCTCGACCAATGCTGCCGGCGAAAGCGAGCACTATCGTTACAACGACCAGCACGTCATCCTTGAGCGTCAACTAGCGGGTGGCGCCAGTTTCTTTTGGGAATGGGAATACGAAGGTAAGCACTCCCGTTGTATCCGTCATTGGACGAACTACTCGTCACTCGAAACACGATACGAGTGGGACGATAACGGGTCGGTCACCGTATACAACCCCGATGGCAGCGAGCAAATCTATGTGCATGACGAAAATGCACGCCTGGTCAGCGAAACCGCAGCAGACGGTGGTGAAACACAGAAGGCCTATGACGATGAAGGGCGACTGGTTGCGGTCAAGGACCCGTTGGGCGCTGTCGTCGAGTACCAATACAGTAAAGCTGGCCGCCTAATTGCGGTAATTCCCCAGGAAGACGAGCCTACACGGTACAACTACTTCAACGGCCAGCTTGTTGATGTTCAATGTGGCAAGGCACGTTGGCAGTACATCCGTAACCGTCAAGGCGACATCACCCAGCAAATCGACCCTGAGGGTAACGAAACCCACTACAGCTACGACCGGCATGGCCGCCTGCTGGAAATTCGTCACCCCGACGGCAGCCGTCATCAACTGGACTGGAACAACCTCGGTCAATTGCTGGAAGAGCGCTTGCCCGACGGTGGCCAGCGCAAGTACCGCTATGATGCGCTGGGTCGGCAGATCACCCGACAGGACGAATTCGGCGCCATCACTCAATACCAGTGGGACGTCGCCAACCGTCTAACGCAGGTCACCCTACCGGGTGGCGCGAGCCGTGCGTATGCTTACAACGCGTATGGCCGCGTCACCGCCGAACGCGACGAGCTTGGGCGTATCACTCGTTACGAGTACGCCGACAACCTGCACCTGATCAGCCGCCGCATTAATCCTGACGGCAGCCAACTGCGTTATCGCTACGACAACTCGCAACTCAACCTCACCGAGATCGAGAACGAGCGCGGCGAACGCTACCAACTCGACTACTACTCGAATGGCCTGATCCAGCAGGAAACTGGTTTTGACGGTCGCCGCACTGCCTACGAGTACGACCTCAACGGCCAGTTGCTGAAGAAAACCGAGTTCGGCGATGACGGCAGTGAACTGGTCAGCGAATATCAGCGTGATGCTGCAGGTCGTCTGCTGGTCAAGACTTTGCCCGACGGCGAAGAAATTCACTACAGTTATGACGCCTTGGGCCGCCTCGTAAACGTCGACGACAGCCATTGGCCGCTCGCCTATGAATACGACGTGCAAGATCGGCTTGTCACCGAGCATCAGGGTTGGGGCACCACGCGTTATGAGTACGACAGCGTTGGCCAGCTAAGCCACTGTCGCCTTCCAGATGGGAGCACGCTCGATTACCGTCATCTACCCGGCGGACGCCTGAGCAACATCGACCTGAACGGCTCACGCCTGACCTCTCACCAGTTCAGTGCCGGTCGCGAGCAACAGCGACAACAGGGTTTGCTCCTAAGCCAATACCAGTACGACGAACAAGGTCGCCTGCAAGCGCATAGCGTTAGCCAACGCGACAAAAATCTATTCCAGCGACGCTACAACTACGACGCGAATGGCAACCTAGCCGGCGTAGATGACACCCGCAAAGGTAATCGCAGCTATCACTACGACCCGTTGGATCGACTGACCAGTGTGCGTGGTGCGACACCGGAAAGCTTCGCCCACGATCCAGCAGGCAACCTCCTCGGTCAGAATGACCTGCCCGTAACCAATTTGGCTAACGTCAAAGGCAACCGCCTGCTGATGCAGGGCGACCGCCATTACGACTACGACGCTTACGGTAATTTGAGCCGTGAACGTCGTGGCGCCGGTCAGAAACTCGTCACCGAATATCGCTACGACTGCCAGCATCGTCTGATCGGCGTCAGCCTGCCGGGCGGCAGCACTGCAACTTACAAATACGACGCCTTCGGCCGTCGCATAGAAAAAACCGTCGACGGCCACACCACTGAATTCCTGTGGCAAGGCGAGCGCTTGATCGCTGAAAGCGCCGAGAACCGCTACCGCAGTTACATCTATGAACCGGGCAGCTTCCGTCCGTTGGCCATGCTCGACGGCGAAGGTCCGCGTAAGGTCACCCCGTTTTACTACCAACTCGACCACCTCGGCACACCGCAGGAACTCACCGATTACAGCGGCGAGATTATGTGGTCGGCCAGATACCGAGCTTATGGCAACCTGGCGGCACTTGACGTCAGCGAAATCGATAACCCGTTGCGTTTTCAAGGCCAGTATTTCGACGCCGAGACGGGGTTACATTACAACCGCCACCGCTACTACAATCCGGGGACTGGACGGTTTTTGACGCCGGATCCGATCAAGCTTGCGGGTGGGTTGAACAACTACCAGTACGTGCCTAATCCTACGGGGTGGGTAGATCCGTTGGGGTTAAATGGATGCCCAGGTGCAAGTGGCAATGCAGGATTAAGATCTGAAAATCCTGCGAGTAAGGCTGTGGTCAAAGATGGCGCTCCACCTCCACCTGAACCGCAGATGTCACCTGAACAACGTCGAGCCAGAATTGAACAACTGTCCGAAGCAAACGCGAAGCGTCAGGTTCAAGCAATCGAACAGAAATATAATATGCACACCATTGGCAAGCATGGACCGGAGATCCCGGACGCAGTGATGAAGCAGCGGGCAATAGATGGCACAGATCCAATTACTGGTGCTACAGGTAGGGTCAACAAAAGCTCCCAATTTAAGAGTTGGAAAATGCAATTGCATGCCCTCAATGAAGCTTTAACCAGAAAGACTCGTGGATTGCCTGCCCATACTGGTTTTGACAGAAATCAGAATCCGATCGTTAGAATAGAACAACCTGGTGCTGGCCGAGGTTACAAGCCAAACAGAAGAGATAGTCAAAACCCTATTCTTAATGAGAGCATGAATGGCGCTGAAATCAAGTTTGACAAAGTCGATACGGACAGGCCCTTTACAGCTTTCCCCATTGACTGAATAATTCATCAATACGGACAATACAAAATGTTAAAAGCGCCCAACACAGAACTCCCCTTCAAGCCAACTATTGACTCGTTCCTCGCAGGGCTGGACACAGAATATAAAGATGAAAATTTCAAACAGTCGCTGTTAGCATTAGACCCAAATGATCCTGATGACAGGATAAAAATAATAGAAAATTACATAATTAAAGATCAAGAATACCTGACATACCGACACAAATACCTGCTAGTCAAAGAGTTGGAAAAAGCGCTAAGCAAACAAGATTACGATTTCACACATCCATTTGAATATGATTACGAGAGTGACGAAGCCTCATCTTCTCCATGGTCCGCTGATGAAATCAACACGCCTCGCAGTTTTTTTGAAGCAATTTTGAACTCGGCTGAAAAAAAATGGAAATCTGATTTAGCCAAAGCGGCTACCGAAAATCAATCCACTTGGTGAGGACAGCTTGGTTAGAATCAGAAAAGGGACAGATTTATTTTCTAAAAACTGAAAATGAATCTATCCCCTTTTCTCCTTGAGTAAGCAGAACCATGCATAAATACCAAGACTTGATAACGAAACTCGATAACTCCGACGAAGAAACATTTTGGCTCGGACCCGCCAATGCCGAGCAAATTAAAAAACTCGAGAACATTCTAGGCATAAAGCCGCCTGAAGATTTCGTTGACTTCTTGAGTGTATGCGGTGGTGGTGCAGCAGACTCAGAAATATGCGGAATTGAGAATAATGATGCAACTCTAGATAACGGCGGAACTTTAAATTACAGCACCATGTACTGCCGTTCAGAGTTCGAACCACCTAGTCATTTTGCCGTCATTTATTTAAAAGACGACGAAGTTTGCTGGGCAATTGATTGCGGCCCCACGGGAAATGGACAGGTCATTAGCTACGATCTATTTAAGCGCAAACCGTCTAAGAAAATAGCGGAGAACTTCTATTCATTCTTTGAGGAATACGTCGAACTCAGAACTTAACTTTCAACCGTGAAAGAAAGGGAATACAAAAATTGGACTAAAGACAAAAAGACCAAAAAAGGACCAAAAAAGGGGACAGATTTATTTTCTAAAAAATGAAAATAAATCTGTCCCCTTTTTTCCCATATCTGAAGAAGCCTTCAAAAAACTAACCAAGAAGAAAAAATAATCGATGAACACTGATAAAATAATAACGCTCGGCGGAACAATTATTTTCGATGATCTCTCCACATTAGTTGGAAGCGACATCAAACTTATTACCGACGATTTAAAAGAAGATCTATTACAGGCATCACTGCCACTCGAACAAATAATTGATATTGGATGGTACCCAGAATTCAGCGAAAATGGCTCCTTTAGAATCTCGCTAATTTCAGATCAAAACTGGGAGTCGCCCACGCACAGCGAAAGCGCGAAAACTTGGACTGAACTTGAAAGAGCGTTAGATCACACTCTGAATAAAATAAAAAAACCTTAATCTTTACGCAGGCGTAAAATAGACCTTTCGTAAAAAACACCACTCCCGAAAACTTTAGGCCTATTTGCCGCTTATCGTAAGGTAAAACGGGGACAGACCACGATTCCTTTTTTTAAAACGGAGCAGACCACAGTTTTTTGAATCTATATAAAAAAGGGGACAGATTTATTTTCTACAAACTGAAAATAAATCTGTCCCCTTTTCTGCTGAGCAGATCTATGAGCTACGAACCGCGATTGCTGAAGTGAAATTGTGAACCCTACTGGTCATCATGGGGGCAAAGGGTCCACAAAAGCACATAATGAAATACTTAAAATAATTGACAATTCGAAAGATTACGGCGAGTTCCGACAGGGCCTCAATGAGTGGGCGGGTCGGAGGTTAGAAGGTGGAGTTGACTCTCTCCCATCCGGCCTTAAAAATTGAGGAGAAAAAGATGAGTAATAAAAAAACAGTATCAATTTGGACTGCAAACGCCGACTGGCAGCAATCCACTCTTCGGGAAATAGTGACGCCTGCCTATTCTGACGATGGAGAATCTCTAGGATCGGAGTTCAGCAATGCATTTTCTCTGGGCTTTATTGACGACGACTTTATTGAAGCTAATATCGTAGAGCCAACTAAAAATTTGGAAAAAGCAATCGAGGATTTTTCTTATGACTCCGATATCATCGCTGAAATAAAAAAGAAAAACCTCTCTACTTCACCTGAAAAAATAAACACTGTTATTACAATTTATAATTGTGCTTATAAAGGAAAAACCACAGCTTCCATATTACGAGGCATCGAATTTACATATCGAGGTCAGTTTAAATATCAAGATTAGGACACATGAGACGCAACCGATAAAGATTGAAATTTTTACTTTCCTAAGTGCCCATCAGATGACATTTACCCTTCAACCTTAAATGCTCGCGACTAGCCTCGTCGATGTCAAAGACAAGCACCCGACGACACCCTTCCTATATGGGTAATTGCACCGTAACGAGGGACAAACCACGTTTTCTTTTTCTGAAGGTAATCTGGAAAATATGGCGATGGCGGAGCACAACAACTCCATCTAGATGGGCAAAAAGTAAACTTCGACAAACTCGACGTACTTCCGGAAAAAAAATGAGAACTTTTTATGTGATTGCTAGTAAGGATATGGAGCCAAACCTCCCGCATAGCTCAAACTGGCCAAAGCTTATAGGCTACTCCTTCGCAGATAACTATTTTTACTTATCCGAAGGCAAAGGCCACGGCTTTGCCGCGAACGACATGCTTGAATCGAAGGCTAAAAGACCAGAATGGCTTGAAATATTTACAGCTTTAGACGCGACTTGGTTCCTCAACATGATTGACAACACTAACTTCACCAGCGAAACGGATTTCCGTGAAAAACTAACAGCACACATTGGCAACGTAGATATAATATTATTTTGACCAACTCGAGTTCGGTATTACACCAGCAGGCAGAAGACAAAAAGAGAACAGATTTATTTTCTACTAACTGAAAATAAATCTGTCCTCTTTTCTGGTCCAAATACGAAATACCAAATGGAAATGAAGCAGGCGCTTATTCTAAAGAATGGGTTCCCGGAGGTGAAACGAAGAGCGGCACTAAAGAGGCCGCTCTTATTGGTTCTGAAAAAATCGACCACGGCGCCGACATGAACAAACCCCTAAGCCAATTTTACGACTGCGAAAAACCTCAATGACAACTAACTTTGAAATAGCCTTGAAAAATAATGAACTCCCTGACTACTTCAGAGGTAATAGCCAATATTTCACAAGAGACCCCGACTGGGGAACCCAGTTGCATATTATAAATTGGCAAGGACTATGCGGCTATTTAAAAATCGCTAGAAAGCTCGATCGAAATATTGAGGAATGCATTTAGCGTATACGTAAACTCGGTTGAGTTTACAAAAAATGACGCCAGCGACCTGCTTGAAAACATTGGCTGCTATTATCACCTAAGAAATAAACATCCTTTCTTGTCAAAAGATGGATTTGATCTTGTACGCGATACTGCTGATAGTGAGAAACAGAAGATTTTACATATCATGATTTCTGAGAAAAACAATCGAAGCCAACAATGATATTCAAGACCTTGAACTCTATAATCGCCGCATTAGAAAACTCATTGATGACGGCGGCCCAACCAATATAGAGAGCCTCTAACTCTTTAGACGGAACCCACTGTAAATCTGTCCCCTTTTCTGCAAAAAATGAAGATGATCTAATTACATTATTTGACACTCACATCGAACCTGAATTCAGAAGCCGTATCATGAGCGAACAGCAATGGTACATAGACACACTCACATTCCTTCTAAAGAAAAAAGAAAAAAGAAAAAAGAAAAAAGAAAAAGGGATAGATTTATTTTCATCTAGAAAATAAATCTGTTCACTTTTTCTTCTTTTCTTCTTTTCTTCTTTTCTTCTTTTCTTCTTTTCTCTGTTTTTTTCTTTGAGTGGTCAAGAGCAACTTCGCGCCAAAGCAAGCGCAAGCTCCCTCGCCACACCTTGCTTTTCAACCATCCTATTTCAGCCCGACACAAGCCCCGGTGCCGGTTGCTTCAATTCGACGTTATCCAGCGCCTTGTTCACCGCCAACTCCCCCAACATCACCACCTGCGCAATCCCCAACAACGTATTGCGGTTCGGCCCTTCCAGCATCCCGGCAAAATCACCCAGCATCACCGTCGCCGAGGCCAAAGACTCACAGGCATTGACCAATAAGGTTTCAGTGTCGGATTGCGGATTGACCATGAACAAAGTGCTGGGGCTGTAGGGCGTAGCCATGATCTTCTCAGGCGCAAGATAATGATCAAGCGCCCGCTCCGCCGCCGCGTGAAGCTTCCTCGAATCGAATGATTCATAGGGCGACGTCGGGTCTGGCACCGGCGGATTGTTCGTGGTTTCGGACATCAACTGAAACTCCAGCAAGCGCCCATCAAGGCACTCCAAAAGAAATGACCACCGCAAATGAATTCCCGTGTAGGAGATGCCGCAGGCTGCGATCCTTTGATCTGCTCTTCAACAATCAAAAACAGAATCAAAAGATCGCAGCCTACGGCAGCTCCTACACGTTGTTCGCGGTGCAACCGTGCATCAAGCCGCAACTAGTGCGGCAAGCGGCGTCCATCCAGGACTCGATTGACCATCAGCTCACTCAGCATGATCACCTGATGCAGCATCAGCATGGCCCGGCGTTGTGAGTTATCGATGGCGTCGCCGATATCACGCGCCATGTCGCTGGCAGCGGCTAACGACTCGCAGGCTTCGACGAGCAAGGTTTCTTCGTCCACGGCGGGGTCGACGAGGAAGATCTTGCTGGTTTTGCGGATCGGGATTGAGAGCTTCAGTGAGCCGGGGTTGAGATAGAAGTTGATGGCGCGGTCTGTCGCCTCTTTTATCTTTTGAGGTTCAAGCGATGGGTCGAACGGGATCGGATCGGCGTCCGGTGGGTTTGGCGTTGGTTTGAACATTGATGAAGCTCCGTATCAAGAAAATAGGAGCCATCACCCTCGCTACCAAACGATGGGTGGCGGCCATGCGCGGGTTGGTAGACCGGTCGATACGGAACCCGGCGCTCACGAATGAGCCCCACGCATGTCCACCATAAAACGCAGCCGCAAAAAAAGTGGCTGAATAAGGTGGCGCCATACGGCCGTACCGAAGCGGGCTACCAAACCCGTTCACTGTTTTGCAGTGACAGGGAAACGATATAGCCCGCCCTATAGGCGCGTATGCCGGCGGATTCTGGAGTAGGCGTAGGCAACGGCGCAAGGCGTTGTAGCCTTTGTGGCGTAACGGTTTGTGTAATTTAAACTTGCCTGGCTGGGTATGTTTAAGCAAAAGCCCGCTACCCGATCAACTCTTCCATCACCTCATATTTGACCACCACCCGATTCCGATACAACCTCACCCTCTCCACCAATTCCCCAACCTGCCCTTTTTCCCTGACCTCTCGCCAAATCTCGTTCTCGCGAAACACCCTGCTGCCTTCCCGCACAAACCGATGCGCCTCTTGAAACACGTGATAGCGATACTCCCTTACCCGATCACACAACAACTCCCCTTCGAGTTGTGTCTCGCCGACGTTCAACTTCAGCTGAAAGCTCCGATCCGTCGGGTTATGCAGCACCAGATCAACGTAGTTGTAGAAAATCGCCGCCCCGGACCCGAACGGCAGCACCCGCCCTTCATCCGGAAACGGGTCGAAGCTGTGGTTGGAACGCTCGACCACCACCAGCGGTGAATGAATGGCCATCCAGTGAATCAGGTTGCTCAGTTGGCAGATGCCGCCGCCGACACCGCGTCGTGCCTCGCCGAAAGACAGTTCCATGCCTTCAACGTAGCCGCGCTTCAAAGTCGGGCGGCCGACGAGGCGGCAGAAGGAGAAGTGTTCGCCGGGGGCGATGATGACGCCGTCGATCGCGGCGACGGCGAGTTTCAGGTTGATGACTTTATTGTGTTGCAGGGCGAGGTCGGAGTCGCCGAGTTTGCGGATGAGTTTCGAGGTGTGTTTGAGGTAGCGATATGGCAGGCGCTCGACCGTGGCGACGGGGCGAGCGTAGCGTTTGCCGGAGCAGCGCCAGGCAATCTGGCGGAACAGTCTTTTTTGCCACACGCGCAGCCAATACAAGGCCGGGTGGTAGAGGGAGAGTGGTTTCATCCGTGACACAACGGCGATTGCCGTTTCTTCCTTGAACCGTGATAGGGCACGCATTTTATCCGTTAATGGTTGGCAGCACCGCATGCATTTCATACACCAGCGGTCTCAATTCGACACACTCTGCCGGTTACCCAATCCGCAAATTAAGGTTCGCCTAAGGTTGTCTCGCTAAGATCGCGGCCACGAAACCCTGTCGCCCTTGAATCGCAGATGAGCCCTTCTGTCATGAATGCCTTTAATTTGCCCACCCCACCGCAGGCCAATTTCAGTCTGGTCCTGGTCAACTACAAAACCCTGGACTTGACCCGCATGTGCCTGGAGCTTTTGCGCGAGCACGTCACGGAACAGCAGATTCCCGTGTGGGTAGTGGACAACGATTCGGCGGATGCCAGTCTCGATTACTTGCGTTCTCTGGACTGGATCAACTTGATCGAGCGGCCTTCGCCGGGTAAAGAGGCCGGACATATTGCCCATGGCAAAGCACTGGATCTGGTGCTGGACAAAGTTGCCACTGATTACCTGTTTCTGCTGCACACCGACACTTTCGTTTACGACAAGGAAGTGTTTTCGATGATGATGCGCGAGTGTACAAAAACGCCGGATATCGCCGCCGTCGGTTGTGTCGAGCAAATCAATCGCGGGATGTTGCGCGATACCTGGCGTCTAACTTCGCGTTTCTGCAAACACTATGTTCGACGGGCGAAAACGCAATTGGGGCTGAAAACCAAAGAGCCAAAACCGTATAGAGAGACTCACCTGAAGAGTTTCTGCACTCTGTGGAATGCACGGTTGATGAAGTCCCAGGGGCTGCACTTCTGCATGGATGATCGGGTACCGGGTTATACGCTGCAGGATCGGATGTCGGCTCTGGGCTACGGCATCAAATTCCTGTCACCTCGGAAGATTTTCCATTATCTGGATCACATCCAGTCCGGAACCGTTGCGGCAGCAGGCACTTACGGCAAGGATCACCGCCGCACGAAGATGTATCAGGCGTCGCTTAAGCGCTTTCAGGGACAGCGAGCGTAGGCCGGGATGCTTAAAATCGGCACAAACAAAAAGGGCGACTCTAGAGTCGCCCTTTTTGTTTGCAGAATTTGTATACAACCACTTTCTGAAGGTGTTCGCCCAGTGTAATGGCCTGGCAATCCATGCACCGGTAAAGAGCCCTGACACTGGGCGAACGGAGGGGATTTTAATAGAAGTTGGCGCTTATGTCGTCATTGATAAAGATGAAATTTATGTACTAGAAAGTTAAAAAGTGTGTATCGCCGATATTTACCGAGAAACTTCCGACAACACACTTTTATATGATTGTTCTCATACCTAAACCTGTACAAGAACAATCACTCTGTAGAGTTAATGCTCAACTTTCGTGTTGACTGGTCACTTTTAAGATATCGGTGTAAGTGACGATGACGCTCTGCCCTTCTTTCAAATCTTTCAGTTTGGCTTGAATTTCAGGCTTTTTCACGTCGAGGACTTTCGATACGCCCGCCGGGTTTTGCAGGGTCACCTGATTTGTCTTCAAATCAATTTTGGTGATTTTCAATTGCACCTGAACCTGACGGTACGCTTCACCACCGGGGTTATCACTGCCCGGGGCCTTACGCAGCTCACCGGTACGTTCGGTGGTGCCAGGCAGACCTTTATCCACATCGGTGTCGAGGTAGGCGGCGACGGAACGCTGCACTTCGATGTTGACCTGATCGCCGGCCTTGAGATTGGCGAGGTTTTTCGCCTTGTCGCTGAGCTGAACATGAACCGGCTTGCCTTCGGCGCCTTCGAGCACAACCTGATGGTTAGCGGCATCGACGGAGATCACTTTGGTGGTGACCTGATCTGCTTCAACAGTGGCAGACAGCGGAATATCGGCAGCCAGGGCGCCGAAGCTGGTGGCGGACAGTACGGTTGCGAGGGTGATGGCCTTGGCCAGTGCGTTGAGCTTCATAAGCAATACTTTCCCTGTGATGAATGGCAGCGCCCGGCGCCGAATTGGCTTCGGCGACGAACGTGCCACTGAGCATAGACGCTGTTCAGGGCTTGGCTTTGGTTTGTGTCGAGGAGGTCTGTTGTTTTGCGGTGTCCTGCGCGGTGGATTCGCCGCTGGGCGTGCCTTTGCCGCTGTTTTCACGCTGTTTCGGGTCGGTGGGCCGCAGGGCGTCGTTGTCGCGTTCGGTTTCGCCCGGTGGGCGGGGTTCGTCGGGGTGTTCGCCTTGGGTGATCGGTTTCATCGGGTTGTCCTCAGGCTTCGGGGTCGTCGAGTTCACGGGCGACGTTGATGGCGGGGGAATCCTTGTGCAGGTCGTCGGCCTTGGCGCGCAGGATCTGCCATTGCTCAAGGTCGATGGCGCCTTGGCCGAGCAGGTCGTCGGCGATGCGTTGCAGATCGAAGTAATGTGCGTCGGGGGATTGCTGCCAGTAGGTCTGGTCGTCGAACAGGCGCTGCCAGGAATTCAGGTCTGGGGGTTTCAGGTCGTCGCTCATGGCTAATCCTCGGCAGATTTTTCTGTAGAGGACAACACACCAACCCAAGTTCAAACCGATCCATTGTAGGAGCTGCCGAAGGCTGCGATCTTTTGATTTTGCTTTTAAAAAACAAGATCAAAAGATCGCAGCCTTCGGCAGCTCCTACGGGGATTCGTGGGTACCTTTCAGTACCCGGTCATTTCCAGATAGCCCTGGCCGGGATGGCTGCCGCTGATGTGCACCGGGCCCTCCCAATACGGGATGCGCAGGTTCATCCAGGCATTGGGGTTGAGCGCGTCGAGGCTGATGTCGAGGTGTTTGTCGGGAATGCTGATCGACCATTTCACCGGCATCGCCCGGCCGGCGACGTTGGCGGTGTCTTGCGGGGAGAGCCGGATCTGCGAACTGCGCAGGGTTTGCGTCTGGCCATCGGCGGCTATCCACGTGCCGGTGAGATACGGCACGCCGTCCTTCTGACGCATGCGATAGAGCATCACGTGTTCGCCGCTGTCCAGGTGCAGGGAAAACCAGTCCCAACCGGTTTGATTGGCGGTCAGCGGCTGGCTGCTCCATTCGCGATCGAGCCACGCGGGGCCGCTGACGGTGTAGCTCTGGCCGTCGATCTGCAATGTTCCGCTGGCCTGGAAAAACGGCTGACTGTAGTAATACGAAGCCTGACCTTCTTCGGATTTCTGGCTGAAACCCTTGTCCCCCTGCAACACCAATGGGCGGCTGGAAGTGAGGTGCAGTTGATAGGCGAAATCCTTGTCGCGCGCGCTGAGCTGCAAATCGCTCAGAGGGTCCTGCGCCTGACTGGCAAACCGCCAATCGTCGATCCACGCCTCGAACGGTGCCAGTTGCACACCCGCTTGCCCTACCCCGCCTCGCGCATAACGTTCGGCAGCGTGATGCACCGTGCTGGACGTCACCGCCGCATGCCCCAGCCAGATCGTCTGATTGGCCCAGCCGGCCTGCTCCGCCAGCGGTTTCAGCGCACTGCGAAACAGCGTCCACTGCACGCCGAATTCATTGCCCTGCTGATCCTTGAGATTGGCGGTGATGTACCACCACTCGATGCGAAAGCCATCGTGCGCGCCGTGATCCGCCGGAAAACTGAACACTCGCCCCGGCACCACCGGCGTAAACGCCAACGCCTGATCGCCCATCCCGGCGAAGCCTTTCTGCTCCGGCACCGATTGATCGCAACCACCGAGCAGCAACAAAACCATCAGCACAACGAGCTTAATCCTCATGGGCAAACGTCCTCAGCAGATCAGCCGGTTGCGTGCGACACAGCGAATACAGCGGCCATGCCGAAGCCAGTAACGTCGCCAACAACGCCAGCCCCATCAGTTGCAGCAATTGCCACGGGAACACCCGCAATGGCAGCCGCCAGCCAAACGCCTGCACATTGATCACCGCATCCAGGCACCACGCCAGCGCGATGCCCAGCGGCAACGCCAACACCAGCGTCAGCACTGCCAGCAGCCACGTCTGTCCCAGGTTGAGCAGCATCAACTGCCGTCGCGTCACGCCCAGCGCCCACAACGGTGCGAGTTGGCCGAGGCGACTCTGACTCTGGGTCAGCAGGCTGATAAACAGCGCCACGCCCGCCACCGCGAGGGTCAGACTGTTCAACGCTGCCGTCGCGGCAAAAGTGCGTTCGAACACCTGAACCGACCAGCCTTTGAGCCGTGCCTGATCGACGATGCGGCTGTCCTCCAACTGAAACCGTGCCTGCAATGCGCTCAGCAATGGCGGAATATGTTGCGGGTCGATGCGCAGGTTGAAGCGATTCGGCGTCAGTTGCGGCCAGCCGCGCAGCAGGTGATTGACGTTGGCGATCACGTGTCCCTTCGGGTTGCCGTAATCGGCGTAGATGCCGACGATGCGTGGCGACCACGAGCCGTTCGGCGTGGGAATCGTCAGGTGTTCGCCAGCATGTAGTTTCAGGCGTCGGGCGAGTTGCTCGCTGAGCATCACCGCATCATCCGTCGCCAGATGCCCCCACGGATCACCGCCGCTGGAATCGAGCAACGGCCAGTGCTGGCGATAATGCGCATGATCGATCACGCCGAACACCTCCGTCGGCCAGCCCTGCAACGTCACCGACACCTGCCAGTTGGGCAGCACTGCCGCGATGTTCGACTGCTGCTTGAGCCAGCTGTACATTTCCCGGGACTGCGCCGGGTTGGTCGGGTTGATGTACAGCTCGGCGCTCAGACGCTGTTCGAGCCAGTCATCGAAGGTCTGACGAAAACCGGCCGTCATGCTGCCGGCGCCGATATTGGCAGCGAGGGCCAGCAGCAACGCCATCAGCGCCAGACTCAACGCGGGCAATTGCTGACGGCAATCGGCGAGAAACCACTGGCCGAGCACTGAGCGACTGCGCCCGAGCAACTGACTCAATATCGCACTGAGCAACACCGGCAGCGCCAACGCCGCGCCGAGTAGCAGCCCGGCCATCAACACGAAGCCGCTGGCCAGACTGTCGCCCCAGATCAAGGCCGCCAACGCAATCAATCCCAACCCCGCTGCCAGCCAACCCTGGCGCCGCAACCAACGCGCATATTGCTGATGCCAGGCTTGCGGATCGGCCACGGCCAACAACGGCAAACGCGCAGCACGCAATAGACTGTTGGCCCCAGCGAGCAAGGCGCCGAGCAGACTCAAGCCGATGCCGCTGAACCACCACCAAGGGCTCAGACGCAACTGCCCCGCCACTTCCGCGCCGTACAAACCGCGCAGGCTGGCGGCGACGTCCGGCAGCAGCACACTGGCCAACCAATAGCCGCTGATCACGCCGAATAGTCCGCCGACCAGTGCCAGCACACCCAGCTCAACGATCAGGCAAACAATCAACATTTGCGCGCTGACCCCGCAGGCGCGCAGCGTGCGCAGCAAGCCGCGACGCTGTTCCAGCGCGAGGCCGATGGCGGCGTGGACGATGAACAATCCGACCAGAAACGAGAGAAAGCCCAAGGCATCCAGATTGAGGTGAAAGCTCTCGGTCAGGCGTGCCAGATTGTTTTCTTCGCCGCTGCTTTTGAGTTGCAACTGGCCTTTGAAGGAATCCGGCAGTTCACCTTGGAAACCCTTGGGTAACAATAGCCGCGACAGTTGCCCAGGTTGTTCGAGCAGTGTTTGCGCAACGCCGATGTCCACCAGCAAAACGCCCGGCGCCATGTCCTTTTGCACCAGCAACGGTGGCAACGACAGCCCATTCACGGTCTGCGGCGTGTCGCCTTCGTGCAGGTTGAGTGCCTGCAAGGTGTCCGGAGAAATCCACGTGCTGCCCGGCGGCGTGAAGAATTCGACGATGCGCTCGATCGGCAAGGCCTGCCCGGCCACCGCCGAATCGGCTGGTAGCGACACGGGCTCAATGCCCATCAATTGCAGCCGCTGGTTTTCGTGATCCTTGAGCAGCAGGCGCCCCTGCAACAGCGGCGACACCGGCCAGCCTTGACGGCGCAAATCGACAAACCATTGCTGGGTGAACGTCGCGCCGCTTGGCGTGCTCAGACTGGCCTGCGGTTCGCCGCCGATCATCTGGCTGGCGCGGGCGTAGCTGTCACGGGCCTGACTGTTCAGCGCTTCGACGCCGGTGAGCAAACTGGTCGCCAGCCACAACCCGGTCAGCACACTGAAAAACTGCACCGGATGGCGTCGCCAATGGCTGAGCAGCGCGCGCAATGTCTGACGAAAAACCATCACGTCAGCCGTCCTTTGGATAGCACCACACGCTGAGCCAATTGCGCCGCGACCCGCTGACTGTGAGTAACCATCAACAACGTGGTGGGCGTGTCGTCGAGCAATTCCAGCAACAAGCGCAGCACTTCATCACTGGTCGCCTCATCGAGGCTACCGGTGGGCTCATCGGCCAACAGCAATTTCGGCTGCGACGCCAATGCCCGGCCCAATGCGACCCGCTGCTGCTGACCACCGGAAAGTTGCTCGGGATAGCGCTTGAGCAAATCGCCGAGCCCCAGGCGCTGCACCAGGTGCGCCTGCCAACGCGGCTCATGCCGCCCGGCCAGACGCGCCTGAAACGCCAGGTTGTCCTCCACGCGCAGACTGCCGATCAGGTTGAACTGCTGGAACACCAGACCGATTTCTGTGCGCCGCCAATTCGCCAGTTGCGCCTCGTTCATCGCCTCCAGCCGATGCTCGCCACTGCGGATGCTGCCGCTGTCGACTTTGTCGAGACCGGCCACCAGGTGCAGCAACGTGCTTTTGCCACTGCCGGATTCGCCCATCAGCGCCAGACTGCTGCCGGACTCGAGCGTCAGGTCGATGCCTTGCAGCACCGGCAATGGGCCTTGCGGGGTGAGATAGCTTTTGAAGACATTTTCAACACGAAGCATGCCGCCACCTGATCGGTCAGTGTGGGGCAAGGATAGCGGATGGCGGTGACCGCTCGGAATCTTGCGGTGAATTGAACGTTGAGTTTGTTGCAGGTAGGGCATGCGTCCGAAAGCTTGGCGGGATCGGAAGCAAACGCAAAAATTCAATGAACCTCACACCGCCATCGCGAGCAGGCTCACTCCTACCTTTGGAATCCATTCCCCTGTAGGAGTGAGCCTGCTCGCGATGAGGTCTGCGGATTCCCTCCAAAACTCATTGCCCCGCCGCCACACTCGCCGGCGCTTGCGTCGGCGTGACAATGCTGCCCAGATCAATATGCTTCCACTCCGGCTTCGCCCCCAACCGCGCATTAAACCGGTAGTTAAACGTGAATTCATCGCCTGTCGCCACGCTCAGTGGCTTGCCATAAACAGCCTCGATCCCCGCCAGGTCATAGCCCATCAACTGCAACAGCGTCGGAAAGATGTTGTAGTGGCTGGAGCGATCCTTGTTCGCCGCCAGTTGCGCCGACCAGTCCAGCGTCTTCAACTGGCTGCCCTGGATCACCACTAGCGGAACCAGCCCTTCCTCCTCGACCGGGTCGCCGCCGCAATGGGTATTCAATCCAGGATTGCCGCGCTCATGCAGATCCTGACCGTGATCGGAGGTGTAGATCAGCGACGCGTTATTCAGATTGCCCTGAGCGAAAACCCGCGAGAAAAACTCGCCGACATTCCATAACACCGTGTTCTTGTAGGCGTTGCGATACAGCACCCAATCATCTGGCTGACCATTGAAACCGTTGCGTTCGCCGGTATCGGCCACCTCGGTGAACTGCCCGCGCGGCAAGGTCGGGCGGTAGGCCATGAACGCATCCGGGTATTTGTCATGCACCGGGAAGTGCGCGCCGACCTTGTTGATCACCACCAGCTCTGGTTTGTCATCGTTGAGCAATTCGATGAGCTTCGCCGCTGCCGCCATGTCGCGATCGCGCACGCTGGTCTGGTCGAATTGCACGAACTGGTCGATGTCCTTTTTCTCGGTTTCGGTCATCAGGTTCTGCAGATTGCCGGCGGTGCGCTGGGCGTCGATGTACACCGTGTGCAGACCGGCCTTTTTTGCGTACTGCCAGATCGACGGCAACGTGCTGTTGATGCGCATGTAATCAGCGCGGGTGCCGCCGTAGCGCAGGGTTACGTTGGTGTCTGCGCTGCAATTGGCGATGGACGCCGCGTAGCCGTAATTGAAGATATCGACGCCGGGACGCGCCTGTTTGAGGTTGCTGTGCACACCGAACGGCGCGTTGATGTCCAGATAATTGCCGGAGATGCTCTCGTCGATGATCAGCACGATGTCGTGATCGACGGCTTGAGTGTTACGCGTCAGCGTCACTGGTTCGCGCGGGCCGACGGTGTTGTGCAGCGCTTCATAGGCAAACAGGTTCAGATAGGCCAGCGGCGTGTACATGATCGGCAGGCCCCGCGCACCCTCACCCGCACGCAAAAACAGCACGGCACTGAGCAGCAGCACACCACACAGTGGCGCCGCCACACGCAAAGCGTTGGGAATCGCCAGCCCGTGGCGGGGTTTCAGGCCGATGCCGAACAGCAACAGCAAACCGCTGAGCACGCCACGCAAGAGCGCGTCCCGGTACTGGTACGCCGCTTCCTGGATGAAACCGCCGGAGTAAACCAATGACACGAAACCGCTGTAGGTCAGGTAGTCCGCCGTGACCCGGGTATAAACATCGAAAAACACTGCCGAGACAAACATTGCCAATGCGAACACGTGGCGAATGAGAGTTTGCCTTATATACGCCATTAGATATAACGCAAAAGTAAGCGCCAAAAACATCGCGCCAAAAAGAAGTACAGCAAAACCGAAGCCGATAGCATTTAACCGATCAATGTAATATTCGGAATAAATCAACAAATAAACAATTAAGAACAATTCTTTGGCATATCTGAACATGGCGATACCGATCGGGCAAAACGGCAGGGAGTCAAAGGTTTGTCAGTCAGAACCTGACACTAGCATCCGGCCATCAAAGCGCAAGAATTGACTGTTTTTTATAGAAAGCGTCAAAAAAACGGTGACTCAAATCTGACACAGCCAAGACGCTACAAGCCTTTAAATTAGCGGCTTACGACCGTTTATCGCATATTTGAAATCTGAACAAATCTGCACGAAAGCAACAAATTCAATCGCAGCAATGACTTGATGGCCAATCGCCAAAAAATGCTCAAGTGTTATACAGATGCAACATGTCATTTTGCTGACACGCTTTTCAAACGCTGCGCTATACCCCTTTAACTATCTCATTCCGTAGTTAACTTTTGGTGTTACTGAGGTGCGCAGATGGACGTGAGCGTATTTGGCACTGGCTATGTCGGACTTATACAAGCCGCCGCACTTGCAGATGTCGGTCATCGCGTTTTATGCGTGGACATTGACCCCAACAAAATTAAACAACTGCAACAAGCAGTGCCGCCAATTAGCGAGCCAGGTTTATCCAGCACGCTTGAGGAAAACATCAAGGCCGGCCGTCTGCTGTTCAGCACCCAGGCCAGCGACGCCGTCGAGCATGCCGAGCTGATTTTCATCGCCGTCGGCACCCCGGCCGATGAGGATGGCTCCGCCGACCTCAGCCACGTGCTCAACGTCGCCCGGCAAATTGCTTCGTACATGGAAGCTGACCGCACCCTGATCATCAAATCCACGGTGCCAGTGGGCACGGCCGATCAGGTGTTGGCCACCGCCAACAGCGAATTGCTGCGTCGCGGCAAGACTGATCTGCAAGTGCGGGTAGTGTCCAACCCGGAATTCCTCAAGGAAGGCAGCGCCCTCGCCGACTGCATGCGCCCTGACCGGATCATCGTCGGCACTCACGATGACGCAGCCCGCGAACAGATGAGCGAGTTGTACGCGCCGTTCTGCCGCAACCACGAAAAAATCATGTTCATGGACAACCGCAGCGCCGAGCTGACCAAGTACGCCGCCAACGCGATGCTCGCCACCCGCATCAGTTTCATGAACGAGTTGGCCAATCTCACCGAACTGCTGGGTGCCGACATCGAAGCGGTGCGCAAAGGCATCGGTTCTGATCCGCGCATCGGTTACCACTTTATCTATCCGGGCTGCGGCTTTGGTGGATCGTGCTTTCCCAAGGACCTGCGTGCCCTGCTGCACACCGCCGAACACAACGGTATGCCGCTGAAACTGCTGCGCAGTGTCACCGACGTCAACGACCTGCAGCGGCACATCCTGTTCAGCAAACTCAAAGCACAGTTCCCGCAAGGCCTGGCTGGCAAGTCCATCGCGATTTGGGGCCTGGCGTTCAAACCGAATACCGATGACATGCGCGAAGCGCCTAGCCGTTATCTGATGGATGCGCTGTGGGCCGAAGGCGCCAGCGTGCAGGCCTACGACCCGGAAGCCATGTCCGAATGCCGGCGCATCTATGGTTATCGCAACGACCTGCACCTGTGCGCCACCCGCGACGACACCCTGGAAGACGCCGATGCGCTGGTGATCTGCACCGAGTGGAAAAACTTCCGCGTGGTCGATTTCGAGTTGCTCGCCGAAAAGCTGCGCTCGAAGGTCATCATCGACGGTCGCAACCTCTACAACCCGGAACAAGTGGCGGCCGCCGGCCTGCATTACAGCGGCATCGGTCTGCGCCACATTGCCCCAGAAGGGCTGCGGCCATGAAGGTGCTGGTCACCGGTGCGGCCGGTTTCATTGGTGCCCATTGCGTGTTGCGGTTGCTGCGCGACGGCCACTCGGTAGTCGGTCTGGACAACTTCAACGGCTACTACGACCCGCAACTCAAGCACGACCGCGTGCAGTGGGTGCGTGAGCAGGCCGGCGATTTCCAGCTCGCGACGGTTGACCTGGCCGATGCCCCGGCCATCGAAGCGCTGTTTGTCCGCGAACGCCCACAAGTGGTGATCCACCTCGCCGCGCAAGCCGGGGTGCGTTACTCGCTGGACAACCCACGGGCCTATCTGGACAGCAACCTCAACGGTTTCCTCAACATTCTCGAGAGCTGCCGGCATTACCCGGTCGAACACCTGATCTACGCCTCGTCGAGTTCGGTCTACGGCGCCAACCAGCACACGCCGTATTCGGTGAAGGACGGCGTCAATCATCCGCTGTCGCTGTACGCCGCCACTAAAAAAGCCAACGAGCTGATGGCGCACAGTTACAGCCATCTGTTCGGCATTCCCTGCACCGGCCTGCGCTTTTTCACCGTGTACGGGCCGTGGGGCCGGCCAGACATGTCGCCGATCCAGTTCGCCCGGGCGATCAGCGAAGGCACGCCGCTGAAGCTGTTCAATTATGGCGAGCACCAGCGCGACTTCACCTACATCGACGACATCATCGAAAGCATCGCCCGCCTCATCGAGCAGCCACCGCAGGTCAATCCGCAGTGGGATCGCGAGCAGCCCGACCCGGCCAGCAGCATGGCGCCGTGGCGCCTGTTCAATATCGGTGGGCAGCACCCGGTCGAGCTGAAAACCTATCTGGCGCTGCTGGAAAAACACCTCGGTCAGACCGCCATTGTCGAGTTGCTGCCGCTGCAACCGGGCGACGTGCTCAACACTTGCGCCGAGGCCAGCGATCTGGCCCAGGCCACCGGATTTCAGCCCCGGATAGAGCTGGATGAGGGACTCGGGCGCTTTATCGCCTGGTTCCGCGACTACTACCCCACTGCCTATCGCCCACGCGCCGTTCGCGGCTGAATTCATGTGGAGGACTCCATGACTGGACATGAGAAAGGTGTACCGATCCTAGAAATGCGCCGCGACAAGCGCGTGGATCCCGAGCACCGAATGCGTCTCGACGCGGCGATTCACCGCCAGGGTCGCGGCTGGTTCACGGGCCGCGACGGCGGTCGGCCATGGCAACTGTCACGCACCAATCGCGTGGTCGCCTGCCTCGGCGCCTTGCTGATTCTGCTGCTGATTTCGCCGTTGTTGATCGGTCTGGCGCTGACCATCAAATTCACCAGCGAAGGCCCGGTGATGTTCGTGCAGAAACGCACCGGTTATCGCGGGCGCAAATTCGGCATGTACAAATTCCGCACCATGGTGGCCAACGCCGAAGAGTTGAAAGAGTCACTGCGTCACCTCAACAAGCACGGTGCCGACGCGATCGATTTCAAGATCGACCACGACCCGCGCATCACCCGCATCGGCGGTTTTCTGCGGCGCACCAGCCTCGATGAACTGCCCAACCTGATCAATGTAGTGACCGGCGACATGCGCCTGGTCGGCCCGCGTCCGACCTCGTTCAACGCCTACCGCTACAAGGACAATCACCTCGCGCGTCTGGCGATCTACCCCGGCATGACCGGCCTGTGGCAGATCTCCGGGCGCAGCAACATCGACTTCGACCAGCGCGTTGAGTTGGACCTCAGCTACATCGCCGAGCAGAGCCTTTTGCTTGATCTGAAGATTCTGTTGAAAACCCCCTTCAAAGTATTCAGCGGCCACGGAGCAAGCTAATGGACGGTTCAACCAACAAAAGCCTGAGCATTGCCAACCCCAGCGAATCGAACCTGACCTCGACCGTGCTGGATCTTGATCTGCGGATCCTGTTCCTGACCGCCGCCAACCCCGGCTCAGGCACCACCACCAGTGCGCTGGCGCTGGCCGGCCAACTGGCACAAATGAGCAGCGGCCAAGTGCTGCTGGTCGATGCCAGTCAGTCGGCGAGCAATCTCACCCAGCAGTTGAACCTGAGCAAGGAACGCGGCCTGCGCGACTTGCTGTTCAACCCCGACAAACCGCCGCTGTTGCAGGACTGCGTGGTGCAGGTCTCGAGCCTGCCGTTCCACGTGCTGCCCAACGGCCGGCCGATCCGCACCCTGGAGCACCTGACCGCCGAGCGGCTGAGCCCGTTGCTTGATCAATTGGGCAGCCAGTACCGCTTTGTGGTGATCGATGGCGACGCGGTGTACTCCGACGCCGACACGCTGGTCATCAGCACGCAAGTCGATGGCGTGGTGCTTGTCGTACGCGCCGAAGACACCCGCTGGGAAGTCGCCCAGGCCGCCGTGCAACGCCTGACTCAGGCCGGGGCAAAAGTGGTCGGCAGCGTGTTCAACCGGCGCAAGTACTACATGCCCAAATGGCTTTACAAAAACCTGTAAGCGAACGCAAAGGATGACGCCATGAACGCCAAAATGCTTGTCCTGCTGTTGCTGCCGCTTGCAGGCTGCTCCAGCAATACCGACACCCGCAACATGCCGGTGAATATCCTCACCGCCGCCCCGGCCAATGCGCAAGCCACCGACATGCCGAGGGTCGAGCAGACCCTGCGCCCGAAAGATGTGCTGGATGTGATTTTCCACATCAGCACCAGCGGCTCGGACGCTTACCGCGTGCAGTCGGGTGACCAGATCGGCCTGAACTTCACCGCTGCCAGTCAGCTCAACGGCACGCAACTGGTGCTGCCTGACGGCACCATCGAACTGCCGGGCGCCAACACCTCGGTGAAAATTGCCGGGCTGACCAGCGACGAGGCGCGGCAGGAAATCCAGCGCGCCTATCAACGCAAGCAACTGTTCCAGCCCAACCGCAATCAGCTCTCGGTGCAGATTCTCAGCCCGCTGAGTAACGAGCAAAACCTCAAAAGTGCGCTGAACCACCCGGCCACCGGCATGAGCCGCGAAATCACCGTCGGCACCGATGGCTATGCGAGTTTTCCGGAAATCGGCGCTGTGCCGCTGCAAGGCATGACCGTCAATCAACTGGAAACCTTCCTCAACAGCAAGTACGCACAACTGCCGGGACGGATGACTGTGGATGTGCTGCTGAAATCCACCGCCGGCAACGAGATCTACGTGCTCGGCGAAGTCGCTCAACCGGGTTCGTACCCGATCCGCCGGCCGGTGTCGGTGCTTGAGGCTCTGACCCTGGCGCGCGGCACCAACGTCAAGGCACGTCTCGATTCGGTAGTGATCATGCGGCGCAACGGCAATCAGGTGCAGGCCATGAACTACGACGTCGAGAAAGCACTGTCGGGCGATGCGCCACAGATCGCCTACCTGCAACCGGACGACATGCTCTACGTACCGAAAACCAAACTGGCCAGCGCCGGCGAACTCGCCCGCCAACTGGCCGATGTGGTGCTGTTCCAGGGCGTGGGGTTCAGCTTCGGCTACCGCGTCGACAACAAAGGCAGTGACAACTGACTCTCAGGTGAACGACATGAACCCAAAAGAAAATTACCTGCACGAGTTCTTCAGGATTTTCTTCGCCAACAAGCAACTGGTGAAGCGCATCTTCCTGATCTTTGCAGTGATCGCGCTGTTGCTGCCGCTGTTGCTCAAACAGAGCTTCGATATCACCGCGCAGGTGATCGTGCAGTCGAAAAAACTCTCCCAGGGCGATGCGACGACCTCGCTGACCCAGGACAACGCCACCTTCATTCCGCCATCGCTGGCGGACATGGAGACCGAAAGCAATATCCTCCGTTCGCCGGCGCTGATTCGTCAGACCATCAGCGAACTGCGCGATCAGGGTCAGTACAACCCGCCGCCGGGGATGCTCAGCAAACTGGCTGAACCGTTCAAGCGTTATGTCAGCACGCCGCTGCGCGAATACGTGATCAATCCGCTGCGTGATGCACTGGGCATGGAAACCGATCCGGTGCGCGACACGGCACTGGATGGCTTGACCCAGGAGGCCATCGACAATCTGAAGATCGAAACCCTGCCGGGTTCCAATGTCATCTCGATCGTCTACAGCTTCCCGGATCCCGCCCAAGGCACGACGTTCGTTGCCACGCTGCTGCGCAACTATCTGGTCGATCGTCAGGCGTTGCAATCGATCGAACTGCCGCACTCGTTCTACGAGACCAAGAAGCATCAATATCAGGTCCGCCTCGATGGCCTGGAAGGCGCGCGGCTGAGCCTGCTGGAAAGCGTCGGTTCGTCCGATCCGAAAGAGGAAATCACCTTTCGCCTCAACGCGATCAACACCGAAGAGCAGGCACTCAACCTGTATCGCGATCGCTTGCTGCAAAGCCAGCGCTGGCTCGATTACCTGAAAACCAGCCTGGCCGCTGCCAACACCAACAAGCTTAACGACTACACCTTTCCGTTCACCTTCACCACGACGGTAGACAACATCGCGTTCGAAGACCGTGAGATCCGGCAGATGGGCGAGGCGCTGACCACTCAGGTCAGCCGCTATATGAACGACCTGGCGATATTTCAGCCCAGCAGCGAACCGATGTTGCTGGCCCGCGAGCAAATTGCCCGCACACGCCAGCAGTTCCTCAAAGTGGTCAACAACCGCATCCAGGAACGCACGATCGACCTGTCGGTGGTCAGCCAGGTCATCGAGCAGAAAACCGCGCGCATTGCCGAGTTCAAGAATCGCATCCATCAATTGCAGCAAACCCAAAGCAAGCTGCGCCAGATGGACACCGAGATCGGCGCATTGCACGCAGCGTTTTCAACTTATGCGCAACGCTTTGCCGAAAGCAGCACGACACGCGCGCTGGATAACGATTTGTCCAACGCTCGTGTCCTGAGTCCGCCGTATGAACCGACCGAGGCGGCGTTTCCCAAGCCGATGTTGATCATTCCGTTCGGCCTGCTCACCGGACTGCTGCTGGCCATTGCCTTCGTCTATGTACGTGAGTTCTTCGATCACCGCTTCAAGCATCCGGCGCAAATCAGCCATGAACTGGGCCTGCCGGTGCTGTTGGTGCTCAACGAAGAAACGTCGCAGCCGGGCAATCCGCACAAGAACTGGACCGTGCCGAGCCTGGTTCACTGGGTGCGCAATTGAACGCGGCGTCCACCCCGTGCGTCGCCCTGCCGATCATTCATTTGCTCAGCAGCGGCGGCTTCTACGGCGCCGAACGGATGTTGCTGGATCATTGCCTGGCGACGCCGGGGCAGCATCAGGTGCTGTTCCTCGACGCGCCACCAGAGCTGATCGAGCGCTTTCGCCAGGCCGGGGTGGACGCTCGCGGCTGTGCCGGGCTCGGTGGACTGCTGTGGCACTTGCGTCAACGCCGTGGTGACAAGCCGTTGCTCAACACGCACAACTTCAAAGGGCTGCTGTTCGGCTGGGTCGGCGCCACTGTGTTGCGCCTGCCGCTGGTGATCACTCAACACGGTTTCACCCCGCGCAGTCGCAAGCAGAAGTTCTACACCTGGCTAAGCCTGCAACTGTGCCGCACGGCCTCGGTGAAGCGGGTGGTCTGCGTCGCGCAAAGCATCGCTGTGCTGCACCGTCAGGCTGGCGTCCGTGCGGAGAAGTTGCAGGTGATTCCCAACGGTTTGCCAGCGGCGCCAGTGCTGCCGCCGGCGCTGGAACGACAACGCTGGCTGGTCGGTTACGTTGGTCGATTGAGCAGTGAGAAAGGCCCGGATCTGTTTCTCGATGCGCTGATTGCGTTGTGTCACCAGCATCCGCAACTGGACGCCGTGATGCTCGGCGACGGTCCGGAACGTGAGGCCTTGCAGGCGCGTGTCGACGCGGTCGGTTTACAACAGCGGATTCGCTTGCCGGGCTATCAGACGGCGATGCAAGGCTGGTGGCAGCAACTCGATGCGCTGGTAATCAGCTCGCGCACCGAGGGTACGCCGATGATTCTGCTTGAAGCGATGCAGGCCGGTGTGCCGGTGGTGGCATTCGCGGTCGGCGGTATTCCCGATGTCTTGCAGGACCGCCACAACGGCCTGCTCGCCGCCCCGATCGATACCGCCGCCCTCGCCCGTCAGCTCGACACGTTGCTGGCCGAACCGAAGCTGGCCGCACAACTACGCGACAACGCCAGACGCACACAACAGGAACGCTACGACCTCAAGGCTTTGGCTGAACGCTGGTCGCAGCTGTACATCCACACGGCACGGGAGGCACGCGCATGATTTTCCCGCTCTCGATCGTCAGCCTGCTGGCACTGGCCTGCATGGCTTTGCTGGTCAGTCCTTATCCGTATCTGGCGCCGGGGGCGGTGTTGGGGCTGTTGGGTTTCACGGTGCTGTACCGCAAACCGGCCTGGGGCCTGCTGGGCATTGCCGCGCTGGTGCCGTTTGAAGGATTCTTCAAGGACAGCGTGTTATCCGGGAGCAAACTGATCGGTGCTTCGCTGGCGCTGATCCTGGCGTTGCAACTGGCATTGCATCAGATTCCATCGCAGCGCCTGCGCAGCAATCTGTGGCGCTACCTGATCGGTTTCATGGCGCTGTACCTGCTGAGCCTGCTCGCCACCGACAATATGGGCATGTCACAGAGTCATCTGCGTGAGCTGAGCGTGGGCCTGATTCTGTTCGTGATCACTTTGTTGATCGGCCGCGAGCTGAACCTCGATATGTTCGCCCGGCTGGTCACGCTCAGCGTCAGCGCGACCTGCGCGATGGCGATGTTTTCCAGCCGATTCCAGGACAAGGGCCGCGCTGCCGGCCTGCTCGAAGACCCGAATGCCTTTGCTCTGCTGATCGCCTTCGCCGTGCCGCTGGGCCTGTTGCTGGTGATTCGCAGCCCGAACCTGCTGCACCGTTTGTTCTGGGCCGGCTGCTGCCTTTTGCTGCTCGGCGGCATGACCAAAACGGAGTCGCGCTCAGGGCTGGTGGTATTGGCATTGAGTCTGGCGATCGGTGTCTGGCATTACCGCCAGCACCTTACCCGCATCCGTCCCCGGCATTTCGGATTCGCCATGCTCGGTGCCGCCATCGTGCTGCCATTGGCGATTTATGCGATGCCTGCCGGTTACCTGGCGCGCATCCAGTCGCTGAGTATCTTGAGCGCCGGGGCCAAGGCTCAGGATGAATCCCTCGGCCGTCGCGCCTCGTACATTGTCGTCGGCAGCCAGATCATCCGCGAGCATCCGCTGCTCGGCTCGGGCCCCGGGACCTTCCCGCTGCACTATGCAACCACCGGTTATGCCAAGGCGTTCTCGGCCAACCGCAAGATCGGCGATCTGTATCGTCGGGCGCATAACACTTATCTGGAGATTTTCAGCGAATTGGGGATTCCCGCCGGCCTGCTGTTTGTCGGCATGCTCGTGCAGGGTTTCTACAACCTGATCCGCGCACGACGCGAATGGCTGCAACGCCGCGAATGGCAGCAAGCAGACCTGATGACCCATCTGGGAATGAGTTTTCTGTCGTTGACGTTGTTTCTGATGTTTCTCAGCGCGCCGAACCTGAAATACCTGTGGATCATGCTTGCGCTGACCTGGGTGCTGCGCCTGAAAGCCGAGCAAGCACCGCTGACGGGGACCAAGGCATGAGCCGGATCAGCATCGTCATTCCGATGTACAACGAGGCACGGCACATCGGCCGCACCCTCCTGGCCGCTCGCAAAGCCGCGAACGCCGCCGACATCGACTGTGAACTGATCGTCGTCGACAACGGTTCCACTGATGACGGACCACAGATCGCCCGCGCATTCGGCGCACAGGTGCTGGTGCTGCCCGGCCTGCTGATCGGCGCTTTGCGCAATCGTGGCGCAACGGTTGCCAGCGGTGAATGGCTGGCGTTCATTGATGCCGATATCGAAATGCCCGAAGACTGGCTGAACGAATTGTTCGCTCTCGAAGCGCAGAATCAGGGCGACATTTTTGGCTTGGACCTGCATACCCCCGCCGCCGCGCCGTGGTACGCGACCGCCTGGCAACGGCGCATGTTGCGTCCATCAGCGCACGCCAGTCGCACCGTGGACTGGCTGCCCAGCGCCAACCTGTTGATGCGCAAACGCTGGTTTGACGTCGTCGGCGGATTCAACGAAACCCTGCGCACCGGCGAAGACAAGGAATACACCTTGCGTCTGAACACACAAGGCGCACGGCTGCTGTCGACCCGTAACAGCATCGCCCTGCATTGGGGCTACGAAATGAACTGGCGCGAGTGGATGGGCAAGGAGCTGTGGCGCCAGGGCAGCCACCTGCAGTTGCTGCGCACCCATGGCATGAGCCTGCGCCTGCTGCGTTTTCCGCTGCTGTCGTTGCTGGTCTGGATGACGGATTTTCTACTGATCGTTGCCTTGCTCGCCGGCTTCGCGCAGCTCGCGGTGATCCTGCTGGTGCTGACCCTGCTGCCGAGTCTGATGCTCAGCGTGCGGCAGAGTATCAAGCACCACAACGCTCGCCTCACCTTGCAATTGTGGGGTCTGCACTGGTTACGTCTGCACCTGCCCAGCGCGGCACTTGTTCTCAGTCTGTGTCATTGGAACGCCAGGAGGCCCGCCCGTGGCTGAATTCATTTTTTGCCTGTGCCTGCTGCTGCCGGCGTACGCCTACATCGGCTATCCGCTGCTGCTGACCTTGCTGGCGCCGCTGTTCCCGGCCTGGCGGCACGTGCCAGCACCGCCGCTTAACGTCAGCATCGTCATCGCCGCGCACAATGAGGCGCGGCACATAGAGCACAAGTTGCGCACCCTGCTGGCCCAGGATTATCAGCCCGCCACGCTGCAGATCATTCTCGCCAGCGACGGTTCGAGCGATGACACCGTGGCCTGCGCGCACCAAGTGATCGATCCGCGCATCACCGTCCTCGACCTGCCGCGCCAGGGCAAAGCCGCCACACTGAATGCCGGCGTCGCCGTGAGCAGCGGCGATATTCTGGTGTTCACCGACGCCGATAACCAATGGTCGCGCGACACCCTCGGCCATTTGCTCGCGCCGTTGAGCGATCCGCAGGTCGGTGCCTGCGCCGGGCACATGGTGATCCCGGTCACCGGTGGCGGCCTGAGTATTGGTGACAGCCTGTATCGGCATTATGAAGGCTGGTTGCGCCGGGTCGAGAATCGCACCGGCTGCATGGTCTCCGCCGACGGCGCCCTGCTCGCCTTGCGCCGCGAACTGTTCCAGAACGTACCGGCCGAGGTCAACGACGACTTCTTCATCAGTACCTGCGCGCCGGTCGCGCGCAAACGCATCGTTTACGTACCCCAGGCGCAAGTGATCGACCAGGGCGTCGACGAAGCGGGCAAACAATGGCGCCGCCGCCAGCGGGTCACCGTCGGTGGCCTGCAAAGCCTGGCACAACGCAGCGCACTGCTGAATCCGTTCAAGTACGGCCTTTATTCCATCGCGTTGATCAGTCACAAACTGATCCGCCGCCTCGCGCCGATTCTCTTGCTGCCGCTGCTGCTGAGCAATTTCTGGCTGTGGAACGAGCACGGTTTCTATCGCCTGAGCCTGGTTGCGCAATTGCTCGGCTACGCGGTGGCCATCGCCGGCCTGCTGGATTCGCAACACCGTTTACCGAAACCGTTCCGCCTCGCGGCGTTCCTGCTGGTGACGCTGGCCGGCATGAGCGTCGGCCTGTGGCAGTTCCTGCGCGGGCAACGCTACGCACAATGGAATCCTGACCAGAATCGTTGAGAGGACTCATGCCATGGCGATCAAACAACTGCTAAAACGCACCAGCGGCTGGCTCTATCTCAACTCGTCTGTGGGGCGCAACCAGTTGCACGGTGCGGGGGTCATTCTGATGCTGCACCGGGTACTGGCCAACGACCGTGCCGCCAACCTCCCGCACCGCAATGAACTGTGCGTCGGGCCCAAGGCCTTCGAGCATTTACTGCTGTGGCTGCGGCGGCATTTCGATTGCGTGCCGCTGATGGAAATCCTCCAGCCCAATTCGCTGCGCAGCGAGCGCCCACGGGTGGCGCTGACCTTTGATGACGGCTGGCGCGACAACGCCGTCAACGCCTTCCCGCTGTTGCAGAAGCATCAGGTACCGGCGAGCATTTTCCTCTCCACCGATTTCATCGGCAGCCGTCAGCGTTTCTGGTGGGAAAGCCTTGGCGAAACCCTGTGGGGCAGCCACGGTGAAAAAGCGCGGATGCACTTGATCGAGTGCCTGCAGTTCATGCATCACCCATTGCCGGTATTGCTCGATGACATCGATGTCGACCGCCGCAGCCTGGCGCTGCTGCATTTCCTCCAAGGATTGAAGACGCTTGACCCGCAGGAACTGGAAAAACTCACCGATGAGTGCCCAGCCGAATCACAGCCGCAAGCGCTGGACTGGCATCAAGTGCGCGCGCTGGAGGCTTCCGGTCTGGTGCGCTTTGGCCCGCACGGTGCCAGCCACGCCATCCTCACCGGGCTGGATGATCAGCGCCTGAACGAAGAAATCAGCCGCAGCCGCGATGCCTTGTACAACGGCTGCAACCGCCCACTGCCGGTGTATTGCTACCCCAACGGCGACAACGATGAACGCGTGCGCGAGCAGATCGCCAATCACGATTATCCGTTCGCCCTCGGCACCGGCACCGGCATTTATCGCGGCGAAGGCGACCCGCTGAACCTGCCGCGCTTCGGCGTCAGTCAGCGCATCGCGTGCAATCCGGCGTTGTTGTCGTGGCGCATTTATCGCGGGGCACGGCCATGAGTCGCGGTAGCTACCTCAAGCATCTGGCCCTGAGCATGGGCACCAAACTGGCAATGATTGCCTTGCGCCTGCTGCGCAATGTGTTGCTGGCGCGGATTCTCGGCCCGAGTGAACGCGGTTTGTTCGCCCTGCTCAGCACTCTGCCGGATCTGATCAGCGCGGCTACCAGCGGCGGTTTGAATTCGGCAGTCGGTTATCAAGCGGCCAATCAGCGGCCGATGGGCGTGTTGCTCGCTCAGGTGTTGGTGTTCGGCTGTCTTCTGGCCGGGCTGCTGACCTTGCTGGTGGTCGCGCTGGCCCGTGAGTTCGGCAGCGAGCTCGATGTGACAATGCAGCTCGGTCTGCTGGCGTGGCTGTTGCTGCTGGCGGTGCCGTTGACCGTGCTTAAAAGCGGCTTGCTGACCTTGCACAACGCGTCGGGCGGCGTGGTCGCCTTCAATGTTCTGCGTCTGATCGAATCCCTCGCGCCGCTGCTGTTGTTTGTCGCGCTGTTCTGGATGTGGAAAGAGGCAGCACTCGAAGCCGCGCTGATCAGTTGGCTGGCCGGCATCAGCCTGGTGGTGCTGGTCGGCTGGATGTGGCTCAAACGCGCACAGCCGCTGCAACTGCAATGGGACCGTGCGAGCCAGAACGAGCTGCTGCGCTTCAGTGCGCGCAGCCATCCGGACCTGCTGTTTCAACAGATCATTCTGCGCTCCGACTACTTGTTTATCGGCGCCCTGCTGGGCAGTACCGCGCTCGGCCACTACTCCATGGCCAGTGCCGCCGCCGAACTGTTGCTGATCGTTCCGGAGGCGGTCACCACACCACTGATGAAGCGACTGCTGCAACAGGACAAAGGCATGGACAAGGTCACGCCGCTGGCCCTACGCCTGACCGCCACGGTGATGCTCGGCGCCTGCCTGACCATGGCTGTGATCGGCGAATGGTTGATCGTCACCCTGTTCGGCGTCGCTTACCAACCGGCGTATCCGGCGCTGCTCGCGTTGCTGCCCGGTCTGCTGGGCCTGTGCTATGCGAGCATTCTGCGCCTGGATCTGATTGGCAAGGATCGCCCCGGCACGGTGTCGTTGCTGATGGGCATCGGCGCGCTGTTCAACCTGGCGCTGAATCTGCTGTTGATTCCTGCCTACGGCATTGTCGGAGCAGCGGCGGCTTCATCAATCGCCTATCTGGCGGTGACGGTGGCGATGCTGGTGCTTTATTGCCGCTTGAGCAACGTGCCGTTCTGGCAAACCTTGATCATCCTGCCCAGCGACATCACCCCGATGTGGTTGATGCTGCAACGTCGGAAGACAGCATGAAACGCCTGGCCCTGCTGTTCGGACTCGGCCTGACGCTGAACGGTTTCGCGGCGCCGATGCAGTGGGGCGATATCCGTGACGGCAGTTTGTATCTGCAAGCGGATCGCCCGGACACCGTGACAGTGCGATGGGTGCCGGCATGGCAGGCCGAGGCTAATGAAGAGCATATTTATCTGCTCGATGGTCAGGGCAAGCTGCAGGGCGAACGGCTGATCAAAGCCAGCGAAACTCGCGGTTCGCAGAGCTGGACTTTGCTGCCCGGGGCTGCCAGCAGTCGACTGGAAATTCCCGGCTACAGCTTTCGTAGTTACCGGATTGAACATGACGAAAAAACCGTGGCGCTGTTCGCCCCGGCCAAGGTGCATTTCAGCGCGGAAGTACGTAACGCCACTGAGCTGTATTTCAGAGTCGCACCCGGTGAACACGCGGTGCTGGCCGGCAAGTTCCATGGCGGCGTCAGCGGTTTGCAGGCACAGCGGGTGGGCGATGAGCAAACGCTGACGCTGGCACTGAAACCCTATCGTGCCTATTGGCAGTTCGATCAAGTCGCGCTGCCGGTCAGCCAACAGGAACAAGTCTGGCGCCTGCGTCTGCGAGGCACTGGCAAAGCGGCATTCTGGCTCGACGGCACAGCCAATCTGTTTGCGCAAAATCCGCAGCAGTTGCAGCCCTTGCGCGAAGATCCGGGGCAAACGCATTTGACCCTGCACGATAAAATTCTCGGCCGCACGCCGGATCTGGGCATTGCTCTGCCGTACCTCGTGCCACCACCCGCCAGCCATGCCTTACTTGATGCACTGAGGCCGGGGGCAGCGAGTTACTACAGCTTCGTTGACGTCACCGCGAAGAATCCACATTTCGAAGACGCGTTCCGTCAGCTTTATCAAAATCGCTTCGGCATTCGCCAGGACATCACCCTGCTCGCCGGCACCGGACGTCAGGCCGATCTGCGCGCCGATGCACAAAGCAACAGCGGCCTCGACGCCTGGCTCGCCGGCACCCGCGCCCTCGGTGGCAAAGGCACGCATTACATCGGTTTCGCCGACGAGCCTAATCTCAACTATTCAAGTTACGAACAATACCGGGCGATCTTCAACAGCATGGCGCGGCAGGTGCGCAGCGACCCGGCCAACGCCAAGGCTGGCGTGCGCATCGCAATGCCGGCCAGCTCGCGGCTGGTCAATGGGCCGTTCACCGAAAACGCAGCGGACAAGCGCGGCATCGATTGGGCGCGGCGTCTACTCAGTGAATCCGCCGATCAAGTCGATGCATTGGCCTGGCATGAATGGATGATTCGCGACTTGCTGGCCACCCGGGTCTACCGCGACAGCGTGCGCCGCGCAGCAGACCTGGTGGGGCTGGACGCTAAAGGTCAGCCACGCAAAGCATTGCTGCTGGATCAGACCAATCTGTCCAGTGGCTCGGCCCTGAGCCCCTACGATCAGGAAACCCATTACACCGCGCTGTGGTGGGCGTCGGTGGTCATCAATGCTTCTCAGGATGGCCTGCTGAGCATGCTCAACTGGTTTCAGGCGGCCGACGAACCGCCCTACGGCAAGGGCATGGTGCGCATACACGACGATGGTCGCTTCGAGCTCAAACCGGTGGGCCTTGCCCAGCAATTCATCGCCCGGCATTGGCTGCCGCAAGTGCTGCAACTGGATAACGACGCTTTTGAGGTGGATGTTCTGGCGATGGCCGGCGACGAGCAGCGCGCACTGCTCGGGGTGAACAAAGGCACGCGCCTGCAACGCATTGATCTGAGCGGTGCCAAGTGCCCGCTGAACCAAAGCGCCTTGCGTTTCTTCGGCGCTGACAATCGCAGCCGCGACATACCGTTTGCCTGCGAAAACGGGCGGGTACGTTTCGAATTACCAGGGCAAACCCTGTTTGCCCTGACCTGGAGCGCTTCATGAACCGCCCTTCGATGTTCTGCCCCGCGAGCCTTTTGCTGTGCGTGGGACCCTTAACAGGAGAAGAGACCATGGATGTATTGCGAAGACTCTGCGGACATATCCGTCGTAAAGGCCTGCGAGCGACCTTGGCGAAGATCCGCAGAATGTACATTTTTGCCCATCAGGAACTGCTGTGGATGGAGCGCGATCTGGTCAGCCCCGTGCCGCCACACAGCCTCAAACCCTACCCGCCACTGCGCATGCTGAAGATCACCGAAAGCAACGCCAGCGCCTTTACTCGCTACTTCGGCAACCGCGTCGGCGTCATGGCCGAGCTGGCCAGTGACGGTCACACCGGGCATATGCATATCGACGACAACGGCGATGCCGTGGCGTTTATCTGGGGCACGCCACGCGACTATTTCGATCGGCATTACTACCGTTGCCGGTTCCCGGTTAAACCCGGCGAATTTTTCGAGTTCGGCGGCGAACTGACCCGTGCCTACTGGGGCACCGAATTGTCGGTAGATCTGCAACTGCGCCTGTGGGAAGCCATGGCCTTGAAAGGCTGCCGCAAAGTGGTCGATGTCTGTGACTCGAGCAACGTCCCGGCGCTCAAGCTGCACCTGCGCATGGGCTATACCGAACAACAGCGGATCATGAATATCTACACGCTGTTCGGCCGCTGGCGCTTCTATCGCGAAACCCGCTACAGCGGCTCGCGTCTGGCGGCGCTGGGTAAAACTTCCCGTCCACCTGTCACAGCAACGGCGGCCTGAACCCATGGTGATGCGATTCGAATGGCGCACCTCCCTGTGCGCTACCGACTTCCCGGCAACAGCCTACGAAGCACTACGCCTGCGCGTAGCTGACCACACGCCGTTCAACAACCTTGGCTGGTTGTGCGCGGCAGAGCAGGCCATGGGCGAGGATCAGCGCCTGCACATTCTGCTCGGCTGGCAAGCCGAGCAATTGCTGCTGTGCCTGCCACTGGTGGCCAGCCGCGAACGCTTCGCTGGCGTACCGTTTCGCGTTTTGCATCACTTGGGTTATCCAATGGCCGATCGCCTGGCCCTGCTGTCGTTGCTCGGCAGCGAAGACATGCACAAGGCGCTGGTGCTGATCCGTAAGCATCTGCCCCATGCGCTGCTGCAACTCAATGAACTGTCGGAACCTGCCGGTGAAGAAAGTGCGCTCACCGAATGGATGGCGCGCAGTTCCACGGCTGAACGGCGCCTGAGTTGCCGGGTGCCGGTGCATCTGATCAGCGATGCCGATCATCAGGAGATCTCCGGCGACCCGCGCTACAAGCTGCGTCGGGCGCGCAAACGGATTGCCGCATGCGGTGCGCAAGTACGGCGAATCACCCCCGATGCGCTGTCGATGCCTACGATTTTAGAAGCGCTGCAGGAAGTCGAGTCGGTCAGCTGGAAAGGTGACGAGGGCGTCGGGATTTTCGCCACCGAACGCAGTCGTCAGTGGATGCAAAGCGCCTTCACCGCCCTCGCCGCCCAAGGCCTGGTTCGGGTCGTGACGCTGGAGCTGAACGGCCGCTGCATCAGCTATCGCCTCGGCCTGCTCGAACAGGGCCGGCTCTACGATTACAACCTGGCGTTTTTGCCGCAGTACGCCGACCTCGGTAGCGGCCGGGTGCTGCTGGAGGAATGGATTCGTTGGGGGCTGGATGAGCACTGGCGCTGGATCGACGCGTCGCGGGTCAGCCTGGAAAACTCCAGCCATCAACTGCACGAACGCATGACCGGGCAACTGGAACACTGGCGCTGGAGTTTCTACTCATGGCGCCCGAGCGGTCTGCTGTTGGGCCTGGGACTACGCCTTTGGCACCACGTCAAACCGGCCCTGCAAAAATGGATCGCACCGCGTGCCGACAACTCGACGGCGGCGAACACATCCGAAATTCAACCGGCAACACCATCCAACACACCTGGGCTAGCGCCTCGGAGGGCATCATGAGCGTCATCGAAAATCTGCTTCTGCGCATCAAACAAAAAGGTCTGCGCCGCACCCTTGGCGCGCTGTGGAAACGTTACGTGTTCGCTCACCGTGAATTGCTGTGGATGGAGCGCGACCTGGTCACGCCGATTGCCGCGAACAAACTGCGCCCCTGTGAAGGTTTGCGCAGAGTCGACATCACCGAGGACAACGCCAAGGCATTCGGCAAGTACTTTGGTGACCGCGTGGAGACCATGGCCGAGCTGGCCGCTGAAGGGCATACGGGGCACATGTACCTGGACGAGGACGATCACACCGTCGGGTTCGTCTGGGCCAGCACTCGCGACTATTACGACCGCCACTTCTACCGCTGCACGTTCCCGGTCAAGCCCGGTGAATACTTCCAGTTCGGTGCCGAAATTACCCGGCACTATTTCGGCAGTAGCTTGACCGTCGATGCACAGACCGCACTTTGGCAAGTCATGTCTGCCCGAGGCTTTAAAAAAGTCGTGGATATCTGCGACAACGCGAATGTACAGGCCCTGAAGATGCATATTCGCCTGGGCTATCAGGAACAAGGGCATATCACGCATGTTTACGACCTGTTCGGGCACTGGCGTTTCTTCCGCGAATCGAACTACAGCGATTCAAGGCTGGAGGCGCTGCGCAAGCCGGAAAGACCGGCAGTGACGGTGGCGGCGCAGGCTTGATTCAGTCGGGATATTTGTGGCGGTTTTGATGCCGCCATCGCGAGCAGGCTCACTCCTACACGGGATCGCATTTCAAATGTAGGAGCGAGCCTGCTCGCGAAGAGGCCGGCAGCCGCACCGATCAATCAGGCCTTGGTGGCGACGAGGGTAAAGCACATCGGCATCTGCGCATCCCGATTCAGATACTGGTCATACACCTCTTCCCGATTCGAATGCGCGTACTCCCGGAAGTGCGCAATGTTCAGCCCTGCCGCAATGGCACCGCTGAAAATCGCCCCCAGCGTATGCACAAACCAATACGACTTCGCCGCCTGCTGTTCAACCTTGCCGACGTAGACAATCGGTTCTTCCTGCACAAACGGCTCGGCGCGGAAGTACGAACTGGCGAGGCGATACGGATCCTCTGCGTCGGGATCGACCATCTCCAGAAATGGATGGGTTTCATAGATAACCAGTTTCCCACCCGGTTTCAGCGTTGAAGCAACATGGCCGAAAAACTCACCGATGTCCGGCATCCAGTTCAAAACACCAATGGTGATCAGTGCCACGTCAAACCGGTTCTGCAAAGACGCTGGCAGGTGATGAATATCGGTTTCGATGAACTCGGCGTTATGCGGTGAACGCTTGTTCAGCTCACGCGCCTGTTCGAGAAACGCCGACGACTGATCGACACCGACCACGCTTCTGGCACCGAGCGCAAACAGGGAGAGACTCTCGCGGCCGTTGTTGCAGCCCAGTTGAATCACATCCTTGCCATCGACCTCCAGCAACCCGCTCAACGTCTCATCAAGGCAAGAGAAATCCGCCTGCGCGACTTCGCCGAGCAAGGCCTGCCAATCAGGCGAATCCTGGTGATGGCGAGCGGAATCGTTCCACGCCTGTCGATTGCTGTCGATGGCGGTTTTATTATTGGGCACTTCCATGGCGCACTCCGGACGATGCTCGTGATTGAGCGGATCCGAGTCTAGATCAGCCCGGCAATTGCGGTTGTTGCAAACTTGTAAGCCAATTCGTGTAGGAGCTGCCGCAGGCTGCGATCTTTTGATCTTGTTTTTTAAAGGTCAAGATCAAAAAAGATCGCAGCCTGCGGCAGCTCCTACATATCTGAGTGTTCATGCCTACAAGTGTCGGCGAATTATCAAAACAGATAGAGGACACGGCTGACTATTCAACTCTGCTCACATGGATATCCTCACAAAGCGCAGACATCCGACGCGCACAAAAAATGGCTAAGGAGGTTTAACCATGAGCCAGACGTTAACGATTTTCGACGTGGCAGCATTGCTGGACAGTGACGAAGCCATCAGCGAATACCTGTCCCAGGTTCTTGCAGACGGGGATAACGAAGAGTTTCTTCGCGCAATCGGCTATGTCCTCAAGGCCTGCGCACAGCCGGGGCATGCGATCAATCACCCGGTTGTTTGAATGTCGGGCAGCTATAGTTAATAGCCTTGGGGAAAACCGCACTCGCAGGTGCCGCCATGCTAATGCTCGATCGGCTGTTGTTGACCGGCTGTCTGCTCGCTGCCACTCAGGCGCAAGCGCTGGACAGCAATTTCAATTATTACGGGCCCAACCAGCCCTTCGCCCACCCTGCTCCGTATTCACTGGGTTCCACGCCGCCCGAGCCTTACGACGATACGGCGCCGCAGGATTTTGTGGTGATTCCGGGTGACCATGAGTTCTACGATTCACAGCTGCCGACGGTGGCGGATGCGACGGTGCGGGTGTTTATTCGCACGTACGATGCCGAGCGCGGGATTTATGTGAATGACGAGGTGCTGGATCCGGGGTGTTTGCTGGAGTGTTTGAGCCGGCAGCAGCATTGATCCGGGTTGCTCACAACATCTGCGGCACCACCGATCCCTTGTAGGAGTGAGCCTGCTCGCGATAGCGGTGTGTCAGCAAAAAAAAGGTCGACTGACACACCGCTATCGCGAGCAGGCTCACTCCTACAGGGGATTTGCGGTGGGGCTACCACTGCCGTTTATCGGGCCGGGCGAGGCCGAGTTTTTCGATGCGGTAGCGCAGCATGTCGCGGCTCAGGCCCAGCAGGCGCGCGGATTTGGTGACGTTCCAGTCGGTCTTGTCGAGCATCTTGCGCACCATGTCGCGTTCGACTTCCGGCAGGTTCATCGATTCGGTGTTGCTCGCCGGGCGCGGTTCGTAGTGCATCGGGGCTTCATGAATATGCAGCGGCGGCTCGTCACACAGGCTCATGCACACGTTCAACTGATGCGCAGCAATCGTGTCGCTCGGCGCCAGCAACACCGTTTGCTCAAGCATGTTGCGCAGCTCGCGCACATTGCCCGGCCAGGTGTAACTGAGCAGCAACTCCTCGGCTTGATCGCTGAAATGCAGATTCGGTTTGCCGTAACGCTTGCCATGGCTGGCGAGGAAATGCCGCGCCAGCAGCAGAATATCTTCACCCCGCGCATACAGACGCGGCACCTTGATCGAAATGATCCGCAAGCGGAAAAACAGATCACGACGGAATTTGCCCTGCTGAACCATTTGCTCCAGGTTGCAGTTGGTCGCACTGATCACCCGCAGATTGACCTTGCGCTCCTTCACCGAACCGACGCGGCGAATGGTGCGATCCTCCAGCAACTTCAAAATTTTCGCCTGCAACAGCAGGTCCATCTCGCCAATTTCATCAAGAAACAGCGTGCCGCCATCCGCCGCTTCCACTAACCCGACGCGGCGATCCTTGGCGTCGGTGAACGCCCCCTTCTCGTGCCCGAACAGCTCCGATTCCACCAGATTCGACGGGATCGACGCACAGTTGAATTCAATGAACGGACCTTTGCTGCGCGGGCCGTCGAAATGCAGCGCGCGGGCCACCAATTCCTTGCCGGTGCCCGTCTCGCCTTCGACTAAAACCGGAGGAAGATCGGTGTTGGCCATGCGCCGCTCGGCGTCGAGCAACTGGCCGATAGTGTTCTTCAGATACTGCATCGGCGCCGAGTCGCCAATCAGCGCCTGCACCCCGGATTTCTGCGCCTCGCGTTCCTGATAGAACGACAGCGTGCGTTCCATCCGTTCGGTAGCCAGCGCCTTGTCGAGCAGCAGTTTGAGTTCCGTCAGCGCCACCGGTTTGGTGACGTAATGAAAGGCGCCCTCCTTCATCGCCACCACGGCATCTTCGACGTTGCCGTAACCGGTCATCATGATCACTTTCAGATCCGGCGCGCTGATGCGCAGCTTCTGGATCAGGTCGTGGCCGCTCATGCCCGGCAGCGAGTTATCGGTCAGCACAATGTCGGGCATGAAGGTTTCCAGTTGCGCCAGCGCGTCCTCGGCCGAATGGCAGACGGTCACCTCGAAGTCTTTGCGCTCCAGGTAGGTCTGAATATTTTCGGCCAACAGTTCGTCATCCTCGACCAGCAGAATGCTGTGTTCCATATTCCCCTCCCGATGCCACTTTGAAGTTGAGACTGACGCGGGTTCCTTCCTGCTCGCGGCTGGTCAGCACGACCGAACCTTCAAAACGCTCCATGATTCTTTTGACCAACGCCAGACCAACCCCGAGGCCGCCCTGTTTAGTGGTGAAAAACGGTTTGAACACCAACAGTTGCTGCTGCGCGCTCATGCCCTTGCCGGTGTCGCTCAGGGTCATGCGCACGCGGTCCGGCTGCGGTGATTCGAATTCGACGCTGAGCACACCGCCCTTGGGCATGGCTTCCAGGGCGTTGGCGAACAGGCTATTGAGTATTTGCGTGAGCAACACCTTTTGACTGACGACCGGCGCGCAGTTTTGCGGACTGAATCGCACTTCGACGCCACTGCGTTTGATCAATGCATCAAATGCGCCAAAGGTGTCTTCAACTGCCAACACCAGATCGACGGCCTCGCCGTCGTCGTTCATCGGTCGCAATGACACCAGCAACTCGCGCACCCAGCGTGACATGCGATCGACCTGACTGATGATGTCGCCGATGTTGCGCTGCGCACCGGGGCTGGCGATTTCCTGGGCCAGTTCGGCGCTGGAACGAATCGTCGCCAGCGGATTGCGCAGGCTGTGCGCCACCGCCGAGGACATCTCGCCGAGGGCGACGAAGGTTTCGTTGCTGATCAGTTGTTGCTGCTGGCTCTGCAGCAATTTCGCCGCGCGCCGGACGATCCAGAACAAGGCTAGAAAAATCGCCGCACCGCCGAAGCAAGTCGCCGCCCAGATCGAGGCAAATCCACGGTCGATGCGATCGACCAGATCCGCCGGCTCCTTGTAGACCTCAACCATGGCGACGACTTTGCTTTTGTCGGCGTTGAACATCGGGATGTAGTTCTCGATGAACAGGTATTTCGGTTCGCGCAGCATTTGCTGCTCGGGTTTCTCATCGTCGATCTTGTGGTAGCTGGAAGACACCGGCACTTTCATCTCGAATGATTCGTCGAGCTCATCGTCATCCTTGATGTGCACGCCGATAAGCTCAGCGTTGGTCGACCAGATCACCGTGCGATCCAGCGCATAAACGGTCGCGAGCAAAATGTCCGGCAAGTGTTCGACGTGATCGAGAAACTCGGTGCGTGCCGAAGCCTGTAACGCCGGGTCAACATCGGGATAGTGGTTGTCCTGGCGCGGGTCGAGCATTTCGCCCATCGTCCGGTTCGGATTGATTTTCGCGTGACGCATTTCCGCCGCGCCGATGGCCTGGACGAATTGCGCAGTCAGCAGCGCGTCGCGCTCGACGCTTTCGGTGACCACGAAGCGCGTGGAGATATAACCCAACCCCAGCGCCACGGCGGCGATGATGAAAAAACTCGCGAGCGAGAACCAGCGCAGCAGATTGAACTGCTCGCGCCAGCCCTTGCCTGCGACCGATGGGTTCGGTGCAGAGGTTTTTTGTGCTTCCAGTCGCTGCATGGGAGTGCCCTGGAGTTTTTCTATCGAGTCGCGTACAGAGATCAGTGTAGGTGGCTCTGACCGCGACACACGGTTCAATGATGCTATTTCGCCGCTACTGCATACGACTCACCGCTGCGGCTGGATCGCCCGGTTTTACTGGCGTCAACGCCCCGTCGGCCACGGCAGCGGTGGGCGGATGCTGGCGCTCGGTTTCTTCACTGAGAAAGTCGATGATCGACTGCGCGGACGGCTCGTCGAGGCGCAGGTTGGGCATCGGAATTCGCTCGAATTGTTCATACAGTTGCAACGCGATCGGGTCTTTTTCCGCGAGCAGGCGATCCGGCTCGCGAATCCAGCGATTGAGCCATTTCGGGTCGCGTTTGCGGGTCACGCCGATCAGGTCCGGGCCGATGCTGCGCATGCCGAGGCCCTGCCCATCCATAGGGCCAAGGCTGTGGCAGGAGGCGCAGCGGGTGCGGAACAGTTCTTCGCCGTTGCTGGGCGGGCGAATGTCCGGGGCATTGGCGTAGCTTTCCTCGATGCTCGGCTGCTTCCAGTTCTGCAGGGTGTTGGCCAGTTGATCGGCGAGGATCCACGGATTTTCGAACGGCGACGCCTTCATCCAGCGCCCGGTGCTCTGGTTACCGACGATCAGGCTGAGGTTGTGATCCTTGCTGCGACCGTTGTCGACACCTTCGATGAACAGCCCGAGTTTCTTGCGCAAGTCGGTGACGTCTTCGATCTCGCCGGTGAGAAACTTCCAGCCGGGGCCGACCTTGAAGCGTTGCGAATAGGCCTTGAGCACTTCGGGGGTGTCACTGAGCGGATCGATGCTGATCGAGTAGAAAAAGATGTCCTGGCCGACCCGATCGCCGAGCAGTTTCTGCACCTGGCGCAAGCGTGCAGTTTCCAGTGGGCAAGAGTCGCTGCACGAGGTGAAGATGAAGTTGATCACCACCACTTTGTCTTTGATCAGGTCATCGAAGAAATTCACCTGCCGACCGTCCTGATCGGTCAGCAAGGTATTGGGGAAATAGTCGCCACCCCACGGGGTGGCGGATTCACTGGCCGCTGACGATTCGCCGACGCTGGCCTGGTGTGCCAGCAGCACACGGCTGCCGAGCACACAGGCCACCAGCATCAGCACCAGGTGCATGCCCAGCGCTCGGGAGCGCGGGGTATGCTGCGGTAGGCGGTCAGCGTGCCGGCGGTTCATGGTTTGACCACCACTTGTGGGCCAACACCGTCACCGTTGCGGAAGGTAGGCAGCGCGGCAGAGTTGACGTAGCGCACACCGTCCCAGCTTGGCAGTGGGGTTGGCATCAGTTGCAGTTGCCCGGGCTTCTCAAGGTCCCAACGCAGCAGCATCGAGTTGTCTTCATGCTGGGTGTTGTGACAGTGCTCCATGTACGTCCCGGCAAACTCGCGGAAGTTGATCGCCATTTCGACGCTGTCCAGACCGTCCTTTTCCGAGCCGATGCGATAGACGTCCTTGCGCGCCCATTTTTCCCACTCTGGCGGGGCCTTGCCGCCGCGACTGAGGATGATCCCCTCTTCGAAGTGCACATGCACCGGATGGCTCCAGCCCGTGCCGCCGGCCTTGATGTTCCACACTTCGAGGGTGCCGAACCCGGTGATACCGGCATCGGTCGGGCCGCTGGACAGCTGAGTCGAAGCATTCAAGCGACGCGGGTCCATGTGGAAGCCGAAGCCGCCATCGGTCTTGACCGTCCATGGCGCTTCATCGGTGCCGTCGGAGCGGCCGAAGGTGAAGGTGCGGTGGCGAGCCTTGGCTAGCACGGCTTTGTCGGCAGCATTGTCGCGGTGAAGCTTCAGCGGGATCATCACCAGCCCTTCAGCCTTGCCCGGTTTCGCCGGTTCGTAGGCTGCCGGGTTCATCGCCAGATCCTGGCCGGTGTAGGCCTTGACGTTGAGCTGCAAGACCTTGCCAACCACCGGATCGCCTCTGTCCCACTGCGGGCCCTTGCTGGTCTGCTTGATCACCGCCAGGTATCTCTCCGACAGGATGTCGCCCAGCGGGATGACATCTTTGGGTCCCTTACCGTCGTCGTGAGCCTGCAGGTTGACGAAGAACAGCTTGTCCCCCGGTTTGATGCCGTTTTTCGAGAAGTTGACGATGATGTCGAAGCGCTCGGCGATACCCTGAGTCGGCAGGATCGCGTTGTGGTTCTGTTTGTCGCCATCGGCATCGAGATCCATGCTGCCGTCAAACGGTACGCTGTGTTCCATGATGTTGCCGTCGTTGGCAATCATGTGAAACGGCACGCGACTGTACGACACGCCGGAGTTTTTCGGCCCCTGGAACTCGCCGCTGGTGCCTTTGATTTCCCGCACCAGCGCCAGTTTGAAGTAGCGCGACACCGAGCCGTTGAGGATGCGGAAGCGATAACTGCGCGCACGCACATCAAGGGTCGGTTTCCACTGCCAGTTGACCAGCAACTGATCACCGAGGAAGCCGTCGGTGTTGAACGGGTTGAACCACAACTGCCCTTCCTGATCCCACGCCTTGTCGGCAAACACCAGGTTGACGTCGTAGTCACGGTTGCCCCATGGCAAGGCGCTGCCGCTGGGCAGACGCAGGTTGACGCCGTCGTCCACCGATTCATTGCCGCGATCCAGCGCGCTGTAATAGTTCATCATCGCCGCGTTGCCCTTGTAGACGTTCTGCGCGGTGAAATCGAGCATGTGATCGTGGAACCAGTGAGTGCTCATGGTCTCGCGCCAGTCGCCACGGATTTTGATCGTGCCGTGGTCGCAGGTTTTCTTCGCGGGGGCCAGGTCGTTGACCCACAAGGTTTCACCCGGTGCGCAAGGGAACGCCGCACGTGGGTCTTCAGCCTTGGTGTTGATGCTGTCGTAACCGGCGAGCTGGATCGGCCAGCGATAGTCATAGAACTGCCCCGGGAAGAAGAACGCGTTGGCATAGCCATCGCTTTCCGCCGGCGCGTGACCGTTGTGCTCGTGGGTACTGATCGTATGCAGACCGAAGCCTCGGTTGGCCGACGGGTCGATCGGCAAGCCGTTGTAGTGACGCATCATCACCGGTTGGCCGTAGCGCACCATCAACAGTTTTGGCGGCAACGTGCCGTCGAAGGTCCACACCGAGTTGTGGTTTTGCGCCGGCATGGCCGGGTGGAAACGTGGGTCGACACCTTTGGCGGTGCCATCGGTCAGCGGTACGCCAGCGACGTTGTGATACAGGCCGCCGGGGCCGAATTCGCCGACGGCGTAATGGTGCATTTGCACGCTGTCACGCAGGCCACCATTGAGGCGCGCGCCGGTCTGCACGGTTTTGTAGGCGACTTGCGGGTAGAACTCGTTCCAGCGCTGATGCGCCCAGCCTTTTCCTGGTGGCCGGCCTTCGGCGGATGAGCCGATATGGCGGTTGAGGTACACCTCGATCTGCGCCTGCCACGGATTGCGGTCGACGACGTTGGCGAACTGGCTGGGGAATGGCGTCAGACCGGGTTGCCGCAGGAACGCATCAAGCGCAGTGCCGGGTGGCGCGCTGCGGGCGATGTTGTTCGGGTCCTGAGCCGGTGCCGGGCCGATCGCCGCTGGTGGAAACGGCAGCGGCGCGGCCGGGGTGGTCGGGTCGAGTTTTTCCGGACCGAACTCTTCGAACAGGGTCAACTGCTGGGTGAACGGCTGCGCGCCATAGAGCGGGCTCGGCTTGCCGTTGGTGGGGTAGTTGAAACTGGTCTGCACGGAGGGTGGCAGGACGTTTTCGATACGCGTTTCAGCGCGATCGCCTTTGACCCCGTCAGGTAGATCGAAGGAGTCTTCGTTGGCCTCCGGCATGGTCAGAATGGCGTTTAGCGCGCCAGCGCGGTCGGCCGGTTCGTCGTAGTAAGCCGAGGGGTCGGAGACTTCTGGCTGTCGCTCGTCATCAATGGGACTGGCGCGGACGCCGGCCATGGTGCCAAGGGTCAACATCAGAAAGACGCTCAACGGCGTCAGCAGGAAGGTGTTGCTTGGGTCACGCGTTGTTCTATCCATCACCAGCCGCCTCATCAAGGAAGGGGTGATGGTGTTTTGCAACTAGTGCGCCAAGAAATTATTTCCAGTTGTAACAGGGGCTTGGGGATGCTGTGGGTTTCCCCACTTCCCGGTGACCGGGGCTTGACACCCACTGGTGGGGGAAGTTCATAAGTTTTTGCGGCGTTTATAAACTTGTGTACCAACTGACGCAGGCTGCGATCCTTAAGAGTGATCGTTCCCCCGCTCTGCGTGGGAATGCAGCCCGGGACGCTCTGCGTCCCATTGGAACGCTCTGCGTCCCTTGAGGCATTCCCACGCAGAGCGTGGGAACGATCAAGATCAAAAGATCGCAGCCTTCGGCGGCTCCTACAGGGAATATGTGAATCAGGGGACGAGTTGGAAGGCCAGGCGCACGGTGGTGCCCTCGCCTTCGCGGCTGTCGAGGGTCACGCCGCCACCGAAGCGTTCCATGATGCGTTTGACCAGCACCAGGCCGACGCCCAGACCACCGGTTTTGGTGGTGAAAAACGGCCGGAAGGCCATGGTCCGTTGCTCTTCGTTCATGCCTTTACCGGTATCGCTGAGCACCACGCACACACCCCGGTCATCGCTTGGTTCAAGGCTGACGGTCAATGTGCCGCCCTTGTCCATCGCTTCGAGTGCATTGGCCAAAAGGCTGTTGAGGATCTGCGTCAGTTGCACCGGTTGGCTGAGCACCATCGGCGTGTGTTGCGGATGAAACACCACCCTCACCCCGGCCCTGGCGATCTGTTGTTCGAACGCCACCAGGCTTTCGTGCAACGCCGCCACCAGGTTCACCGGTTCCGGGTCATCGTTGAGTGGTCGCAGCGATTGCAGCAGTTCGCGTACCCACTTCGACATGCGGTCGACCTGACCGATGATGTCGTTGATGTTCTTCTCGGCCGGGCCGGCATCGAACTCCAGCGCCAGTTCAGCGCTGGAACGAATGGTCGCCAACGGATTGCGCAAACTGTGTGCCACGGCGGAAGACATCTCGCCCAGGGCGACAAAGGTTTCATTGGCGATCAGTTGTTTTTGCTGGGCCGCGAGCAGAATCGCCGCACGCCGCACGATCCAGTACAGGCCCAGATAAATCAGCCCGCCGCCGAGCGCGGTGGCCAGCCAGATCAGCACCATCCCGCGCTCCATGCGCGCGATCAGATCCTTGGGTTCCTTGTAAATCTCGACCATCGCCGTGACGTTCTTGCCCTCGGCGTCGAACAGCGGGATGTAGTTCTCGATGAAGATGTAGTCCGGCGGCGTGATGAATTTCTGTTCTTCGCGGGCCTTGTCGACATCGTGGTAACTGGCAGAAACGGGGATTTTTTCGTTAAAGGCGCGATCGAGGTCTTCATCGGCATGAATGTTGGTGCCAATGAGCGCGGGGTTGGTTGACCAGATCACCTGGCGGTCGGGCGCATAAATATTGGCGAGAATCACGTCCGGCAAGTGTTCGATGTGATCGAGAAACTCGCCCCGAGCATCGGCCCGGGCTTGCGGACTGACCTCGGGAAAGTTCGTGTCCTGACGTGGGTCAAGCAATTCACCCATGGTCCGCACGTTGGGAATCGACACATGGCGCACCTCGGCCGAGGCGATCGCCTGAATGAACTGTGCGGTGAGCAAGGCATCACGCTGCACGCTTTCATCAATGACAAAACGCGTCGACACCGCGCCAAGCGCGATGGCCACGGTACCAATCACCGCCATGCTGATCAGCGAAAACCAGCGCAGCAGGTTGAACGACTGCTTGCGCGAGCTCAAGCGCAGATTGCCCTCCTCGACCGGTAGCGATTTCGACTGCATATTCATGGCGGCGACTTCTCTATACGTCCCTATAGGGTTATAGCCCACGGGTGGGGGTTTGCCCGGTTGCGGGGATATCGCCCCGGTTGCGCTGATCCCACAGACACCGCTAATCCCTTGTAGGAGTGAGCCTGCTCGCGATCGCGGTGGGTCAGCTGAGATTTTTGGTACAGGGAGACCGCTATCGCGAGCAGGCTCACTCCTACAGGGGGTTTGTGTAAGGCGGACAATGATGGTCATCCCCACCGTCCCCGATTCTGGGGAATGACGCCCTTTCCCCGCTGGCCAAAAACCCCGGCTTCATTCCTGCGAACCCTTCTAATCCGGCCTTCTCCCGCCCATTCACCGCACCTTGGCATGGAAGGTGTACAGGCCCCTTCAACTGACCCATCCCCAAGGGGCAGGTACTTTGATAGAGGGATTAACTCATGCACCCTTTACTGTCCAAAACCGCGACCGTCCTGGTCGTGAGCGCCTTGGCCCAGGGCATTGCCCAGGCCGCTTTGTTTGCTGTTGATCCGGGCCCGTACGCGCCGGCCACCGGTGGTTTCGCCAGTTGGTATCAGGACACCCACGGTCGCACGCTGGATCTGTGCCTGTCCAAAGCACTCAGCTCGCGGGTGCCCAGCGCTCCCGGCGCGCCGTCGTACATGTGCTCGCTGCTGCCAACTCCCGGGGTGTTCGATGACGCCCAGCCGATCGTGTTCCCGAGCAACTTCCCCGATGAAGCGTTCTGGTTCACCGGCGAGACCACCCTTGTCGACGCCGCACGCGGCATCGACCTGACCTACGTCAGCGCCATCGAAGCCGCATTCGCTGCCGAGGAACCGGTCGAGGGCGATCAAGTCAGCTTCGCGCGGATCCGTATTCGCGTCGATGTGCCGACCGCCGGTACCTACGTGATCACCCACCCGTACGGCGTCGACGTGTTCAACATCGACACCCCCGGCCGCCGTGCAATCAACATGACCCGCGACATCGGCATCGGCACGCCGAAAACCTACGACGGCGCGCTCAAGGGTGACATCGGCCCGTTCCTGCGCAGCGTCAACGGCCCCTACACCGAGACCAACCCGCTGACCGGTGCCGCCGAACAATTCGTTGGCGACCCGAACCTCAGCGAGGCGGTCACTGGCAGCCCGTTCAACACCAACTACGTGCGCATCGAAGGCCCGAACGGTCTGGATCTGCGCGCCACCACCTTTGCCGTCTCCGGCAAGTTGTCGACCGTGGTTCGACCCACGCCGATGATCGCGCAGCGCAGCACCTACTCACGCAAGGCCGGCGACAGCGCACCGGTGGCGCAGCAAGACGTGTTTGTCCTCGCGCCGCCGGCACCGGGCACAGCGGCCATCACCAGCAGCACGCCCGTGCTGAACATGACCGAGGCCAACAGCACCGGTAGCTGGTACGCGCAATCGTCGGCCAACCCGACCTTGCCGACCACGCTGCAGGTGACCGCCGACAACCACCTGGCCATCGCCAGCAGCACGCCGACCACCCTGCCCATGGCCCTGACCGACCTGGTGGTGATCCAGAGCGCTCAATACAGCCTGAGCTCCGGACAACTCACCGTCGTAGCCTCGACCAGCGACGAAACCTCACCGCCACTACTCACCGCCACCTCCGGCAGCGGCGCCGCCATCGGTGCACTCGGTGGCGACGGCGCGGTGAAAACGCTGGCCACCGGGATCTCGCCGATTCCGCCGTCCCGGGTTCGCGTGACGTCGTCCAACGGCGGCAGCGACACCGAAGAAGTGGTCATCGTGCAATGAACGCTCACATGCCCAGATCCGCATCAGGAGGCATCATGAACAAGTGGCCACGCTTTGCGCTCAACGCGCTCGGGCTCGCTCTCTCGCTGACCGGCAGTGCCTATGCGCAACTCGCCGCCGTCGACCCCGGCCCCTACACCTTCGCCACCGGGAAATTCCCGATGTGGTATCAGGACGAAAATCAGCTGTCGATGGAGCTCTGTCAGTCGCGCGCGGCCAGCTCGCGCGTGGCGGCTACCACGCCGCCGGCCTACATGTGCATCCTGCTCGCCGAGCCGGGGATCTACGACGACGCCCAGCCGATGATTTTCCCTGACAACTGGCCGCCGGAAGCCTTCTGGTTCCTGGCCGAAACCGCAATTGCCGACAATCCTGCCGGCTATGGCGTGGATGCTTATGTCGCCGGGATAGAAGCAGCGTTCGCCTCGGAAAATCCTGTGGATGGTGATCAGCAAAGCTTCGCGCGGATTCGCATCCGGGTGAACGTGCCCGTTGCCGGCACCTACACCATCACTCACCCCTATGGCGTGGAAACGGTCAACGTCACCGCCCCCGGTCGGCGAGCGATCAACATCACTCGCGACATCGGCATTGGCGCGCCGGGTAATTTCTCCGGCGCTGTCGGTGGTGCCATCGGCCCGTTCCTGCGCAGCGTCAACGGCCCCTACACCGAAGTGAACCCGGACACCGGTGCCACGGAAACGTTTGTCGGCGACCCGAACCTCAACGAAGCGGTGACGGGCAGCCCGTTCAACACCAACTTCCTGCGGATCACCGGGCCTGCCGGAACCATCCAGTCAAACGTGTTCAGCCTGTCCGGCAAAGTGCTCGACAACCGCCAGCAAACCCAAGTGGAAATCGACCGCGCCACCTATCGCCGCACCGCTGCCGGCGTGCGTGCAGAAGTGTTCGCCAAAGCGGCTAACAGCTCAAGTCTGTGCTTTCGCGAAAGCGTGGCGCTGCTGCCTGGCCCACCGCCGACGCCGTGCCAGACCAGCCTGTTGGGTGACAACAACGGCCTGTTCTTCGGCCACCGATTGGGCACTGGCGCGGTACCTCCGGTAGTCGTCGTGACCGCGACCAACCCCACCGGTACCACGCGTCCGACCGCCGTCTCGGCCAAGCTCACCGACGTGGTGAAAGTACAAACCGCGCGCTACAGCTGGGCCAACAAAAGCCTGTTGATCGAAGCGACATCGAGCGATGAAGTGGCGATTCCGGACATGGTTGCCCAAGGCTACGGACGTCTGTCGAAGACCGGCACCCTGCAGCGCATTACCGTTGCCGACCTGACTCAGCCACCGGCCACCGTGACGGTGAAATCCGCCGCCGGCGGCAGTGACACCGAGGCTGTCGTCGTGGTCGGCACTGCGCCGGACACTGGTGAAAACCAGGCGCCAATCAGCAACGCGGACACCGGCAGCACCAGCTTCGGCGTGCCGATCACCCTCAGCCTGTTGACCAACGACAGCGATCCCGATGGCGATAATCCGCTGGGCATCACCGCGTTGACCCAACCGGCAGCCGGCCAAGGCACCGTCGCCCTCAGCGGCACCGCTGCCGTGGTCTACACCCCGCCAGCGGTGGTGAACGCGCCACTGACCACGACCTTTACCTACAAGGCGCAGGACGCCAAAGGCCTGGCTTCGGCCAACCCGGCCACCGTGACGATTACCGTCGCACCGAACCAGCCACCGACCGCCGTCGCTGACGCCGTCGCCACGCTCGGTGTGGCGATCCCGATCAACGTGTTGGCCAACGACACCGACCCGGAAGGCAACGTGCCTCTGGCCGTCGCCAGCCTGACCCAACCCGCCGCTGGTCGCGGCACGGTCAGCAGCAACGGAACGGTGATCACCTACACCCCACCGGCCACCGTGACCACGGCGTTCACCACGACCTTCACCTACATCGCCCGGGACAACTTCGGTGCCCTGTCGACGCCGGCCACGGTCACGGTGCAAGTGTCGCCAAGACCAGCGGCGGAAACGTTCGCCGTCACCGCTTCCACGGTGCAGGCACGCTCCGGCGGGCGCTTCAACTGGGACTTCACCGGTACTTCGTCGGTGACCACCGGCAACACCATCACCGTGCAGGTCACCACCCCGACCGGGCTGGTCACCCTTGGCACCACCACGGTGCCGTTGACCGGACGCTGGCGGCTGACGCTGAACAACACGCTGGTAGTGCCATCGGCCAACCCGACCGCGACGATCCGTTCGTCCCAAGGCACCGTGCGCACAGTCTCGGTGACCACGCTGTAGGCCTGATCCCCAGCCGCTCTCGGGTGGCTGGGGCTAATTTGAAACCGGTTAACGCCTGACAGGATGTGAGCCATGAACACGCCGACCGCCGCCCTGCTTTGCCTGCTTCTGCTGTGCGGCAGTGCGGGTGTGCGCGGCGAAGACCTGATGGACAACGACGATCTGGCCCCGACCAGCAGCGACCTCGGCGAACTGCCCCCACCGGTGGGTCAGCAAGCCCTGATCGACCAGCTTGGCCAGGCCAACGTCGCCCTTCTGCAACAGAACGGTCAGTCGCTGCTCGGGCAGATCGTGCAGTCGGGCAGCAATCAGGAGGCGTACATCCTGCAACAGGGCAGCGACCTGATGGCCCTGATCAACCAGAACGGTTCCGGCAACTCCGCCGCGATCACGCAAAACGGCAGCCATAACCGCGCGCAGATTTCGCAAAACGGCAACAACAACGACGCCAGCATCGAGCAGGCCGGCGCGGGGCTGCAAAGCGCCGTGACTCAGTCGGGCAACGGCATGAGCGTTTCGGTCAAGCAATATCGCTAAGCACTGCAAATCATCGGAGAGTTCAATCATGTTCAAACTGACGCCCCTCACCGCCGCCCTGCTGGTCATGATCAGTGCCCAGGCCATGGCCGACGACAGCCTGTCCACCCAGAGCCAGGCCGGTACCGCCAACATCGCGGATGTGAAACAGACCCAGGCACCGTTCAGCAGCGCCACCCAGACCCAACTGGGCCAGGGCAACGACGCCGCCGCCGTGCAAGACCACGCCACCAGCGTGATCACCCAGGACGCCGTCGGCGACTACAACGCCGGTTACGCCGAACAGCTTTACGAAGACAACGCCACCATCACCCAGCAACAAGTCGGCGCCTTCAACACCGCCCATGCCAGCCAGTCACTGGGCTTCGGCTCACCGAACAACGCGCTGCAACAGCAGCAAGGCACCGGCAACTTCTCGTTCATCTATCAGGATTCGCAGAACGGCAGCGAAGGCAAAACCTTGCAGTTCGGCGACAGCAACGAAGCCAACATCGAGCAACTCTATGAAGGCACCGGCAACAGCGCGGTGATCACCCAGTACGGCACCGCCAACTACGGCACCGCCGAACAAGTGCTGCACAACGGCGGCCAGATCGGCATCAACCAGGCCGGCGATGGCAACTACGCCTACGGCGACCAACGCAACGGCACCGGCGGCAACATCACCATCAACCAGTTCGGCAACCTCAACGGCACTGAAATCTGGCAAGACTCGCAACTGGCAAGCCAGGCCACCGTCAACCAGTACGGTGACAGCAACGAAACCGTGGTCGACCAGAGCTTTGGCGAAAACAACAGCGCCGCCGTCACCCAGGTCGGCAACAGCAACGCGATCTACGCCGACCAGTTCGAGTCGGTCAACTCGACGCTGGCGCTGTACCAGGTGGGTAACGGCAACGTGCACTTCACCTACCAGAACGGCGACAGCCATGTGCTCAACGCCACTTCGGTAGGCAATGACAACAAGGTTTACGCCAGCAACTGGAAAGGCCCGCAGTCGGGTGGGCAGTTCGGCAGCGGCCAGCGTGCGACGGTTACTCAGGCGGGCAATGGCAACATCGCCAGCTTCACTCAGGATGGCGTCGGCCAAGTGATGACCACGCATCAGACTGGCACGGGCAACAAGACCACGGTCAGCCAGGCTGAGTCGTATAACGAGCTGTACTTTGATCAGAATGGTAGCGACAACATTCTGATCTCCGATCAGCGCGGGACCACCAACCTGGTGCAGGGCTCATCGAACGGCACGGGCAACAGCGCAGAGTTCGATCAGTCCGGTTCGGGCAACCAGGCATATACCGCACAGTTGTATGGCAGCGACAACATGATCACGGTCAAACAGACCGACACCATGAACGTGGCGTACGTGACCCAGGGCGGTACCGGGAACATTGCCAACGTCGATCAGAGTGGCGTGACGCAAACGGCAAATATTCAGCAGTTCGGCTCGGCCAACCAGGCGACGGTTTTGCAGCAGTAGGGGTTGGGTGTTGGTAGGCCGCGATTCTCTGGTGAGGGGATCGCGGTTTTTTGTGTCCGCAGGACCGATCAACGACACGTGTTCTTTAACGCTTCGGATCAACCACGTCGTACAGAAAAAGGAATGTTTTCTGGCGGAACGAACGCTTTAGCGAGCGAGCTTTGCTCCTGCACGGGTTTCTTTTTGCCAGTTTGAGTGCGGCAAATGACACGCGCCGGGGGGCGTGGCGCGGGTCGCCGAGCAGTGCGCGGTGGGACGGGGGCCGCCGGCCTCGCTGATGTTGTAACCCGGCGCGATTTCGGCGGAAATGGCCGGGTCGACTGCAACCTGAATCGAGCGTGTCAGATGAGCGCCCGACGCAAATCGGCGGCGGCCTCGGACAGCACTTGCGCGGCGCGCTCGACCACCGGCGCCATGCTGATGAACCCATGAATCATGCCGTCGCAACGCTGGTCACGGACGCTCACGCCAGCTTCTCGCAGGCGCCGGGCAAACGCCTCGCCCTGATCGCGCAGCGGATCGAATTCGGCAGTGATCAACGTAGTCGGAGGCATATGCGCCAGACTTGCGGCGCGTAACGGCGAGGCCAGCGGATCATCGCCCTGCCCGGCCTTTGGCAGATATTGCTGCCAGAACCAGTCCATCATGTTCGCCGTGAGGAAAAACCCTTCGGCAAATTCCGCATAGGATGGACTGTCGTTACGTGCGTCGGTCACCGGATAGAACAAGCACTGGTAGCTGATCTTCGGCTTTTGGTGCTGTGCCGCCAATTGACTGACCGCGAGCGCCATGTTGCCGCCCGCGCTGTCCCCGGCCAAGGCGAGACGACTGCCATCGACACCCAACTCGGCCGCGTGCTTAACCAGCCAGCATATCGCCTGATAGCAGTCCAGCGGTGCTGCCGGGAACGGATGCTCCGGTGCCAGGCGATAAGCCACCGACACCACCACTGCTTCGGTCTGGCGCGCCAGCGAGCGGCAAAGATTGTCGTGGGTATCGAGGTTGCCAACGACGAAACCGCCACCGTGGAAATACACCAACAGCGGTAAATCGTGTTCTTCCGAGGGTCGATACAGTCGCGCATCGAGTTCACCGACCGCGCCGGCAACGCGCAGATTGCGCACCTCGCTCATCGGTTCACCGGGAATGACCGGCTGCATGTTGTCGAAAAACTGCCGGTATTGCGCGGCATCGAGCTGGCCGTAATCGGGTGCTGGCAGCTCGCTGAATTGCTGGAGAATCGGGGCGATCTGTTTATCGACTGGCATGGACGTCTTCCTTAACATCTGACATTTGAAACTGTGGGCTGGATTCTTCGAGGATGCTTTGTACACGAAGCTGCACTGCCGCTTCAAAGCCCTTGTGCAGTGCACCCCCAAAAGCGCTTCGCGGCGATGGCCGCAGACAACTGCGCCGCCGACTCGGCGGGGGTCATGATTGGGTCAAGGCGGCGCCTTCTATTCGTCTGGCGGAGCGCGCCTGCATAGTCCGATAGGGGGATGCCGCCGGTCTGATGATTCGCACGATCAGCTCTTTGGTTCTTCCAATGCAGTACATGCCCTTGCTCGGAAAACAATCTCATGAACAATAAAATGGCTGTAATCGGGCTGGCTGGCCTGATTTCGATCTGCCCGCTGTTTGCGCTTGCCGTGGAAAAAACCAGCGGTTCTTCGATGCCGCCGACGGCAATTCCGGGAGTGAATCAGGGAGGGTCGGAGTCGAAAGAAGAAAAAGCGAACAAGAAAGGAGAAGAGGCTTCGGGCTCCAATTCCGGGGCTGAAGCGCACGAGACGCAGAAGGATGCCGAGGGTTCGAGTGATTCAGGAGATATGAAAAAATCCGGGCAATGAATTCTCTCTGGCCGTTAACTTGAGCAAACTCGGCAGATGGTGGCGCTGAGCCATGAATGGTAAAGTTCAGGCTCTAAATCAAGGATGGCGCGTCATGATCAAACGAATTTTTGTAGCAGCAACGCTAATGTTCACCAGCCTTGCGGCTAACAGCGCCAATCTGCCCAACGAGCTTTTGGAAGAGTGCAAACGAGTAGAGAACTCGGCCAGAGCAATCATGAATGCCAGACAAGAAGGCGTACCCCGTACAACCGTGCTGGAGATGGCCGACGCCGCCGGAAAAGAAAGTGAATACGTAGGCAGTTTGTACAAAAGTTTGATCGGAAAGGCCTATGAATTCCCGCAGCAACCCGACGCCAAGATGCGACAGGGCTTGGTCGATGAATTTCAGAAGACGTATTACTCGCTTTGCATTGATGCCGCGCAAAAGACCTCGGGCAAAACTACCTGAAGGGTTATGTGGATCAACAGACAGAAAAAACCCGCCGAGGCGGGTTTTTTTTGTGAGTCAGGCGATCAAGTCGGGCCATACTGATTTTGCAGGGCATCCAGTCGCGCCTGTTCGCTCTCACTTAGGCCGCCGGCATCAAAAAGCGCTTTGCCGTCCGGGCCATCCAGCCGGTAGACCTCGACGGTAAAAATGGCTCCAGCCGGCGCTTCAATCTTGCCCCACTTACCGAATTTGTTGGGCAAAAGTTGCCAGGTCGCACTTTCACCAGACTCCAGACCACCGCTGATTTCATAATTGAAAGCGTCGACAAACCATGGAACCGCTCGTTCAGGGCTGGCAATGGTGCCCTTGAAGTATGCGCGCGAGACTGGATGCGAAGTGCCATTCTGCACAGTCAACTCAATAACCGGCTGAGCGATCTTGGAGTACTTGTCAGCTTGCTGCTCCAGAAGCCTGGACTTCGATACGGCAAACTTCGCCAGCTCGTTTTTCGCGATTTCGGCAGAAGCAGCCTTGGATTTCAGTTCCTTGATTTCCAATAACGCCTGCTGTTTTTTCTTCTGCTCGGTCGCCGCGCGAATGGTCGCTGCCATCGTATTTACGTCGGCAGCGGTCTTTCCATCCAGGCTTAAACTGTTGCTCTGCTGCACGCCGACCAGCGACGTATTGCCGAGACTCAGATTGCTCAAGGCAATCAGCATCAGGTCTGCCGAGAACTGTTTCTTCTCGTCTGGAGAGAGCTTTTCAGCAACCTTTTTAGAGGACTCCTGCAAGGATGCTTCAGTGGTTGCGTCCAGTTTTGGATCGCCACAACCGGTAAGTAATGCTGCGAACAGCCCGATCAACAACATCCGTTTCATTTGTTTTTCTCCTGATGGCAAAGCGAATTCGGGTAAAGAGCAAAGATGCTAAAAAAGTCGCTGTTTCGATACTCTATCCATGCTGCTGAACAAGGTGATGATCCCGCATATAGCGGGATAAAGCAGATATTGACCGGGATAGACCATCATCCCGACAGCCCAGCCAACGAGCAGCGCAATACCGCCATTGCGTCGGTGGCGAGGCGTGAATCGTTGCTGAATGCGCGCCTGCAGTTGGCACGAGGATCCTGTTAAATTCAGCATGTTCATACCTTTTGAACAGTTGCGCTGAAGCTGAAGAAGTAGAACGAGATTTTTTCTTCTTCAACATCCCTCAGCTCATATCTGATTCTGTCGAGACCATCGTCGATTCGGGTCACGCTCAGATCCATGAATTGAGTCAGTCCACCGCCGAAGCCTTTCAGGTGCAGTGCGCTGACGTCATGGAATTTTACCGTGACAGCGGCTGTTTCTGGATTGTTGGAGGACGACATGGTTAACGACAGGTCGTACTTGAAATCCTGCATCTCGATGTTCATTGAGATGACACAGTTGTGCGAGAACAGGAGATCGTTCAGGTGGGGAATGCTGTTCATGGTTAGCGAACTCGAGGAGGGGTTCATATTCACTTGTTTTCAGTCCGCCAATTACCCAAGCGGCTTTCCCCTACCGGGACACAGATGCCAGTTTTGACCACCTCATCGGGCTCCGGAGTTTCACGATCGCTCAACTCTTGAATGACCACTTGGCAGATACCGAGCGCTGCATGCTTTGTCTGAAACGCAAGATAGGCCTCGTAATCTTTTCCGGCGCGAGGAGTAAAGGATCGTGCAGGTGCATTACACATGACCCCTTGGAAGGAGATTATCGAGATTACCGTTGGCACGCCCGCTGGCAGGACAAGCTCCGAGTATTTCTCTCTATAAGACAAATGCGCGGAGTGCCACGAAGGGCGCATTCCGATGACTTCGTTTTCATACTGCCCGGGCGACATGCCTAGCAGATTCACCTGACCTTTTTTTCGGCTGACCTCTGCATCAGCGTTCGCTCTGTACTCTTCACAAGATTTACCTGGTGTGTAGGAAGCCCGGAGATTGGGGTTTGAATAAACCCTGATTCGAGCAGTAGAGGCAGGATCATATTTTTGCTGTTCGGCTTCATTAACGACCGGAACAATCTGGGCGCAACCGGATGCAAAGAGGCATGCCGAAATGATCAGAGCGGCTTTCATCGAATCATCCTTAAACTTTCAAAAAAAGCATGAATCATTGCAGCTGATTTCTGCAGCGCATAATCCACCCACCCTGTACGAATCTGCCTGCGGGATCAACTGCAAAAGCCTTCCGCGAAGATTGTCGTTGACTGCGACGAGGACGATTTCAACTACGGCATTTACGACTGAGCAACGAGCGCCACAACAGCCTGTCGTTAACAGCCCGATCCTCTCTGTGAGAGCACATCGGGCTGTGATCTGAATCCCGCCGCCAAGCGGCGAGCTTCCAAGCAGCGAAGCCCGAGCAATGAACTGGGCTGATGTAAGGATTGGCACCTGCCAGATCACACCCCGACGTGGACAAAACGGCGACATATAGCGCCCGCCTGCAACGACTCAAGTGTCGAATCGATGTCTAGGGGACTGGCGTCAAAGCGCGCAAAACGGCAGCGAGATGGTGTCAGCTACGAAGGTAAATGGTAAGTCGATGAACACAAGCGGGCCGAGAAACATCCAAAGGTCGTATTCACCCTCAACACCGTCATAGCAGTCATATGAGCTGTTCGGATTGGTAACCGCGCCAAGCCAGGCGCAGCCACTCAACTGTGAAATAGCCAACATCAAAATGAGCTTCCGTAGCACGTAACTTCCTTATCACTTTCCCATTGTGTGATCTGTAGACGTCATCGGGGAAAGTTGGTCACCTGCCCCGACACCACCCGCGCGAACTCTGAGTCGATGGTGACGCCGTTGCTATTGTTGGTGAACTGTAAATCGTGACCGCCCCGCACTGCGAACAGCACCGAGATTGCGCCGCCGGCAATGGTGTTGACGATTGCGAATCGATCGGCGCTGACCAGGAACTGGCTTTGCAGCCCGGCACCGGTGTTTTCGATCCCCAGGCCGATAGCTCAGACACTACAAGGAGTGACGTGGGAGGCACGGGCCTGTGCATTGGAGTGCGTCCTGTGATCAGGCCACCCGAGCGCTAGAAACTACACGCAGTTGAGTGGCGGGCATGATGCCAGAGTGCTTCAATCGAGCCTCACTTAAAAAGGAGATGTGCAATGGAGTTTCTTAAACCCCTCAGTATCTTTTCGCTGGGTTTTTACTCGGCAATCGGCGTCGCTGCGCTGATTGCGCTGTACTTTCTGTTTTACGGAGCAAGATGCGCAGATTCGTGGATGAAACGTCAGTCGATGCCAACTGATCGCGTGTGGGCCTATGTCGTCATTGCGGCACTTTTGGGTCTGTGCATTGGAAGCTTCGCTCAGGGGTTAACCGAGATCCAAGCCGAATGCGCAGCCTATGGTCAACCTGTTGGTCAGTGCCTCTTCAAGCACCTTAGCCCGTAGGCAACTGACAGCGGCCCGACAGAGAGGGAGTTGATGCCTCCTAGTCGGGTTGCTTGGTTGTCATAAATTGTCTCTTGTATGCCCAAACGTCCGGGTTGAAAAGATGTCACTTTGCCTCTATCTAACGGAAACCATAAATGAACAGGCTCCAATTAAATGACTGAATCGACAAAAAAGCCTGCCGCCCCCGTCACAACCGAAGCAAAAAAAACTTCAGACGGCCTATCCATCAAAGAATGCATTTTTGAGTCTGCGGCTTACTACAAGACGAAGTCGGAAGGCAGAAGAGTCCTAGTTGTTTCTGCAGCTCTTGAGTTGATAGCCAGAAAAGCGGCCGGGCCGACGCCTACGAACCTCGAGGCTGAGCTGAAACTACTGTCAAAATACGCCGATTACATCCAGGCAGCGACGAAACTTAAGTGACTCATCGGTGCCGCACTTACCTGCGGCACACCTACTCTTCCCCGCCACCCAGCAGCACATCAATCAACTTCTGCTCACCAAGGCGCATTGCACCCAGACACTGCAGGTCGTCGCACTTGGGGCCAAGCCCGAACACCATCACTTCGCCCTCCGACCCAATGAGGGTCAGCGCACCTAAAGTGCATTCCGGATGCATACCGTTATAGAGATCATAATGGCCTGCCCATAGTCCCCTTTGGGCTTGAAATAATGGCTTGTTGCCGGTATTAAGTCCGCGTAAACAACGGTGCAGAACTAAAGGTAGGAAATGGAAAACCTGACAAAATTGCGAGTCGCGCTGACAATCGGAGCACTTGTCGGGTTTGTGCCAATCACCCTCCTCTTCGCAGCTGGCATCGTGGCTTTGTTCATTCCACTCTTTTTCGTCATCCCAGAGCCCCCTCTAGTTCTACTGGGAGGTATAGGCGCATTTATCATCTCGCTGCTTGGGATATGGTCAGCCTGGAAAATTTATGCTCTTGCGATGGCAGCCTCACCAAACGTGCGCAACCCTCGATCACTTGCATTGGCTACTGTGGTAGCCATGATCTGGGGAATGTTTCTCGCCTACTACCTGCGCGGGCTTCCCGAACTCACGTGCATATTCCTAATGCCTGGAATAGTCTCGACAGCCATGCTCGCCGTTACGTTGAAAAGGCAAAGAGCCTGACGCAGGTGGCACACCGGCTAACGTCTTTCATTTGACGCGACACACGTTTGGCCGTCGCCTTCGAGCGGCGGGTGTGGCCGAAGAAGACCAAAAGGCACTTCTGGGCCACAAGAACGGCAGCATCACCAGTCACCATTCGGGCGCTGAGCTCGGGCATCTGATTGAGGCTGCGAACATGGTATCAGCAACCGATTCACGTGGGCCGGTGCTGACAATTTTGAAGAGGAAGCAAGCGTGAGAAATGGAGAAGTCACGCAAATGTCACGCGCATGAAAAAGGCCAATGCTGCGAACATTGGCCTAAGTCATTGAATTATATGGTCGGGACGGAGTGATTCGAACACTCGACCCCTAGCACCCCATGCTAGTGCGCTACCGGACTGCGCTACGCCCCGACTGATCTTGCAACTCGCTCTTCACCTCGAAGAGCGCTCAAGAATATAGCGCAAGCTTTTGAAAACTGGAAGTATTCAAAAGCAGCTTTTTATTTCTTGAGTACCACCAGCACGTCTTCCAACTCGGCAATCATCTGCCGGATCATCTGCTTGTATTGGGTGGTGTCATCTTTGGCTTCATCGCCGGACAAGCGCAGGCGTGCGCCGCCGATGGTGAAACCTTGGTCGTAAAGGAGCGCGCGAATCTGCCGGATCATCAGCACGTCCTGGCGCTGATAATACCGGCGGTTTCCGCGGCGTTTGACGGGGTTGAGTTGAGGAAACTCCTGCTCCCAGTAGCGCAGCACGTGTGGCTTTACGGCACACAGCTCGCTGACTTCACCGATGGTGAAGTAGCGTTTGCCCGGGATAACGGGGAGTTCGTCGTTATGACTTGGTTCCAGCATAAGCCTCAACTCGGGCCTTCAACTTCGGCCC